>CAYWOD010000249.1:0-4834 GCA_964459805.1 uncultured Pirellulales bacterium
ACATAGCCAGGCGGGAGGAGCAGCTGCGGAGGCAGATGAGCGAGTACATGGAGACCCGGGAGCTCCAGCTCAACATGCTCTACCAGGACCTGGAGATCGTCGACCTTCTCTTCGACTTCACGGCAGGCCTCGGCGGGGAGATAGAGTGGCGGCACCTGCACGACACACGGGGGAGGATGAGGACGGTTCAAAGCGAGGTGGAGGCCCTCGGCTCCAGCCACTACAGGTTCAGCCTCGACGGGCTTGAATCGGAGCTCGGGAGGAGGCACGTCGTGGAGATGAAGGGCGAGGCGGCTGGGCTCCTCGAGGTGGTGCTGCAGGGGGTCACGGAGGCATCGTCCCACCAAGTCGAGTGGTTCAACGCCAAGTACCACCACCTCTTCGTATCGACATTGTTCCTATTGCGTAACAGGGAGCTGTCCGGGGTCACGGGTGCCGTGGATGACTCCGACGAGAGGCGTCTGGGCCAGCAGTTGGAGGCGTTGATGGCTCTCGTGGGGTCCGAGTGCCTCGAGATGACGGACTTCGGCACGGAGGGTTTCGACAGGGCTCGGCTCTACTCTCTGGTGGACCTCCTGATGGGGGTTCCCTTCACGCCGAGAGGCTAAGCACAGTATGCTCTGTTTGTAGAAGAGAATAAAAATAAAAGGGGTTTTATTGGCTGTTTAGCCTGCGATCCTTCTGCTTATCTGCATGAGGGATACGATGGCTGCTAATGCTGCTACTAGGCTTGCGCCGATGGCGCCGTATACGAGTGTGGTCAGTCCGCTTGCCGCGTCCTTGGCGTCGGATGCTGCGTCAGCTGCCTGCTGGGCTGCCGTCGCTGCTTCTCCGGCTGTCGACGCTACCGCGTTGACTGCCTCGACGGCTAAGTTGGCTGCGTCGACGGCTGCGTTGGCTGCCTGGATGGCGCTGTTGATGTTGTTCTGTACGCCTGCGACCGCGTCTGTGACGCTCGAGATGTCGCTCGTCAGGTCATCGATGGCGCTGTTCAGATCCTCGATCTGCTCGCCGATGATGTCCGCGGAGGACGCCTCCACGTTGAAGGTGCCTTCCTTGATGGTGTCGCCGTCCTTCTCACGCCACTTGTAGGACCATGTCCCTAGAGGCGCGTCGTCAAGCAATACCATCGGGTTTCCTGAGGCCGTCTGCGAAGATGTGGGGCTCTCGTACCAGGTCTCGACCTTGCTCCATGTGTTGAGCTGGTCGCCGTCCCAGTACAGTTCATCGTCTGGGTCGTAGACTTTTATGTCTCCGCTCTTGATCTGCTGGTTGGCGTCGTTGCCGAACGTGTGCTGTATCTTGAAGGATACGGTGTCGCCGATTCTGAAGGTCGCCTTCCTGGGTGCAGAGTACACGTGTACGTCGCCGATGACGAACTCTAGCTGCATGAAGTATTCCTGGTCGTTGTCTGCCTCGATGGTGGCGTTGATATAGTAGGAACCTTTGCTGAGGGTGTCCTCGTCGGGCACGACCCACCATGCTTCGTTGTAGAAGCCTGTTGCGTTGAGTGCCGCTTTGAGGTCGGTTTGTGTGTGGGTTCCGTCCATCTGTCTGACGTCCATCTCCCACTCGTCGGTCTCGTTCCAGAGGACGAACTTGATCTCATCCTCTGAGTTGAGCACTCCGTCTACCTCTGGCCAGTTCCAGCCGTCGATGGATACGTTGAACTCGTTGGGAGCCTCTAAGAGCTCGAACTCAAGGACCGTGTACTCGGTCACTGTGAACTCGGTCTCGACTGAGATCTCCGCGTCAACGTCCCATACGAGGATGGAGTAAACGCCTGGTTGGAGCTGAGGTACGAAGAACTCCGGGGTATCTGTGCCTACACGTAGTAGACCTGTGAGGCTTGCCTGCTCCTCGCTGAAGATAGTAACGTCTCCGAAGGTGGCGTTCCACTCCCCGTTGTCTGTGAAGCCGTTGCCTGTTAGAACGATCTTCTCGCCGACGACGCCTTCGTCGTCGCTGAGGAGTATCAGTATCGTACCGATCCTGAAGTCCACAGTGTCTTTGATGTTGAAGGCGCCGTCGTCGTCCTTGGCTTGGACTAGGACCTTGTAGCTGTCGTCGTTCTCTGTTGGGATAGTGCAGGTAACCTCGAAGCTTCCATCAGAGTCAACTTTGACGTCGTCCTTGATGTCAGCTACCCAGGTTGTACTGTCTGTCTCGTAGAGCATGATCTTTACTTTCTTGTCCTTGATGTTCTGGTAGTTCTGTCCTGACACCACGACTTTTGATCCCTGAGGACCGAAGTCTGGTTCGACAGATACGCTGGCGAGGCCAGTGACCTCGAACTCGGTCGAGGCTTCAACACCTCCACCGCCGACCTCTCTAACGCGTATCTCGAAGTCATCGTCCTTCTTGTCTACCTGTGGGATGATCATCTCGAACGCGAACTCGCCGTCAACGTTTGTCTCGTCGTCATCCCTTGCTGTGGTGTCTTCTGAGCCAACGATGTGAGCCTGCTCGATCTTTGAGCCTCTGATGACGTGGCATTCCAGCTCAACTGAAGCTGGGAAGCCCTCACCCTCGACCTCGACCTTGTCGCCGACATCACCCATGTCTGTGCTTACTGTGATGACGGCTCCGATCTCGAAGTCGTCGTAGGCCTCATTGTCTTTACCGTCCATTCCTACAACGTAGTACTCGTTCTCCAGAGCGTCGTCCGGGATCGTGATCCTTCTGTTCTCCCATGTGCCAAGAGTGTTGGTCATACCGGAGGTGGTGATCACGTAGCAGTGGTTGTCGATGTCGTCATAGTACTCGTAGTCGGCTGTGAAGGCAATTGAGTAGGTGTTTGTGGAGTCCTTTAGGTTGATGCTCCAGTCACCTGAGACGTAGTTAATCGACCCGACGTCTAGTCCATTGTCGTCGTAGATATCGCCGACAGGATCAGCAATCGCGCCGCCGTCATCATCGTCGAGGAGTTCAGCGCCGATGTGGAGTACGAACGTACCGGGCTCGATCATTCCATTGTCGAGCGTATCGTCGTACTCGTCCTCATCAGCGTCGTATGTCGTATCAAGGTCTTCAGCTGTTTCGGTGAAGTGACCAGCATCATAGATGATGTCAATGGTCTCGTCACCAGTGAGTGCGGTTGCGAACACAATTGTAACCACACCTGTTGCCAGGTTGATCGAACACGATCCTGGTGCAATTGGGTCACCACCCGCGACTGCTTGCCATCCGTTTGTAGTATCGTAAGTACCTTGTAGCACAGTATCTACTTCCACCTCAAGGGCGTCAGCCGCTGGCGCATAGACAGGTGCATAGGTTAGATGCAAACCTGAGTATGTCGCAGTAGCGGTTGCGGCCCAAGAATCTTCGGCCTCGTCAACATCATTCCAGTCTGCAGCTGGCTCATCTGGCGTAGTACCCTCCTCGATGAAGAGGATGGCGACTTCCTTGCTCTTTGCGTAACCCCAAAGATCTACGTAGACCTTGGAGCCTGAGAGACCAGAGGAAGTGCTGATGTCACAGTCAGAGACAACTGCGAAGGTCACGCTGACCTTCGTCTCCTGATCGGTTGCTGTGAACCATACGTAGTGGTTGCCCTGCTTTGCTTGAGGTACGGTAAACCAGATCTCGAAGCCACCGTCGTTATCGACCTCGGTGGTGTTGAGGTGGCCCTGCTCTCCGTCCCATGCCTGGATCTTATCCCAGTAGATCAAGACCTCATAACCTGAGGCGACGGCCCCGGCATCTCCTTCAAGGCTTATATCGTGACCCTTCTCTCCACTGTCGACAAGAGCGCCCTTGTCTAGGTTAGTAATATCAATGTTAGTGGAACTAAGTACCGCGTTCGCGAATGGGGGTACCATCGCGAACAGCAGCGTTGTTAACACTAGTAGCGTTATTAGCTTTTTACTATTCATTTTCCTTTTTCACCTTTTTCATCGCTAGACAGGGCGATCATTAACGCTGACCCATCCCTGTCCATCGATCAGGACTCACAACAGAGATTTCATATATTAAGGTATGTCTACAACGAGGCGGACGATGTATACAGAAATGAGATAAAAATAAAGATCACTAGTGCATATACTAGTGATTAGACACTAAATATGTATTCGATTATTGAACTTTGAAGCTAATTTTAGGAAAGTGACGACGAATAAAGCAAGCACATTCGAAAAAAAGGGTTAAAATACACCACTACGAAAACAAATTTTATCATAAATATGTAAATTATTCCATCTTCTTCAGAAACTTCATCATGACGAGGCCGCGGAGGACTTCCCTGTCGTTCTCGCTGTACCCGATCTCCTCCATGAGGCCCACGAGATAGTGAACCAGAAGCTCCGTGAGCTCCCTCGACAAGCCGAACGACGTGCAGCGAATGGAGACGATGACATCCTCCAGCCTGATCTCAGCCTCATCCAAGTTCCACGTCACCAGCAGATCCTTCTCCAGAAAACCGAAGATGCTCTCACCGTTAAGCTTCGTGAGCAGATACGCCCCGTACCATCTACCGGACTCGTACCAGATGCTAGACAGCTCCTCCGCGTCCTCAAGGTAGAGCCTCTCGATCAGCTCCTTGAAGCGGGCGCGGTTGACAAAGATGCTGCCGGCGCCCCTCTGGACGGTGACTAGGCGGTACGTGTCCACGGCCTCCTCCAAGCTGGAGCCCATCTCGTCGACCCTGAAGGCCTGCGTGAAAACCTCCTCCGCATAACTGACGGCGCTGCTCCCCAGCCTACCCGATACGATCCTGAGACGGTTCGCTATCGCCGCCGGGACGACAATGAACTTTTTGTCGTCAAGGAGCTCCTCGACCATCGGGTCACCTCCTGAACTCCATCTTCAGTATACCCTTACGGATCTCCTTGCCGTT
>CAYWOD010000250.1:0-4829 GCA_964459805.1 uncultured Pirellulales bacterium
GAAAAAATTTTTGAAAATCGTGGTTTCACCGCCCAACTGCGAAAGTTGGGCTAACGGGATTTGCGGTTGTATGAGTTGTAGTCGGCTGACCGCGGGGTCAACATGACTCAGACCGATCGGCCGCAATGGCTGGTTGACTATGTGAACTAGGCCCTGTTATTGCCAGTACTTCTGGACTCGGTATTCGTTGCCGTGGGCGAGGTAGTCTCGGTATTCCTTTTTTGACTTGAAGGGAGGGAAGTGGTGGGGTTCGAGTTTTTGCGAGGTCTGGATCAGGGGAGCGGGGTCTTGAGGGATGTGTTTCTTTAGTCGCCGGATTGCTTTGGCGTGTTTTGGGTCCTTTGCGAGGTTGGTCCATTCTTCGGGGTCTTTGGTGTGGTCGTAGAGTTCCTCGCTGCCGTCGATGTAGTGGGTGTAGCGGAATTTCTCGGTGCGGACGGAGAATTCGCCGAAGTCGAAGGTCGTTAGGGCCGGATGTCTCCATTTGGCTTTGGGGTTCTTGAGCAGGGGAACGAGGCTGTGGCCGTCGATGTCCGTTCGCTTTTTGAGGCCCGCGAGCTCGACGAGGGTGGGGTAGATGTCCTGGAGCGAGACGGTGCGGCCGCAGTTTGTGCCGTTCTTTGATCCTTCGGGCAGAGCGGGCGTGGACTTGGGGGCCTTGATCATAAGGACGCATCGGACGACGTTTTCCCAGAGTGCGAACTTTCGCCAGTGCTCTTTTTCGCCGAGTTGCCAGCCATGGTCGGACCAGACGACGACGATGGTGTTGCGGGCGTATTTGCTGTTATCGAGCGCGTCGAGGAGTTTGCCGAGCATGGCGTCTGCGAATGCGATCGATGCGAGGTATCCTCGGACGGCGTCTTTCCAGAGGTCCGCTTCGATGATGGATTTGTGGTAGTTACCTCCGCGGCGGGCGATGCTCTTTGGGCGTTCGCCGAGGTCGTCGAGGTCGTTGGCGAGGACTTTGGGTAGTTTGACCTCGTGTAATGGGAACATATCGAAGTACTTCTTTGGAACGTACCAGGGGACGTGAGGCCTGAAGATTCCGCAAGCGAGGAAGAAGGGTCTGTCGTGCTTTTGGGCGAGTTTGTCGGACACCCACCGGACGCTTTTGTAGTCGCCCATGAGAGGGTCTTCGATATCGAGGGAGGCCCAGTCGAACATCTTGTACATACGGGGAAATTCAGGCATGTTGATGGTCTTGTAGATACTCGTTTGCGGATCCCAGCCCGAGGCGTGTTTTTGCGGGAGGTACTCATCGGGCATGTTCTTTTTCTGGCTTGGCCAGTATTCGTCCCAGCATGTGGGATCGACCATGTGGTAGTGGTATATCTTTCCGGCTCCGGCCGAGTAGTATCCGTTGTCGCGGAAGTATTTGCCGAGGGACGTGTAGTCGGTGATGACTTCTCGCCAGTCCTGGTAGTTGGAATAGACGCCGGATGTGTAGGGGGCTAGGCCGGTCATGATGGCGGTCCGTGAGGGGCAGCAGGCCGGGCTGGGGCAGTAGGCGCGTGTGAAGTTGACCGATTGGGCGGCGAAGCGTTTGAGGTTGGGGGTCTTAGCCTGCGGGTGGCCGCCGAGCGGCTCGATCCAGTCATTGAGATCGTCGATGGAGATAAAGAGGATATTGGGCTTTGCGGTCTTACCCGTGTCGGCGCGGAGGACCGAGGCGGGGACAAGTGCCGCGGCGGTCGCGCCGGCAAGTTTGAGAAAGCGGCGTCTGTTCATCATTGCGGTTCCAATTCGGATAGGTTGTGCTGTTCGCAGTGTTCCAACTTGAAACAGTATAACAGGTTCGGCGAGAGATTGATCATCGGGATCGTGTTTCATCAGTTTTTGTCCATCTCCAGGAAGGCCTCGGCAAAGGCCTTGCCGATCTGCTGGCATCGTCGGACACAATACTAAATTCGTATGTAGCAGATCTGCGAGAGGGTGTCAAGCTTGAAAATTCTTGGGAAGCCTCGGCGTCGAGGGGCCGTGGGGGGGTCTCTGGGCTGGGGGGTGTAGGCCAGGCGGATAAGTTCTATTTTATAATGCACGAGCATTTGTTTGTATTTTGCAAGGCGAGAGTGGGAGAAGACCTTTCGCGGCTGAAATACAGCCGCAAAAGGTAAATGTTAAATAGTATCTGTTGCGGAAGGCCAAAACCGTCGATGTCACCCCTGCAAAAGCAGGGGTCCATATCGAAAAACCTGGATTCCTGCTTTCGCAGGAATGACAAGTGCTGTTTCCGCAACAGGAACTAAATAATTACGAAGGCACGAATTTCGAAACAAGATTGCCGCGTCGGAGTTGCAGAACCCCGCAATAAAGTTGCGGGTCTAAATATGTTTTGAGATTGGGCGGGGGCAGTTGGTTTACTATTTACCCTCATTTCGTGTCCTCGTGGCTTCGTGGTTGAATCCTTGCTACGGGAATTAGGTGGACAATGGGAGTGGGGGGCGGAGAAATATGTGGACGGTGTGGGCGGCGGGGGGTAAGGTGGTCGTGGATTGCTACTGCCCGATTTTGGTCGAGGACGAGCTTTGCAGGAACGAGGAGGATCAATCGAGTTGTGATGGGGGACTTTAGAGAGCGGTAGCGAGGATCGAAGGTATGGCGGAAGAAACGAAAGAAACGGGGGAATTGCAGGTAAAGAAGGCGCCTGTGGGTTTGGCGGCGTTGGCGCTGGTTGGGCCTTCTTTTGTTTGGGCGGCTGAGTATATCGGGTCGGGCGAGGTCATCTTAGCGACGCGGACGGGGGCGATTTTAGGCACGGCGGTGCTCTGGGCGATAGTGATGGGGGTATTCTTGAAGTTCTGGATAGGGATGAGCGGGGCGCGATATACGGTGTGCACGGGCGAGGGGATGATCGATATGTTCGACCGGATGCCGGGCGGACGGCACTGGGCGGTGTGGACTGTGTTAGTTGTCCAGTTTTTGGCCGCGACGTTCTCGATAGCGGCGGTGGTGACGGCGGCGGGGGTTTTTGTCAATAGTCTGCTGCCGATCAATTTTGTCGTGGGGGCATGCAATGCGATAAGCAGCATTTTGAGCCCTTTGACGAATATCAGAGGCGAGCAGGTCGCCAATGCCTTTCCCGGTTTGTGCGGGTGCGTGGTGACGATTGTGGCCGTGATGGTGGTCTGGTCGGGAGTGTTCAACGTTCTGAAGATCGTGATGAGCGTTTTTGTGCTGATTATTGTCTTAGGCGTAATGTATGTGGCGGCGCACGTGTTTCCTGGTATCGGCGAGTTGTTGGGGAGCCTTAGCTTTGGCGTGCCGCAGGTGCCGGAATGGGCGTCGTCGATGGAGAAGGTCAGCGACAATCCGTGGAAGGAGATTTTGCCGCTTTTAGGCTGGGGGGCGGGCGGGTTTGCGAGCCAAGTCTGGTACACGTACTGGGTCTTAGGGGCCGGATATGGGGCCGCGGCGGGCAGGGGCTACGGCAGGCCGGCCGATGTACCGAGCCTGCGGGCGATGACGCGCGAGGCGGCGGAGCGGATTAAGGGCTGGTGCCGGGTGCTTTATATCGATTCGTCGATAGCGATGGTGATAGGGGTGGTTGTGACCGCAGCATTTTTTATCGCCGGGGCGGGGATACTGCGGCCTGCTGAGGTTGCGCCGGAAGGCCCCGAGGTGGCGATCGAGCTATCCAGACTGTTTTCATCGAGGTGGGGTTCGGTGGGCGGTTTTCTGTTTATGTTAGCCGGTGCCGCGGCGCTGATTTCGACGCAGATCGGGCAGTTGGCCGGCTGGCCGCGACTGTTGGCCGATTCGTGCAGGATTTGTATTCCGGGCTTCGCGAAGAAGTTCGCATGGAAGACGCAGTTTCGGATGTTCCTGCTCTTCTTTTTGTGTGCGAATATGGTTATCGTGTTCTGCTTCAAGGAAAAACCGGTGGTATTGGTTCAGTTCGCGGCGTTGATGGACGGGTTATTGCTGACGCCTTTGCAGGCGATTCTGGTGGCGGTTGGACTTTTCGTAGTGATGCCGAGGCTGCTAAGCGCCGAGGCCGGGCGCGTGCTTCGCCCGAGCCGGATATTCGCCGTCGGCTTGATTATCGCGTTCCTGGTGTTCGGATATTTCTGCGTCGTGCAGATGCCCTCGGTCTTGTTCGGCAAGTAGAGCGGGCGGGGCAAGCGGAAATGTTATCGGTACTGGGGCGAGATGGTGAACTTTTTGGCCGGGCAGGGCGTACAAATAATAAAACGAGCAAAAATAAGCCGCTTTCGCGCTAAAGTGGCTATCGTGTGCTTGCCGATAAGAAGAACGAAACAGAAACAAAGATTTTTCTCCCCTCCGGAAAACATCGGGTAGCGCAAGTTGCTCGATGTTTTCTTTTGTCCGCCGTTTCCGGCCTTTCCCATAGACTCAGCTCCTTGGTCAGACGTTGGCGCCGGGCCGGACAACGTAGCCGTGTGTCGCGCTGAAGAAATGCGCGGCCCGGCCCTTTTCAGTGGCTCCGGTGATAACGAAAAGGAGCATCTATGTCAAGTTTGCATTTCAGGCGAATGGATGCCGAGCGGCTCACTTGCCGAAGCAAGCGAGACTGCCGTCCCGCATCACAACGTAGAGCCTGGCGTTGGCCGCCACCAGCCCATTGAAAACCGGCGGAGACGGCAGCACACAGTCCCAAAGAATCTTACCGTCGGGAAATTCTACAGATAGTCGCAGGATATCGATGATTTGCTCGCGCTCGCCGGTTTTGGTAACTGCTTTGTTTTGAGGGGATTGTGTACTGGGCCCGGTAGGATTCGAACCTACGACCAATGGATTATGAGTCCCCAATTCCGGGTGCTCGCGTACAATAATGTGATAATTACAGCAAAACCCTTCTTTTTGCCGAT
>CAYWOD010000251.1:0-4800 GCA_964459805.1 uncultured Pirellulales bacterium
ACATCACTATTTTGTGACCATTTTGCGCACAATTCTATTTGTAACAGACTAAACATTTTCTTGATAGCTCGTTTTCCAAAAGCCCCTATGTCCGCAATTTCTAGATTGCTCCCCACAGACGCATGTGTCGGAGGACGTCTCCTGACTTGATAAAGGTGCCATTGGTGCACCCGGTAACATTGCAGAACGAAATTGCATTATTAAAATCGAGCTTGGGTGTTAATCCGATAACAACCATGTCCGCATCGGGTTTGCAGCTGCAGTTGACCAGCTTTTTGAACATAACGCCACAGTGCGGGCAGTATAATTCGTCTTTTACGCCGTCTTCCAGCTCGCCCGAGAGCATGATCTTGTCGAAATCTCCCTCAATTGCCGAAAGAACAAATTCGCCCTCCATGCCCGGCCGCTTAAATTTAATCCGCAGTCCGGCAACACCGTTTATGTTGTGTTCCTTGTCAATAATATCGCAACCGTTAGGACAGTGTGCTTCGGTTACAACATATCTCACTTTTTCCTCGTCCGTCTTTTTTGTGCCTTTTTTCCGCTGTCCGAGCGGAATAATCAATCTCCCATCTTTACTGAATCGTTCCATGCGCAATTCCTTTTTCCTGATATTTACCTGTGAGTCTTTTCCCGAAAAACAGATGATCAAAAATCACAAACCGGTATTCCCTTCTCAGCCAAGAGTCTTAAGACGCGACCGGGCTGTTCAGCCGGACAGTTGAATTGTGCCGCCCAATCTGCAGGCGGCAACCTACCGGTTAATGCCTCGCATATTCCGACCGGGCGAGGTTCACACTCTAACCAGCCGCCGGAGACTTCGTGCACTTTTATCCCTGCTTCCCTCAGCACTTTGGCTACTCGCTTCGCGTCCTTAGGCGCGTGTCCCAAATCGGGTCTCCACCACAGGTCATGGGCAACCATCAGATCGAGTACAAATTGCGTTTTTATCTGGTTGGACCTTTGTCCTCGCATTGGGGCTGTAGGACGCGACATAATCATCTCAGCAGCCTCCGTCATCCCGGACGCTATCTCTGTATCTTCCGGCACTTCATCAAGATGTTTCCAGCCGTGACCGGTCAGGACGTAGATCCCCCTTGCTCCGACATTACGTGCGAGTTGAATGTCGTGCGGGTGATCACCTACAGTAAAAGACGCACTGAGATCAATGCCATAGAGTTCTGCGGCCCTTCTTAGGAAGTAAGGCTTTGGTTTTATACAGTCGCACTTTTCTGAACGCCTGTGGGGGCAAACGTAGACGTCACAAATCTCAACGCCTGCTTCTGCAAGGGTGGTGATTACTTGAGTGTTGACACAATCTACATCGTTTCGAGTTATCATGCCTTTCGCAACCCCGGGCTGGTTCATGACTATGATAAGTAAGAAATGTTTCTGAAGCTCCTGTAGTGCTTCCAGCGTTTCCGGAAAGAAAACGACTTCAGAAAGCTCCCGCAGATGCCCGCGGTCCTCGATTATGGTGCCGTCTCTATCCAAAAATACTGCTGCTTTCTTGTTGTTATTCATAATTCACCACCAGAGCCGAAACGTCATTGTCGAGCATAATCCTTGCAACTTCAGCCGCATTTGCATCGACTCCGCAGGTAACCACGCCTCTGCGCATAAAGTCTCTTATAATCCGGTCCATACTTCTGTCGCTTGTACCTGTCAGCAGCGCCGCCAGTCTCGGCCAATAAAAAAGCCAGCACCCAACAATAGGGCCGCTGGCCTGTATCTTGTTCCGCCATCCATAAATGGACCACAAACAACCTACTTTAACAGCTTTTCAGGCAAAAAGAAAACCGGCAATAGTTTTGGAGATATTTACTATTTGCCGGCCTATTCTCCAGCAGGTAGCATAAAGCTACCCCCTGTCAATCTGCCTGTTTTTATTTCCGATTGGAGGTATATCGCAACATTGCAAGGCTGTCAAGTAAAATTTTTGTGGGATTTAACCTTTTTCTGCTTTGTCGAACACCACGGGACTCTCGAGAGTGAAGATAATAACACGTTCGCCGGTTACAGTACTAATATCTGTGTGAAGACTTTTTACCGTTTTTCCGGTGAGTTCCTTCATTATCTGCTCCAGAAGGGGGCGGGCTTTTTCAAGCAGCTCTGTCCTGACCTGCTTGATCAGAGTTCGTCCTCTCGTGTCATCACTCGCCTTGGCAAGCTGCTGCTCGGCAGGAGTTAGAACACGATTCAGCCGAATTACCACCATGTCGCCGATTATATGGGTTTTAGTCTCCTCAGTGCCTCGCCCCATATATTCTTTCTCAAACTTGATCAGCGCCTCACTAATGTCAGCCTCAATCTGTCCTTTGCTCTTTGTCATCTCAAACCTATACACGCATTGCGCTCCTCCGCGGACCCTTTTTCAACCGAGTTCAAAAAAAGCCGGGGAATTGTACCCAGACGCGTCGCCGACGTCAACCTGTTTCTGAGAAATGTGATTCTTGGGTCCGAACCGGCTTGAAAATAGGTTTGACGGGGCCTTTGGCCGGGATTATACTGGGCTTTTTGATATATTGTGAAGCGGCGACCGATATTGGAGACAAAAATGGACCAGACGAAAACTGTCGCTGAGGACATAACCTTCGACGACGTGCTGCTGATACCGGCCAAGAGCGACTTTGTGCCGAGCCAGGCCGAGACCCATACGCAACTGACCAACAATATCACCATCAACATCCCCATCGTCTCGGCTGCTATGGACACCGTCACCGAAGCGGCCCTGGCCATTGCGCTCGCCCAGGAAGGCGGAATCGGCATAATTCACAAGAACCTCACGGTGGAGGCGCAAAAGCGAGAGGTCGCCAAGGTCAAGCGTTCCGAGCACGGGGTCATCCTCGACCCGGTAACGCTCTCACCCGGCGAACCCGTCCGCAAGGCGCAGGAGCTGATGAACGTGCAGAATGTCTCAGGCATTCCCATCGTCGAGGGCAAAAAGCTCGTCGGCATCCTCACTCGCAGGGACCTGAAGTTCCTCAAAGACTATGACGTCGAGATAAGTTCCGTAATGGTAAAGGCTAACCTCGTTACGGGCCCCGCAGGCACCACACTCGAACAGGCAAAGGAAATCCTCCAGGAACACAAAATCGAAAAGCTCCTTCTGGTCAACGGCAAGGGCGAGCTGGTCGGGCTGATCACTATGAGGGACATCGACCGCGTCCAGCAATATCCGATAGCCGCGCGAGACAAGCGGGGCAGTCTCCGCGTCGGAGCGGCCGTCAGCGTCCACGATTACGAGCGGATCGAGGCCCTGATAGCGGCGGACGTCGATATTATCGTAGTCGATACCGCTCACGGTCACTCCCAGAACGTCATCGATACCGTCAAGAAAATCAAGGCTGAGTACGACATCGACGTAATCGCCGGCAATATCGCGACCACCGAGGCCGCCGAGGACCTGATAGAGGCCGGCGCCAACGCCATTAAGATCGGCATCGGACCGGGTGCGATCTGCACTACAAGGGTAATCTCCGGAGTCGGGGTCCCGCAGGTCTCCGCGATAACCAACTGCGCCAAGGTCGCCGCCAAGCACAATATACCAGTTATCGCCGACGGCGGAGTAAGGCAGTCCGGCGATATCAGTAAGGCAATCGCAGCCGGGGCCTCGAGCGTGATGATCGGCTCGCTCTTCGCCGGTCTAAAGGAAAGTCCCGGCCAACTGGTCATCTACAAGGGCCGACAGTTCAAAGAATACAGGGGTATGGGCTCACTTGGCGCGATGGTTAAAGGCTCGGCAGAGAGGTACGGCCAGAGCAGCTCTACCGAGGCAAGCAAGCTCGTTCCCGAGGGCGTCGAAGGTCGCGTACCGTATCGCGGAACGCTCAGCGATTTTGTATATCAATTAGTGGGCGGGCTGCGAGCCGGTATGGGCTATTGCGGGGCGCGCAACATCGAAGAGCTGATGAAAAAAGGCAGATTCGTCCGCATAAGCGCCGCTTCCGTCGCCGAATCGCACCCGCACGACATACAGATAACCAAAGAGGCCCCGAACTACTCGGCGTCTTTGCCCTTCGAAGACTAAGCATATTCGGCGGGCCAAGTTGTCTGATTCTGCCTTGATGAATCTGGCTTTTGAGGCTGGGCTGATGAAAAGATCAGAACAGCCCGCGAAGCCCCTCCACTATTGAGCCGGAAAAAACCTCATCGAGAACATTTGACAATAGCTCATTCAACTTTCAACACTTCCACGATTGCTTCTTTCAGTGTTTTTTTGGGTAAGGCGCCTATTGCCATTTGTGGTTTATCATTTAGCGGTACAAAAAGCATGCTGGGGATGCTCTGAATGCCGAAGACGGCTGCTAATTCCTGCTGAGCTTGTGTGTCAACTCTGTAAATATTGAGCTTACCTTGATACTCTTGAGCAAGTTCTTTTAAAATAGGTTCTACCATTTTGCATGGCCCACACCAATCCGCATAAAAGTCAATGATGCAGGGCAGTTTGCCTTCGAACTTCCATTCTTTATTTTGCTCATAGTTAAAAACTTTTTGTATAAAGCTGTCTTTCGTTAAGAACTCCATGAGACCACTCCCATTTTCTTTAAGCACCCTCGCGTTCAAATCCGACTCGCTGTTAACGAGGACAACCTCTGAACTGTCAGACTTTTCTTTAAGTACCGTCTGTTTCAAATCCGACTCGCTGTTAACGTGGACAACGTTTGAACTCCTTGGGTTTTCTTGCGATTTTGGCCAAAATACTGACGTCAATAAAGTGCCGATCACCGCTCCATATACTGCACCGCGGTATGGATTCGCCGTCAGCGGACAGCTACCGGACGAACACTTGCCGAAATA
>CAYWOD010000252.1:0-4724 GCA_964459805.1 uncultured Pirellulales bacterium
AATTGCTTTTTTATGATTTTCTTCAATAATCACCTAACCACTTATGGCACAATACTTTGCTGTTAAAAAGAAAAAGTATAGAAACGATTTTTTCTTTTCTAAGTAGGCCTAACCTGCAATTTTGCAAAAGCCTTAGGTTAAGTGGGGAGGGTGAAACGGCCCTTGACCCGAGACGCAGGTGCGAGGTTGAGTCGGCCGTTGCAAAACTCCGGAGCAGCCACAAGGGCGGCGCTGCTGGCCTTTAATGGGTGTTTTAGCCGCGTCAGTTGAATTAATGTATTCGGGCAGTATTGGGCGAAAGGGACGGTTGTTTATGCGATTGATTTTGGTTGATAGCCCTGAGAAGGTGAGACGTAATTTTTATCCGCTGTCGTTGAGCCGGCCTCTGTGGGAGCTTCGGTGCGGGTTTGGGACGCTCAAGGACAAGCTCGCGGCGAAGGTTGGTGCGGGTGATACGGCGTATTTTGTGGCCGATTATATGGCTGAGGCTTATCGGGCGAAAGCAGAGGGTCCGGTGAATGATGTGTCGGCTTTAGCCGGTGATGATTTATTCATCATGGACCCGCGGGTGAAGGCGGCGGGGTTTGACGTGGCGGCGAGCGGGCCGAGCGAGGTCGGTGTGGATGGGCAAGGCGATGTGCTGTACGCGCGGATTGCTAAAAAGGATTTGGGTAAGCTTGAGGCGGACGATATCGAGGGATTTGCGACCTCGGCGAAAGCCAAGCTGGCGAACGTCGAGTGTTCAATAGAGACGTGGCAGTACACGTGGGAGCTGATCTTAGCGAATGGCGAGCAGATAACGACGGACTTTGCAGCGGCGGGACGCAACGGAATAGAAGGTACGGTGGAGGAGCCGAGCGCGATTCTGGGCGGCAAAAAAGATGTGTATGTGGCAGCGGGTGCGCGGGTTCATCCGATGGTGGTGATCGATGCCGAGGACGGGCCGGTGTATATCGACGAGGGCGCGGAGATACTGCCGTTTACGAAAGTGGAGGGGCCTTGCTACATCGGGAAGGAATCAATCCTGTTAGGGGCGAAGTGCCGGGAGGGTAATTCGATAGGGCCGATGTGCCGGATTGGGGGCGAGGTGGAGGAGTCGATTATTCACGGTCATTCGAACAAGTATCACGACGGTTTTTTAGGTCATGCTTACGTTGGGGAATGGGTGAATTTGGGGGCACTGACGACGAACAGCGATTTGAAGAACGATTATTCGACGGTGTCGGTGATGCTGAACGGGCGCGGCGCCGTCGATACGGGCTCGACGAAGGTGGGTTCTTTGATTGGGGACCATACGAAGACGTCGATTGGGACCCTGCTTAATACGGGTTCGTATGTCGGGGCGATGGCGATTATAATGGCGACGGGCAAACCTTTGCCGAAGTATATACCGTCTTTTTCGTGGTTCGTGGAGGGTGTGGTGACGAAGGGCTTTGGGAGGCGCAAGCTGTATGAGACGGCCAAGATGGTGATGAGCCGTCGCGGAAGCGAGTGGACGCAAGGCGAGGAGGCGATGTGGGAAGCGATATTTGAGATTACGGCAGGCCCGCGAAATGAGGCAGTCAAGAGGGGCCGAAGAGCAATGATGAGATAATGGTAACGTAAGAGGAGCAAAATCAATGGCGACAGTAGAAGAACGAGTAAAAGCAGTGACTGCGCGGGTTTTGAAGCTGAGCGCGGACGAAATCAAGACTGAGGACAACTTTACGGCCGATCTTGGCGCCGAGAGCGTGCAATCGATTGAGTTAGTGGCGATGTTCGAGGAGGAGTTCGGCATCGAGATGGACGAGGATGCGGCGCTTTCTGTCGAGACTATCGGCAGTGCGGTGGAGTTCATTACGAACGTGTGCAAGGAGCAGGGATTGGAGGTGGAACAGTAGGCTGTGGCCAGAGGGCAGGAGACAGAAGACGAGAGACGGGTGACGAGTGACGAGAGACGATGCAGGATTTGAAAGGGTTCTTGGATGAGTAAGGCAAAGAAACGGCATCGGCTGGTCGATGCAAAGAAACCGAATCTGCTTGAGGAGATATATGTTCACAGTCTTCCGCCTTTGATTCGACTTGAGGGGCCGGCGGTTGAGTATATTGACGGTGAGGCGGTGGAGTTTGATTTCGGTGCGGTGAAGGAGCGGGACATAGTAATAACGGACACGACGTTCCGTGACGGTCAGCAGGCTCGTCCGCCCTATACGATTGAGCAGATGGTCCATATATACGATTTGCTGAGCAAGCTGAGCGGGCCGAGGGGAGTGATCCGGCAGACGGAGTTTTTCCTTTATACGAAGAACGACCGAAAGACGTTAGATGACTGCCGGGCGCTGGGGCATAAGTACCCGGAGTGCACGGGTTGGATACGTGCGGTCAAGGGTGACTTTCGGTTAGTGAAAGAGGCGGGTCTTAAAGAGACGGGGATGCTTACGAGCTGCTCGGATTATCATATATTTGGCAAGCTGAAGTTCCGCAGCCGGAAAGACTGTATGGAGAGCTATTGCGAGGTGGTTGATGCGGCGTTCGAGGCGGGGGTCCGGCCGAGGTGCCACTTAGAAGACATAACGCGGGCGGACATCGAGGGCTTTGTGCTGCCGTTTGTGGAGCGGCTGATGGAGATGAGCGAGCAGGTTCCGGCTGAATTGAGCGCGAAGATTCGTCTTTGTGATACGATGGGTTTTGGCATCAGTTATCCGGGCGCCGAGTTGCCGAGGAGTATTCCGAAGCTGATCTATAAGCTGAACCGGGAGATTGGGGTTCCGAGCGAGCGGCTGGAATGGCACGGTCATAACGATTTTCATAAGGTGCATACGAATGCTGGGACGGCGTGGCTGTATGGGTGCGGGGCGGTGAATACGACGCTGTTCGGATTCGGCGAGCGGACGGGCAATCCGCCGTTGGAGGCGGCGGTGATGGAGTACATCGCGCTGAAGGGCGATACGTGCGGGATGGATACCCTCGTAATAACGCAATTGGCGGACTATATGCGTTCTATCGGTCTGCCGATACCGGATAATTATCCGTTTGCGGGCAAGGCGTTTAATACGACGCGTGCGGGGATTCACGCCGGGGGCCTTCGTCAGGATGAGCGGATATATAATATCTTCGATACCCAGAAGCTGCTGGGGCGGCCGCCGCGGGTGGCTATCACGGACAAGAGCGGGGCCGACGGGGTGGCGCACTGGGTGAATGAGTTCTTCGGCCTCAAAGGTGACGAGCGAATAAATAAGATCAAGGTGCACAAGTTAGCCCGGTGGGTGATCGACCAGTATGATGTTGAAGGCCGGCTGACCGCAATAAGCGACCAGGAGCTCGAGGCGAAGGCAAAGGAGCTCTTTCCCGACTATTGGGTGAAGTATAGATGATATTTTTTTGCAAATATCGTGAACAAGCTTGACATATCCACGAATCTTGTTAGATACGGATCAATTGAGGGAAAAAACGAAAAATGTCGGTACAGATAACAGAACTCACTTTCCTCGAGCACTTAGCTCGGCGCTTCAACCTTCCCGTACCCGAGTACCTGACCGCAGAAGCTACCGGGGCACAGATCAGGGATGCCATCGGTCGGTGGGGTGGCAAGGCCATTGTCAAACCTGATGTCCTTACGGGAAAGCGGGGCAAGGCAGGTGCGGTTCGGCCTGTCAGTGATTACGTCGAAGCGCAGCGTCAGCTCAAGGGGGTCCAAAGTGTGGAGGTCAACGACCATCTCCCGCGCACCGCGTATATGGTCCAGTATATTCCGTCGGATACAGACATATACACGGCCATAACTTATGATTCCCGCTACTTAGGCCCGGCGATGACGGTCTCGCTGCACGGCGGCGTGGACGTTGAGGAGGTCGAGGACAACAATAAAGCCACTTTCGGCGTGGACGTCTATAAGGGCCTTGGAGCATATCAGGCCAGCGAAATTCTCGGCGAGTTAGACTGCCCTCAAAAGCTTGTCAGCCCTTTCTCGCGTGTTCTTGTGGATTTGTGGGACATGTTCATATCGACGGGAATGCGAATGTGCGAGGTCAATCCGTGGCGTGTAACTCCGGAAGGCAAACTGTATGCCTGTGATTTCAAGGCCATCTTCGATGAGGCAAACTTCAAGTTCAAGAATCTCGGCTTCGAGCTGCCCGAATATCCGGCCAACACCACGCCTTTCGAAGAGCAGATGGCTTTATGGGACGCCGCGAGCTACAGAGGCCAAGCTCACGTAGGCGAATTGGGCGGCGATTTGATTCTACCGATACTCTTTGGCGGAGGTGCATCGACGATCATCATCGAGACCCTCATCCAGAACGGCGGCAAGCCAATATTCCTCTCCGATTTCGGCGGCAACCCGCCTTACGAAAGGATGTTCGGGACGGCCAAGATATGTTTCGAACATCATCTGGCCAAGGCGACGCTGATTCTCATTCTGGGAGGCAAAGCCAACAATACCTCTATTGACGTAACATTCAAGGCAATCGCCGATGCACTGCAGGATTACGTCGAAAAGCACGGACCGGTAAGAACGCCGGTCGTTGTCGGCAGGGGCGGGCCCCAGCTTGTAAAAGGGCTGCTGGCCCTGAAGGACACGTTGGAATCATTGGATATGCCTTACGTGATCTTCGGTCTCGATACGCCCGTGACTCAGGTCGCAGAGTACGCAGCAAAACTTGCTGTCCACTGTCATGATAAGGGAGGTTCTAAATGAGTGCGCCAAGCGAAGCTGATGTGAGCAAGCTGGACAATCCAGCCTGGTC
>CAYWOD010000253.1:0-4722 GCA_964459805.1 uncultured Pirellulales bacterium
AACAGGGAATACAAACTAAACCTAAATGAGGAGACCATATTATGTCTACTCGACTTAGAGTATTGATCACAGACAAACTTGCACAGGAAGGCATTGGCCTGCTCGATTCGATGGACGGCGTCGAGGCCGTTGTCAAGACCGGCATAAGCGAAGACGAGCTCGCCGGGATTATTGGCGAGTATGACGGCCTGATCATCCGAAGCGGCACGAAGGTTACCGCCAAAGTCCTCGCTAATCCGGGCAAACTCAAGGGTATCGCCCGAGCAGGCGTCGGTGTCGATAATATCGACATCCCGGAAGCCACCAGAAGGGGAATCCTCGTTATGAATACGCCGGGCGGCAACACGCTCAGCGCCGCCGAGCACACTTTGGCCCTGATGCTTGCGATGAGCCGAAATGTTGTTCCCGCCTGCAACAGTCTGAAGGCGGGCGCCTGGGACAGAAAGAAATATATGGGAAACCAGTTGAATAATAAAATCCTCGGTGTTATTGGCTTAGGCAGAATCGGTTTGGCTGTGGCCGAAATGGCAAAGGGCTTCAATATGAAAATCCTCGGATATGACCCGCTTGCCGTCCCCACGGATGCGGAGAAGCTCGGCATTGAAGTCGCCAACGACCTTGAGACGGTTCTCAAAAAAGCGGACTACATCAGCGTGCACGTGCCGAGAAACGAGCAAACTCTCAACATGATCAACACCGAGCACCTCAAAATGATGAAGCCGACCGTTCGATTGGTCAACTGTGCGCGCGGCGGGATCATCAACGAAGATGCGCTTTACGATGCCCTTGCCGGCGGGCGTATTGCCGCTGCAGCTCTGGATGTCTATCCCAAGGAGCCGCCCGAAAACACACGCTTTGCGGAGTTTGAAAATTGTGTCGTTACTCCGCACTTAGGCGCCAGCACCGAAGAAGCCCAGGTCGAAGTTGCCGTTGAAGCTGCTCAAATTCTTGTTGATGCGCTCAAGGGCGGCGCGATTAGAAACGCTCTCAATGCCCCGTCAACCACCGGTGCTGTTCCGGCGGTGGTAAGTCGGTATGCCGAGCTTTCCCGGCGAATTGGCGCGCTTCTGAGCACAATTGCGCCGGGGCGCATCCAGGAAGTCGAGGTGCAGTACCGCGGCTCGATTGCGGAAATGGCAGTCGCGTCGGTGACTCTTAATTTCGCAATCGGATTGCTCCAGAAGCACTTCGATTTGCCTTTGAATCTCGTCAATGTCTCTGTTCTGGCGAAAGAGCGGGGCATCAGCATAGACGAGACAAAAAATGTCGAGGCAAAGGACGTCTCGGCGAGCTTCAGTGCCGGAGTCGTTACCGATAAGGTTACACGCACCGTAACCGGCTCAGTCTTCGGCGGAACGCTGCTGCGAATAATTGAAATTGACGGCTTCAATATTGAAATGACCCCGCAGGGGCCTGTGCTCGTCATATTTAATGACGACAAGCCCGGCGTAATCGGCGCAGTCGGAACAGTTTGCGGCCGGCACAATATCAATATCTGCACGATGGGTGTCGGGCAGAAACTGGCCGAGCAAAAGGCGGCTCTCGTCGTCAGCCTTGACAAGGAGCCCGAGGCAAAGGCAATCCAAGAGCTGGGCGAGCTTGACTTCGTAAACGAAATCTACGTTTGCAAGCTGGACTGATTCATGGCCGCACAAGGCCCTGGGCGGCTGACCGTGCCCTTTGAAAACACTTTTCTGGATTTTAGTATGCCGGCGCAACTAATAATAAGTATCAGCGGGATGCGGGGCCTCGTCGGCGAGAACCTCACTGCTTCCGTTGCCGCCGACTACGGCCGTGCATTCGGAACCTGTCTAAAGAGCAATTGCGCCGACAAAGAGGACAAAAAGTTCTCGGTGTGCATTGGGAGGGATTCTCGCCCCAGCGGCCGGATGCTCGGTGCTGCTGTCGCTGCGGGATTGTGTGGTGTCGGAATCGACGTAATTGACTTAGGCCTCGCGACTACGCCAAGTGTAGGCATTATGGTCAGGCACGTGGATTGTGCAGGTGGAGTGGTTATCACCGCTTCGCACAACCCAATTGAATATAACGGCATAAAGCTGCTGCTCGGCAACGGTATGGCGCCGCCATCCGATGCAGCCGAGCAAATCAAGAAGTGCTTTTTCGACAAACGCTTTGACCTGGCCGACTCGACCGATTGCGGCCGGATAAGCTCCAATGAGCAAACCGACGCCGTTCACGTGGGCAGGGTCTTGGCGATTGTTGATAAAGAAGCCATCGCCGCGAAAGGTTTCAAGGTTGTTCTCGACAGTGTCAATGGAGCAGGGGGGCCGGTCACGAAAAAGCTGCTTGCCGAGCTTGGCTGCAAGACGTCGGCCATAAATGACGAACCTACCGGCCGGTTTGCCCACACTCCTGAGCCGACCGCCGAGAACTTGACGGGCCTGTGTGATGCGGTTAAGTCGGAGCGGGCCGAAATAGGTTTTGCCCAGGACCCCGATGCCGACAGGTTGGCGATTGTCGATGAAGCCGCAACCTATATCGGCGAAGAATATACCCTCGCGCTGGCGGCTAAGTATGTTTTCAGCAGAAGAACCGGCAAAGCTGCAACGAATCTTTCTACGTCGAGAATGATTGACGATGTAGCCGAAAAGGCCGGCTGCCAGGTCATTCGCACGCCCGTAGGCGAGGCCAATGTCGCCGCGGCAATGCTCGAATATGATTGCGTTATTGGAGGCGAGGGCAACGGCGGTGTGATAGATTTGCGAGTAGGCCCGATTCGCGACAGTCTTGTTGGGATCGCGCTGGTTCTGCAATTGATGGCCGAGACCGGAAAAACGATCTCCCGGTTGGTCGATGAAATCGGCGGCTACTATATGACTAAGGAGAAATTCGCCGCAGACCATGACCAGGTGCAGCATATCCTGAATTTAGCGAAACGTACTTTCGCCAATGCCAAAATCGATACCAGCGACGGTTGTCGGTTTGATTTCGACGATGGGTGGCTGCATATCAGAGCAAGTAATACCGAGCCGGTAGTCAGGGCCATAATCGAGGCCAAAGACCGCCACATCGCCCGGAAATATGTCGATGCGGTTATGAAAATCCGTAGCGAAGTATTGGGCTAACCCACCGATGCACAGCGACAAAGAAAAAAACGATGGCAAAAGAATAAAATCGGTCACGTATCTGAGTATTGCAGCGAACACAGGGCTGTGTGTTATTAAGTTCGTCGTAGGTATGCTGAGCGGCTCACTTGCACTGATTGCAGACGGGATTCACTCATTCTCCGACATGGCCACTGATGGGGCCGTGCTCCTGGGCTTGCATCTTGGCTCGAAAAAGCCTGACCAGTCCCATCCTTACGGCCACGGGCGGCTCGAGACTTTTTCCGCCGTCTCAGTTGCCATTGTCTTGGTCGTTATGGGGGCGGCGATGATCTACCATGCCACCGGCGCCATTGCCAGAGATGAGGCTACCTCTCCGCACATCGCAATTCTAATAGCCGCAATTGTCTCGATTGCCGCCAAGGAATGGCTCTACAGAATCACACGCAAAGTCGCCATTCAATCTCACAGTTCCGCGCTTTACGCCAACGCCTGGCATCATCGCAGCGATGCCTTGAGTTCAGTGGCGGTTGCGATTGGGTTTATATCGCTCGAATTCAATTTCACTCACGGCGACCAGGTTGCAGCTATTGTCGTTGGCCTTATGATCATCTGGGTGGGCGCGGGCATAATTGGCACTTCGCTGCGTGAGCTGACCGAGGGTGCTATCGACCCGGAGACAATTGATCGCATAAAGGACATAATCAATTCCGATTCGTCGATTCGCCAGTGGCACCAGCTCCGCAGCCGCATGGTTGGCAGGGAGGTATTCCTCGACCTGCATATCCTCGTGGACCCTGATTTGAATGTGGCCGCCGCCCACGAAATAACTGAGAGTCTGGAAAAGGCCCTGGATAAGCACATCGCCCGCCCCATCAACATCGTCGTGCACGTCGAGCCGGATATACCGGAGCTCAGAAAGTGATCGCTTGGCATAGCCAGATGTCCCAGGCAACGGGCGGTAGTCAGCAGAGTTTTGTGAAGCCGCGCTTCAGAGCAATTGCTTTAGCTTAGGTCGGTTGGGATTTACGACATATCTCGGATTGTCCGGTGTGTCATTGCTCGATACTGTTGGGCGGGTGGGGGTCTTTGCAATACTGGGACCTAAATGGAAGACCAGGAATCGTTTCTTACAGCCCTTTATAATTGATCGCTTAAAGAACCTTCGCGCAATACTATCACAGTAATCTATAAAACACTCTGTGGCTCTGAATTTCCCGCATAACTCAGGTCTTGTGAGATTTGCGGATTTCAATTCGACGAATAGTATTGTCACTCTCCCACCAGTCACATTCACTATCACATAATCACATCGTTTCTGGATACCATGTATGTCAGCTAAATAAGAGCTCCATTTTTCGTTGCGATCCACAGAGAACCAAACTGAATTATGTGCCTTATCAATAGTAACCCTGCTCAAGGAATTCGGATTGTTTCTATTCTTCCCCTCAATAAGCTCAATCGAAGGATTCGTTGTCGTAGACACGGCACATCTTTCAACAATAGCTCGGATCGTATCCAACGGCATTATTCGTCTCCCGCCCACATAATCTCATCTTGGATTTTATTCATCCGATCAATGACTTCATCGAAGCTCCCCAGTTTAACCCAACTTTCGCAGTTAGGCATCGAAATGTACTCTTTTGATAGCGCCAGG
>CAYWOD010000254.1:0-4634 GCA_964459805.1 uncultured Pirellulales bacterium
GATTTGTAGCGGTCTCGCGACAGATGTAGCGGGGCGAAGACAGGATAAAAGTGACTAAAGTGACTAAAGTGACTAAAGTGAGCAAAAGTGACTAAAGTTGTAATTTGACACGGATTAACGCTGTTTTTTTTAATTTTTACCACGAAGGCACGAAGAAGAATAAAAGTGACTAAAGTTATAATTTGACACAGATTAACATTGTCAGTGATTAGTGATTAGAGATTGGTGATTGGGGAGTTTGGGCGGTTTGGGGAAGAATGATGATTTTAGCCTCCTGATTTGTTCCCGATGGTTCGGTATCTTCATTGTGATATGACTTCGATGTTAACTTGATGCGTATTATACGCGATGGCCGGTTAATTGTCAAGTTAATTTTTTTAGCCACGAATTCACACTAATTGGCACGAAAGAGAATGAACCACCCCGGCGCCGGGACAGGCACATTTGGGAGATTTTCGCAGATTTGGGTGGAGGGCGTGGGATGAATGGAGGGGAGGTTGTGTGGGGGGAGCTGGGGTTGGGAGAGGAAGATGGGGCGGAGACGGCTGATTGTCGAGATCGTGGTCTGAAACGGTGGATTATCTGTGATTACTGCTCTTGGCACCACTGGTCTGCTACGATGCAGAGGTCGAGGAAATTAGTCACTCTATCTTTGTTCAAATCAGACGGCAGGACTGTTCTAAGATACGGGTAGGTCTGGTTTTCACCTATGTTCCATATGTTGATGAAATCCCAATCGGTGAAGGTGGATTGTTGCTGGAGTTGGGAGGTGGGTAGGCCGTAGTTGGGATCACAGTTGGGGTTTTCGGGATTACCGCACATATTGGGTTCACCACTGGTTTCGATGTTCCAGTAGGATCTGTCGATTCCGCCGTAGTGGTGATATCCAACTAACCCGCCAACATGCGAAGCTCCCTGAACACTGCCGGTAGAGTAGCTATTAAATATATACCCCTGCTGTTCCCCTCCTCCAAGTAAACCCCAACCGTTATACCCCACCAGTCCTCCGACAAAGTCGCCAGTTCCCATTATATCTCCGGTAGAATAGCAGTTCCAGACACTGCCTTCATAATTTGCTCCCACCAGGCCGCCGACATGATCCCCGTCTCCACTTACATCTCCTGTAGAATAGCAGTTCGAGACACTGCCACTACTACTAATATATCCCATGAGCCCGCCGACATCGCCATCACCACTTACATCTCCTGTAGAATAGCAGTTCGAGATATTGCGACAAGAATTACCGCCCACCAGCCCGCCAACTCCCCATTGTCCACTTATATCGCCGGTAGAATAGCAGTTCAAGACACTGCCATCACAATTCATCCCCACCAGGCCGCCGACAGCCCCACCGCCGCTTACATCGCCGGTGGAATAGCTGTTCGAAACGAAGTCAGAATTGCTCCCCACCAGCCCCCCGACACTATGGTCTCCCCCAACACTGCCCATTGAATAGCAGTCGGCAATTGTGGCACCATTTATGCACGTCGATCCACTTATGCCCACCAATCCACCGACCGAACTATCCCCCACAACGTTGCCGCTTGAATAGGACAGTGTGATCGTACCAAGGTTCTGTCCTACCAGCCCACCGACAGTGTGGTTTCCATCAACGCTACTGGTGGAATAGCAGTTGGTGATTGTGCCGGAAAAGAGACACCAGTCGTCCGAGTAATAGTCGTTGGATGCCACTAGCCCCCCGACAATATTGCCTCCTGTAACATTGCCGATTGCGTAGCTGTTGGTGACTCTGCCGGAATTTGTTCCCACCAACCCGCCGACCTGTTCGCTCACGGCTGAAGCTTCAGCCGTGGAATAGCAGTCGGACACGATCCCGCTCGACGACCACATTCCGTACCTACAGGTGAAGCTAATAAACCCTACCAACCCGCCGACATGTTTTTCCCCCACTACACTCCCGCCTTGAACGTAGCAGTTGTGGACTTCTCCCCCCAAAAGCCCTCCAAGCAAGCCAACACACTCCGCTCCTTGTGCATTAACGTTAGGATCGATTAATCCAAGATTCTTTATCTTGCCCGAAACGTGACCAAACAATCCTATATAATCCTTATCATTTGAGCCATAGGTGAAGTCGGATATCGTATGGTCATTCCCATCAAAGACACCAAAGAAGCGCCACCCTTGAAATCCTGGTTCAATATCATTCGAGTCCGACCCTATCACATTAAATTTCTCCCTCCCATCCTTCCCGTCGAACTGTCCCAAATCAATATCAGCCATCAGTATAAAGCACTTGTCCCAGTCATTTGCATCAGCCCCTATGGCCTGCATATGATTAGCATCCCAGATTTGATATGGGTCTTCCGGAGTGCCAGTACCTCCTCCATAACGGATGGTGTAGATGAAACCGTGCCTATTGCCGAAACCGTCTTCGTACCAACCGACAATCATATCGCTATTGATGCCGGTTGCACTTGTCGATGTCGCCCCTGGAAAGTGAAGCGTAGTCCAGGCCGTTCCGTTGTAGAGAAAGCCGGATGAACGCATGTAGTCGTCACCGCAACTCCCAACAATGTTGACGCCGTCGATGCCTTGTGCTGCGGTGAACCATACCCCTGGGAATTCGAGCGATGTCCAGGTAGTGCCGTCATAGAGGAAGCCATGTTCTCTGCCAACGTAGCTTCCGGGGCTCCCGTAGTAGCCGACAATATTGCCGCCGTCTATGTCTCTTGCCTCTGTGTGTTCGCCTTCGGGAAAATCAAGTGTTGCCCAGGTGACCCCGTCGTAAAGGAAGCCGCGTACAGTGTAATCATTGTACCACCCGACAATATTATCGCCATCAATGCCAGAGGCACCCCCCGAGCTTGCTCCTGGGAAATCCAGTGTAGTCCACGTTTCACCGTCATAAAGAAACCCGTGGTGCAGTTCGCCGATGCCATCTCTATACGCACCGACAACATTGTCTCCATCGATACCAGTTGCAGAGGTCTCGTATGCTCCAGGGAAATCGAGCGTAGTCCACGTCTCGCCGTCATAGACGAAGCCATGTCGCCCAGAAGCGTCCTCATAGAAACCGACGATGTTTGCGCCATCGATGTCGGATGCATAAGTGCTTGTAGCTCCCGGAAAATCAAGTGTAACCCACTCGCCTTGAGCCGACCCTACGACCACCCCAACAACAATCACAACCATCGATATTCTACCTAACCGTCTCATTGCTTTTCTCCTTATATCTACAAGCCCAATTTCACATTCATCTCAATCCAGACCTTCTCCCTATATTACAATGCGTATTCTGAGGGCAGAGTAGCTCAGGAAAATCGGGAAAAAGTGAAGATTCTCACCACTCCCCGCTCTTTTACTCCCCAACTCACTCATCCTTCTGACCTCCACTCCCCCAATGTCTATTTCCAGCCGCCTATTTCCAGTACAAACGAGCGGCCCGATGACAAATCAGCAAAGGTGTGACCGCAACCGTTGTAGAAGACAGGATAACACATTGTGCCGATCTTTGCAAGTTGAATTGGTGCGAAATCCCGATGGACCGGGATCTTCGATATCGCACCCTACATGGCTCAGAATGGAGGAAAAGTGCCATTTCTGCCGTTTTAGAGACAGAAAAGCAGGTCTCTACTATAACTACAACGCTACTTAGATTTTACCAGCAAGGATAATCTCTTGTTGCATAAGCGGTTATGATAGCTGTGTAGAATATCGACAATCGATTTGGCTTTAAGGACACTTTGGCGAATTTGAATTTGCGTTTTGCGCTTTGTTAGCTGCCAGCAGAACAAGCCAGCAGGGCCTCGGGGTTGGCCTTTTGCCTGCTGGTAGCCTAAAGGCGATAAACGCAGCTTGCTATATGATTTTTGGGCATGGTTCAATCTAATACCCCCCAGGGTAACACTATCCAAGACAGTCGAATGAGCAGGAATACTCATAACAACTTGTCAAGACAAGAGTTACGGAGAATATGCCAATTCGTCGAGATCAGAAAGGCGCCACCCTGTTCTGAACCATGCCGATTTTTGGACACATAGAGCCAATTTTTACAGCGTAAGTTGCGTTGTAGTACTATACAGTGCGAGATTTGGGGTCGAAAATTCCGCGGATTTTCAAGAATTTTTGAAAAAATTCCAAATTCCTGTTGAACAAGGCCTGTCAAAATCGTATAGTGTATTAGGCAAGTAATACACTAATACAGCATGAGGGCACAAATAGATATGCTGCTTGAGATAGATCATCACAGCGGTCAGCCTATCTATCGGCAGGTTATCGAGCAGATTCGACATCAGATAATGGCAGGTCAATTGGGCCAGGGGGAGCAGTTGATGTCGGTTCGGGACTTAGCGGCCCGGATTCGTGTGAATCCGATGACGATCAGCAAGGCGTACTCGCTGCTCGAGGTCGAGGGGCTGGTAGAGAGGCGGCGCGGGGTGGGGCTTTTTGTTGCGAAGCTGCGCAAAGACCAGAAGGGCCGAACGAAAGCGAGGCTCTTAGAGGAGGCATTGACGAAGGCTGTGACGACGGCGGTCCAGTTTGGAATACCGCGAGCAAAAGCCGCCGAGATGCTCGATAGGTTATATCGAAAGTACGATTCGGAATTGAGGAGCGACTCAAATGAGTGCGCCAAGCGAAGCTGATGTGAGCAAGCTGGACAATCCAGCCTGGTC
>CAYWOD010000255.1:0-4624 GCA_964459805.1 uncultured Pirellulales bacterium
CTGGATTCCCGCTTTCGCGGGAATGACAACTCACAAAAGCAAATGTAATGGAGTACTACAATTATGCCCCAACTTATCAAGGCAGAATCAGACAACTTGGCCCGGCGAATATGGTTAAGAGAAAAATCGTTTGGGCAGATGCTCAAATTGGGGGTGTGAGGGGGGATGATTGCTGCAAGCTCGTCAAAGAAACAGCTCCGCTTGTCAAAAAACCAACGGACCAAGGCTGAACGTATCCCAAAGCCCGCAGTACATACTTATCCACCGAAATTAGATTATCGAGCATTACTCGACATCTTCTTTTTGCAATAGCTCTATGATCTCGGCCTTGGTAGGCATCGCCTCGATGGAGCCGAATTTCGTGCAGGCCAGCGCCCCGGCCGCCGATGCGAATCTAACCGCCCCTCGTATGTCATCTCCCACGGCACAGGAAGCCGCCAGAGCGCCCGCAAAAGCATCGCCCCTGCCCGTTTGGTCAACAAGCTCGACCTCGAAGGCCGCTATCTGATCGGCCCCGTTCCTGTCCACTACCATACAGCCTCGCTTGCCCATCGTTATAACCGCATAGCTTACACCGCGCGTGACTAAGTCGGAGCCGATGAGTTTGGCGGTGCGAATGTTCGCCGCCGACTGCTCGGTTATCTCGGCAGCCTCCCAAAGATTCGGGATAAGAATATCAGCGGAGAAGAACTCCATCGGCAGGTCATCGTCCTGCCTGCCTCCGATGCACCGGGATTCTACCGGCCTTGCAGGATTGAGGATTACTTTTGTGCCGTGCAGTTTTGCGCGACGAAGGGCCTTTACAATTGCCTGATACGGCAGCCCGCCGTGAATCAAACAGACGTCGGCCTCAGAGATAATCTCTTCGGCGCCGTCGATGTCCTGCGGCCCCAGAGCACTGTTGGCGCCGACGTAGAAACAGGTGGCATTTTCGCCTTCGGCATTAACCAGCGTTGTGATAACGCCGGTATTCTTGGCCTTGGCCGTGTAAACAAGCTCGGTATTGACATTAAACTCGGCCAGGTTCTTCTTCACCATCTTCGCAAAAGGATCCCCGCCGACCTTGCTGATAAGATGCACCTCACAACCGCATAGCGCTGCCTGCACCGCCTGATTAGGCCCCGGACCGGTCGCATTGTATGAAAGAGCAGAACCGACAACGCTCTGACCGGGAGATGGGATTTGGCCGCACCTAACCGCCATATCAACGTAGGTGCTGCCGATCACAACAACTTTAGGACTCCTTCCAGACATTTGCGTCCTTACAACTACGAAGTTGCCATTGGATCTTCGTCACACCCCCCGACCTTCGAGAAATCCTTTACATCCCTTTAGTATAACCCCCTAATTCACAAATGCAAGCCTTTTTTTCGGGATATTATCACACCTCTCGCACCCTAAATGTCGCTGTTGGCGGTTTCCGCGTGCCTAACAACACTTGTATGCTCTGCCCGGATGCTTCGTTACACTCAGCATGAAAGACGGTCCGATGCTTGATTCTGCCCTTTGCCTTCTGTTTTACGCCGGGACGCCGACTACAGCCATACAGATTACGCTCTCTTCTTCGCCGTCAATCCCCAGAACCGCATTCACCTGGTCGTCGTACAATGCCCCGATCTCGCAACTGCCGAGATTCAAACTGACCGCAGCCAGCGCCAGATTCTCGGCAATATGCCCGGCATCAAGATAAATATATCTGTATGCCCGCTGGCCGTACTTCCATTTGCACCGCTCAAACACAGCCGACCACACAAAAACAACCGCCGCCGTCGCACACATCGCCTGGCCCAGCGCCGCCGCCGTAATTGGCCGTCTAAGGTCCCCCTGCCGCAATTCATCGAGTTGATGAGCCTTAATAGAATAATGATACAGACCGGCCTCTAACTTCCTTACATCGTTGGCGACCACATAAGTCTCTATCGGATAAAGCGCGCCTGCCGACGCCGCCGTGCGAAATTCATAGCCCTGCTCGATTCGCTGTATGCCGGTTGACGCCCAAAGCAGATAAGCCAACTGGCCTTTGCTGATCGGCCTGGCCTGAAAGTCCCTAATACTCTTTCTTTGCTTCAAAGCAGCATCGAGGCTCATAAGCCGGGACGGCTCAAAGCTCGGAAGCTCAATCTTCTCGGCGTCCGCGTATTCCTTATACAACGCCGGCTTGGCATCCCAGTTGAGCCTGTGCCCGCCCATCTTATCCGCAAAATACTTCGTATCCCGCTGAAATTCGTCACCTACACCACTCATTCTTACACCCCTGTCGGCAACCTTCCTTCACCACAGTACGCGCTCACCCTCATATCATACCGTTGCTTAAACACCCTTATCATCCCAGGAAACCATCGTAATGCAAGACCAAAGCCACGGAAAAAACGCAGAAGGTGCGGCCAGATTTTGTGGCAAACCAATTTCTTCATGTCATTTTGAACAGGAGTTTTGTTTGAACAAACGGTGGCACTGATCCGTTCGATTAGCTTTGCGGCAAAATTGCCGGTTTGCACTCGCAATGCAAATATTGTGGCAAAAAACATTGCACAAATCAAACGACAAGCTACAATAATCCTCAACAGGGATGGTTGCTAATGAGTCCTGCAAAATTGCAGGTTAGGCCTATATTTTTGAAGAAAATCTTTATTGTGATTTTCTTCAATAATCACCTAACCACTTATGGCACAATACATTGCTGTTAAAAAGAAAAAATCAAAAAACGATTTTTTCTTTTCTAAGTAGGCCTAACCTGCAATTTTGCAGAAGCCTTTACTAAAGGAGACTGTGAAGATATGGTTAGAAGAGTGCTTCTTGTCGTTGTTTTGGCTGTTCTACTCATCTCGTTATTTGGCTGCCAAACCATCGCGGGTATGGGCCGGGATGTTACCGGTGCCTCCGAGGCCGTGGAGGGCTGGATAACACACCCGTAGAATCGCCCCTCCGGTATTCCGGCGGCCAAAGGACGCATTCAGATACGAGCCGGGATTTAATGTCCATCCGCCGATGCGGTCTCGCCGACGTTGAGCAGCGCAGCCGGTCTTTCAGCGTGCCTTCCTACCGGTTTTAGGTGTTTTCCGAAGAACTCTTCAACTATTTTATCGACGGCGGGGTCTTTGAATCCACCGTGCCCGCCGCCCTTGACCGTGTGGAGCTTCACCTGTACGCCTGCTTTTTGCAGTGCCTCGTAGAGAATCTCGCTTTGATTGTGCGGGACGAGCGGGTCTTTATCACCGTGAACAATCAAAAACGGCGGGTCGTCCTTGGTGACGTAGGTGATGGGATTGGCGCGTTTGCACTTTTCCTTGTTCTGCTGCACGGGGCCTCCCACGAGCTTCGACTCCGGCGAATCGGCCGAGTCGTGGTCCATTTTCGTCCAGAAGCTGCTCATCAGGGTAAAGTCCGTGGGCCCGAAGTAGTCGCAAACCGCTTGTACTCGGCTGGAAACATCGAGGTTCCGGCCTTTGTCGAACTCTTTGACGTCGCCTGTCGTACCCAGCAGAGCCACCAGATGCCCCCCCGCCGAGCTGCCCCATACACCGAAACGCCTGGGGTCGAAGCCGTACTTGCCCGCGTTTGCACGCAGCCAGCGAATAGCGGCTTTGCAATCTTCGATCTGAGCGGGGAAGATCGCGTGCTGGCTCAGGCGATAGTTGATGCTCGCAACGGCATATCCCTTGTGCAGGAAACGCCTTGCCGGGCAGTTCTGCTTGCTCCCGGCTCGCCAGGCCCCGCCATGAATCCAGATGAGCAAGGGCAATGCCTTATCGCTGCGTTCCTCGGGCAGATACAAGTCCAGCTTCTGACGTTCGTGACCGTCCGGCACGTATTCAATATCGCGGAGAATTTTGGCATCTTTTGCCTGCCCCTGGCGGTCACGCTCTCGACGCAGGCGACTGATGCGCTGGGTGTACTGGGCTGAAGTTTCGCCGGGCCGACGCGGCGTAGTCTCCTTGCCCGAACCGATACGGATGCGTCGATGGTACGCCGCTGAAGTCTCACCCGGCCGACGCGGCGGGGTTTTCTTGCTCATTCCGCTACGGATCCGCTGGTAGTACTGGGCTGAAGTTTCGCCGGGCCGACGGCCCGAAATTGTCAGGCTGTCGTATTTGAGCAGCGTTTCAAACCACTTCTCGGCCATTAACGCGGCGCCGAGCTCGTTCGGGTGCACCTTATCACGGGCAAACGCTTCGGGGTATTTCTCTTTCGTCGGCGTCCAGACGTCGGGCCCGGCGTGCACGTCCGGAATCTTGCGCTTTATAAGCTCAGCCAGTGCAAGTCGCTCATTCCCGATTTCCGGCTCCATTGGATGTTTGTAGATGTGCATCGCCACGAATACCAGGTCCGCACCGTTCTTCTTGAGCAGCCGGACGTACTTTTCCAGGGCATCCGCCCCCTGCTTGATACGTTCGGCGTCGTCGGCGTCGCGAATACCTGCTCTGCGATCTCCGAACGCCCATTGGAGCGACTGCTGTGCAAGAACGATGACCGGCTTGTCCTCGCTTTCGCGGAGTCTTGGCCGTAGCACCTCCAGCCAGGCCCGCGAAGGCTCGCCCGTCTCGACATTTATCCACTTTGCAATGGGGGTCCCCCCCTTGGGGGCATAGGTGTTAAGTTAAGAAACATGGATTTGGCGAAAAGA
>CAYWOD010000256.1:0-4614 GCA_964459805.1 uncultured Pirellulales bacterium
AAGGTATTCTCTTAACCGTAAGTGGACAATGTCCGTTTCACGCTGAACCAGTACATGCGGAGAATAAATCGCTGAACTATAGATAAAAAGTTTTATATCTGATTATGTTTACTGAGCAGCAGAAAGAAGTACTGAAGCAGCGGTTGGTCGATTCGCTTAAGACAGAAAAGGAAGTGTGCCGAATTGTCATTTTTGGTTCATTAGCGCGCGTTTGGGTAGAAGCAGCAATAAATTGCGGGGCCAAATATTGGATTCGCGCTGCCGGATCAGAGTCGAGGACAAGCTTCGCAGCGATGACAAGGTTTCAGGTCCCCCACCTGGCGGGGTGGGGGCTAAATCGCGGACGGTCACGGAACTGAACTTTTGGTGTTGACTTGACGCGGAATCCCGCTAAACTAACCTACCTTCGCAAATCGAAACGATAACCAGATAGGAGATTATAGGTGGGTTATGATTGCGTTGTATTGATTAAGCAGGTTCCTGATACTAAGAGGATTACGGGCGATGTGATGAACGATGACGGGACGGTCAGGCGTTCTGCGCTGCCGGCGATTTTTAATCCGGAAGACCTCAATGCGCTGGAGACGGCGCTGGAGATAAAGGGCCAGTTCGGGGGGCGCGTGACGGTCGTTACGATGGGTCTGCCGGGGGCAAGTGCGATTCTGCGGGATTCGCTCTATCGCGGGGCGGATGAGGCGATTTTGATTACCGACCAGCGATGTGCAGCGAGCGATACGTTGGCGACCAGCTATATCCTGAGCTGCGCGGTCAAGAATTTGGATTATGATATCGTTCTTTGCGGCAGGCAGGCGATTGACGGCGATACCGCACAGGTTGGGCCCCAGTTGGCCGAGAAACTGGGCGTTACGCAGATTACGTACGTTGAGGAGCTTATCGAATTGAGCGGCAAGGCCATCACGGCGCAGCGGAATATCGGGAACGGCTCCCAGCAGGTCAAGGCCAACCTGCCCGTGCTGCTGACGGTCGTTGGTGATGCGAATGAGCCGAGGATCGCGGCGGCGAGGAAGATGATGAAGTTCAAAAACGCACGCACGCCAATTGAGGTTGAACAAGAAGCCAAGGATGAGAATCCGGACGCCAACGAGGCGGATATGAAAGAACTGCCTGCCCATAAATGCAGCAAATTAGAAAAAAGAGGTCTGCTAATCAAGCAGTGGGACCTGGACTCTGTCGGTGCGGATTTGGGCTGGTGCGGGGCGGGCGGCTCGCCGACGAAGGTCCATCGGATTCAGAGCGTGGTGCTGGCGGCAAAGCAGAGCAAGGACGTCGAGCCCAACGCCCAGGGGATTGCAGATATGATACATGAGCTGATTGAAGAAAAGACAATAGCATAGAGCAAAGGAGAATTTCGAATATCGAATGTCGAATAATGAAAGTCGAAGTTTATGATAGAAGTGAACAGGAAAGGTGAGGTTTGGGTATTTGCCGAGCAGCATAACGGGCGGCTGGAGGATACGCCGCTTGAATTGATGAGCAAGGCGCGGCGGTTAGCTCATACGCTCGGTGTTGAATTGGCGGTGGCTGTTCTGGGCGATAAGGTCAAGGGGCTTGCGGCGAAGCTGATACAGTACGGTGCGGACAAGGTGTATGTGGCTGAGCATCCGCTGCTTGGGCACTACCAGACGAATAGCTACGCCAAGGTGATGTACGATCTGATTCATAAGTACGAGCCGCAGATTGTGCTTTACGGCGCGACTATTACAGGACGGGACCTGGCGCCGCGAATTGCAAGCGCCGCAAAGGCGGGGCTCACGGCCGACTGCACCGACCTGCAAATCGGCGACCATACAACCATCAAGGACAAGAAGCTCCACAAGAATCTGCTGTTCCAGATAAGGCCTGCTTTCGGCGGGAATATTGTCGCCACGATTATCAATCTCGACCGGTGGCCTCAGATGGCGACGGTCCGGGAAGGCGTGATGCCGATGCCGGAGCCGGACACTGCGCGAAAGGGAAAGGTCATCGAGGAGACGGTGAAGCTGGCGAAGCAGGATTTGCCGTTGGAGATTCTGGACGAGCATAAACGGGCGAAGAAGGTCGATCTTAAGGCGGCACGGATAATCGTGGCCGGCGGAGCGGGCGTGGGCAGTAAGGACAACTTCCAGCTTATCTGGGACCTGGCGAACTGTCTCGGCGGTGCGCCGGCGGCGACCAGAGCGGCGGTGGACCTGGGCTTTATAGACCACGACCATCAGGTCGGCCAAACAGGGACGACGGTTCGGCCGAGCCTGTACATCGCAGTTGGAATCAGCGGCGCAATCCAGCACCAGGCGGGGATGAGCCAGAGCCAGAAGATCGTGGCGGTCAACAACGACCCCGATGCCCCGATATTCCAGGTCGCTCATTACAAGATATTAGGTAACCTTCACGAAGTAGTGCCATTAATAATTAAGACAATCAGAACCGTATCTCGTTAACCGTGAATCGTATCTCGTAAGGCTCAACGTGTTATCGGTTAGGGGAAAGCACAATGGGGAAAAGAGTTGTTGTCATTCTTTTGCTTGTTTTGATTCTCGCTGGGGCGGCTGCACACTATTTATATTCACGCCAGGCAACCTATACCTCCTACGGTACAGAGATTATCACCACGACCGCACCACCAAGCGAATTAGGGACGATCCTGCACCAGAGCGCATGGGAATTAGGTAATTGCATCATCAAAGAAGGTGGCGGGAAACATTTGCCCTCATTTCACCAGGGCGGCAAATCTTGGAAAGACGACGCCGGCGACGTCATCGCCAGTCGCACCATAACCGAGTTCGATGACAAGAATGGCAACCATAGTGTCATTGAGACTATAGCTATACCCGGCAAGCCAACAGTCATTCTCTTGAAATCAGATACGGAGGTCTCAACTATGGAGCTGACAAATCAGCTTCTGCATCAGTTTCACTCGTTCAAGATTAAGCGTAAAGGATAAGATACGAGAAACAACAGGACAAGCTATGGCGAATTTTTACAGGGACAACAGCGATATACAATTCTTGTTCAGGTATTTGGACATAGGCCGGTTGGCCGAGGTCTGCGAAGAGGGCTTTAGGTTCGCGGGTGAATTTGACTACGCCCCCGCCGACGCCGCCGAGGCGATAGAGAATTACGATATGGTCCTGGACTCACTCGGGCAATTGAGCGCGGATTTCATTGCACCGCGTGCCGAGGAGGTGGACCGCCAGGGCAACATCCTCAACGAAGACGGCTCGGTAACGCGAGCGAAGGGCATCGCCGAGTCTATCGAAAAGCTGGGCCAGGCCGAGGTTATGGGCTTTACGCTGCCGCATCGGTTCGGCGGTCTCAACTTCCCGAATCTGGTCTATTCGATGGCCATCGAGATCGTCTCCCGTGCGGACGCGGCCCTTATGAACATCTTCGGTCTCCAGGGCATCGCCGAGACAATCAATGCGTTTGCGTCGGAACAGATCAAGCAAAAGTATCTGCCCCAATTCTCGGCCGGGAAAGTCACCGGGGCAATGGTGCTGACCGAGCCGGACGCCGGTTCGGATTTGCAGGCGGTCAAGCTGCGAGCGTTTGAAGACGGCAACGGCAACTGGTTTCTGCACGGGGTCAAGCGGTTCATAACCAACGGCTGCGGCGACGTACTGTTGGTGCTGGCGCGTAGTGAGCCGGACCGCAGCGGCGGGCTGGGGCTGAGCCTGTATGTCTGCGAGCCGGGGCCGACTGTGCATATTCGTCGGCTGGAGGACAAGCTTGGCATCCACGGCTCGCCGACGTGCGAGATATTTTTCGACAACACGCCGTGCGAGATAATCGGCGAGCGACAGCGAGGGCTGGTAACTTATGTTATGAGTCTTATGAACGGCGCGCGTATCGGGATTGCGGCGCAATCAGTGGGGATTGCCGAGGCGGCTTATCGGGTCGCGCGGGACTATGCTTCGACGAGAAAGCAGTTCGCGGTGGTCATTGAGAAGCTGCCGGCGGTCCGCGATATGCTCATCGATATGAAAATTGCCATCGAGGCCGGGCGAGCGCTGCTGTATGAGACCTCGCGCGTGGTCGATATGGAGATCGGATGTGCAAAGCGGCTTGAGTTGAATCCGCCGGAAGACAAAGCCGAGGCCAAGCAGCTAAAGAACGACTCGCGAAAATATAGAAGATACGCCGGGATGCTGACGCCGATGAGCAAATACTACTGCTCGGAGATGTGCAACAGCGTGGCTTACGATTCGATTCAGGTGCTCGGGGGCAGCGGCTATATGCGCGATTACGCCGTTGAACGGCACGCCCGCGACGCAAGAATAACAACAATTTACGAGGGGACAAGCCAACTGCAGGTTGTCGCCGCGGTTCGCGGTGTTTGCAGCGGCACAGCCGAGAGATTCATCGTCGAGCTTGCCGGGCTTGATTACGACGACGAAGTGAAAGACCTGCTGAAGATGCTGGCCGAAGGCACCGAGCTGCTGAGAGAATCGGTCCCGTTCATAAAAGAACAGGGCAACGATTATATGGACCTCTACGGCAGAGCTCTGGTCGATATGGCAATAGATTTGATTAACGGATACCTTTTCTGCGGCCAGGCCAGCACAAAAGTAGATATGCAAGTTCCGGTGGCTGAAAACGGCCAGGCCGACAATGGCC
>CAYWOD010000257.1:0-2075 GCA_964459805.1 uncultured Pirellulales bacterium
GTCGTGCCAGCTTTGATATTTTCAACATGCCCTGACATATCCCTTAGTGCCTCTGCCATAACTTTCAGGTCGCCAAAGCCTTTGAAAAAGTATATGAATATTACCAGGATGATGATTGATGTAAATGCTATGCCGATGTAAGGCATTAGTTGCATCAATAATGATGTACTGAATAGTTTTTTTTGTCGTTCATAGGCGTTAATGGCCCAGTTTACATCTTCCTCACCAACACTAATCTTGAACTTATCAATGTCAGTGTCAATGTTAAACCGTAAAAACGTGAAATTTTTAAGGCCAGTCTGTAATATATACACAATCTTTTTTCCTTTCTGTGTACTGATATATGGTATGTTATCAGGTTCAAGCCCTACATTATTCTTACGCAGGAAGAACCGTTTGTTCTGTGTCTTTTTATCAACAAATATGCCTGCCTTGTCAGCCTTTTCCCGCAACTGACCAAACCCATCCTTCTCAAATATGATACAATCAAACTGTTGATATTTTTTCCATTTCAATACTGCTAATGTTATGATGATTAATACCGCACCGACAATTAATAACACACCGACAATCACACCGATGTTGAGTGCTGTCGAACTTACACTTTGTACACTTACCATTTTCATTTCACCTACAATTAATATTATAATCTATGATTATGAGCCACCCCACGGCATGAACCGTGATAATAATCCTCGGCTTTTCTGTGATGATTCAGCCTTAGTATGTATTTCCTGGACACTACCTTTCCAGAATCGTTTGTCGCCTTCTTCAAAGGCACGTTTCAATGTGACGAACGCTGTTGCCAATGCTGTAAAATATATCTTATCCCGGGCCGACACTGACGTTATACCATACTCTAACCTGTTCACCATCAAATCTTTTGCAAGCGTGTCACCTAGAAAGTCCATCATTATCGGCACTTCATGTTTGTTAAGGTTACTCATCACTGTCACCTGGCTTACTATACTTTGTGCAATTCCTATGACTGACATTATACCATGGTCATTCATCAACGGTTTGCTACCAGGTATTTGGATTGGGTTACCGTCAGCATCCGGTCTGGCTGACCTGAACGTGAGCTCCATCTTATGCAGTTCGGTTGATGGATCTGTCAGTGTAATGATAGCTGAACCGTATAAGTGCATCGGACTTTGATATGCGCTTGTGGTTATAGGTGCTTCATCATTGGGTTCGTCTTGTGTCATTTTCTTAGTTTATTTTTCCAACTCTTACATTTACATAAGCCTTACCACCATATTTCTTTCGTCTATTCTTTAATTTTTTCGCTGCTTTTTCTGCTTGTGTCTTAGTTGCAAATCTATCTTCTTGTCTAACTTTTTTACCCCATGTCACTCGCCATGGAAGATTTTGGATAACCATTTTGTTTCCCTCCGTAAATCTATTCTGAATATATAAATTAATATATACCCTATTGTTTTAAGTATAATTCTACATATAATTGATAATATTTCATAATATATATCAATTATTTTTTTCATTTTTACTTCCCCTTACGTTTTTTCCTGATAGATTTTGGTTTTGGCAGTTTCTTCATCTGTCGCATGACTCCACCTGCACCCATGGCTGTTGTAGCTGTTGGCATCATGCCTGAGAGTGTTGTAAGTCCTGCCGCACTGCCGCCGACAGCACCTATACCGATTGCACCGACACCACTGACAACCCCAATCTTAGTTACACCTATAACATCTTTCTTGAGTTTTTTCATCTTAAAACATCCTCCTATTGTATATTATCCTACGACTTCTGCGTGTCGGTTTTTTCTTCTTCGATGATTGTTGTTTCCGTCTTAATTTTGTAGATGTTCTTTTCAACTTTGATGTTTTACTCAGTCTTTTCCTTATTGAACTTATGTTTGTTCTTGACTTATAATAATCCCAAGCATCAACTTCACGACCACTACGAAGAACAACAACACCATACTTATTCCCTTGTTTATCAGTCTTAATCCGATATTCTTTACCTTTTTTAATGGCATATACAGCGGCCGGATTAGCCATGCCTGTTCTGCCTTTTCTTACATTTACATTTCTATTTGTTCTTTTAGCTATTTT
>CAYWOD010000257.1:2175-4609 GCA_964459805.1 uncultured Pirellulales bacterium
TGTAACCTTTTGGTTTTGATGGTCCTTTTATATTGAATAAGAAAGATTGAAGTGATGGTGTATATTTCGGATTAAAGACTGAGCTTGTCTTTCTTACACCACCTTTACCTTTTGGCATATACGGTGCGACTGGAAACCCAAAAGGCATTATCGGTGGTGGCGGTCGCGGTCTGTCAATTATCGTGTCTTGTCTGCCGCCTGTTCGTATGATGGTGTCTGTTTCAGTATCAATAATATCTCTTGTAATGGTGTCAATCTTCTGCATTGGTTTTGTCGTGGTAATTGTTTTTGTTGTTTCAACTGGTCGTGTTATGACTTTATCTGTTATGATAGTCTTGACAGGTAACTTAGTAGAAACAGGTTTGGTCGGTGTTTGTATCAGTGGTGTTGTCTTTGTAACTGATATTGGTTTAATGTTCAACTTTGTGCCTGATAATGTAATCGGTGTTTGACGTGTCACTGTTTGTGTCGTTGTTCTCGGTGTAACTCCTGTCACGATAGGTTTAACACCTCTGACACGTTCTGATTCAATACCACGCACAACTTCACCTATCATTGACTTATATTGTTGTGGTGTGAGTGACGGTTTAACTCGTTCAGTTTTCATTAAATTTTCTGTTATCAATCGTTGACCTTTTCCTTTACCTTTCCTTACACCACCTAACTCTTTCTCTGTTCCGACATATTGACTTATCGGTTTTTCTTCTGCAAACACACCAATCTCGTCTGGATAAATCTTAAACCCTCTTGGTATTTCTGCAGTTTCACCTTTACTTAATGTCTTAAAATATTCAACTTTATATTCAGGTCGTATGACTTCTGCCACCTTGATAGATTTAAACCTACCCATTGAAGATGATTTAACCGCAGGTTCACTTACTTTGAACTTTAACAATCCTCGCATATACATTTCTTCTTTTAACCTTACAAACCTTTCTTCAAATGGATTAAATTTTTGTGACGTAGATAAACTTGGATTTTTTTTATAGAAATCATAATGGTATAATTCATGTGCCAGTGTTGATCTTTCTACCTTTGGATGTTTTCTTAATGCACTATGTAATCTTATTGTAGATTCTACTTTATAACTATCAGGGTTATATTTTGCACCAAAATCTCCATAAAATTCACCACTAGAATCACGTAACCTTGTTCTTATTATTGGTTTCAAATCACCTTTTCTTATTTCTAAACCAGCATATTCATATGGTGACACTGTTCGTTTTGTAGTCTTACCAACGTCTTGTATAAACGAGAACTCTTTACCTTTCATGCCACTACCAATACCTGACGGTTCACCTATAGGTTTTATATTTATCATATCACCAGTATCCAATACTATATTTTTACTGAACACTGATGGTTTAACTTCAATTATGTCAGTTGTACTTAGAACAGTGGACTTACCTTTTGATGGTTTATATAATGTATCCATATCAATATGTTTAATGGTAGTTTGTGTTTCCGCATCCACAACCTTTGACCTGGATAATCCTTTACCACTTGCCTTGATTGTTTCAGGTTTCGCTGGTGCTTTACCTTTCTTTACTTTGCCTGTTCGTGTCAGAGTAAAGTCTGTCTTGATACGTGAAAACAACTCACCACGACTAAGTGTAAATCTTTCGGCAGCCGTGCCTCTGACAATGTATGATGTTTTGCCTGTCTTGACTTCACCGATAATATTAGACAGGTCAATGGTGACATCACCTTTTGTCACACGCTTGGTTGCAATGTCAGAAATCTTAACTGTCTTTGCACCACCTTTGACTGCACCACTGCGACTAATGACAACACCGCCCGCTGCCAGAGCAGCAAATGTGTATGTTGCCGCACCTTCTGGTTTCCAAGGTGTAAATGCAGTTTTCATTTCTTTTGATGTTGCAGCACGTTTCAATTCAGATGGTAGTAATCCTTTATCAATATCTTTCCTGTATTTTGTAGTAATGTATATCTTTTCACCACCAGTCGCCAACCCTGACCCAATCAACACTGGCGCACCCAGACCGCCAGCAACAAGTGATTCTGAATATTTACCTAACCAGCTACGCTGTTCATATGTTTTCTTACCGCCGAATGTCACCTTACGTGCAAACAGTTGTAAGTTCTCAGCACGTTCACCCGCCTTTTTTTCTCTCTCTTTCTGTGACAATACAGCTGCCTCGAATCCTGACCTTGATGTTGGTGTTGGAGTAAATGATGGTTGTGTCACAATTAGACTTGTGCCTGCAGGCCTGACCGTGCCACCCCTGGACTTGACATATTCAAGTTCCTGGACAAGTGCCGTATCACGTTTTGACTGTGCCATCATATCTCGGATGCGTAACGCCTCGGCAGCTTTACCTGTCGCAACACCATGAGATGTTTTATAGAACTCGTCACCTTTGACTTTAATCTGGCCTGTTTCAATCTGTCGGATTGTAGTTGCCTGTTGATT
>CAYWOD010000258.1:0-4563 GCA_964459805.1 uncultured Pirellulales bacterium
CAACCTGCCTTCTTGCTTATCCTGATTAAAAAATCGTTCGGGTGAAGGGGAAAATTATGGCAGCCGGAAAGCTTGAATTTTCAAGACAGAGTTGATATTCTATCGAAAATGAGGCTCAGCAGCGTCGCTCGGGCCACGGTAAAATCGTGATTAGCATAAAAGCATAAACGACGTAAGGAATGGACCATGAAAAGCCTTTGGTGTGCACTTCTGATTGTCCTCGTTGCCGGTCTGGGCGTCGATGCAGGTGACAAGGATCCGAACGACCCAAACGAAATGTTGCTGAGCAAGTGGGACGCCGTTATTAAGGATCCGAACGACCCAAACGAGCTGGTGCGGGCCAAGTGGGACGCCGTCGTTAACGTCCTCCAGGCCAAAGACCTCGATCAGAAAGTCAAAGAGAGGCTAATCAACAAGATCGTGAGCCCGATGTTCGATTTCCCGCTGATGGCCAAACTTGTATTGGGCAGAAGACACTGGCCAAAATTGACCCCGCCGCAACGCGAGAAATTCACCAGGCTCTTTACCGAACGGCTTAAGACCTCGTATCTGGAGAAAACCAAGCTCTACACCAGTGAAAAAGCCTCGCTCAAGCCCGCAGTGCGAAAGAAAACGGCTATCTACATCCCGATGCAACTGTTATCCAAGGACAAAAAGATTGCCATACTATACAAGCTGCGCAAGGTGGACAAACGCTGGAAGATCTATGATGTGGAAATACAGGGTGTCAGCATCCTCTTGACCTACCGGTCGCAATTCGATGATATCCTTCGCAGGGACACCGTTACGAATCTTCTTGCCAAGCTGGAAAAACGACCAGCTCGTTGACCCACAATTTGCTCAATCGGACCGCTATCATGACCAAACGCCGTGGGGTAGCACAATCTTTTTTCGACCGAGTGGTCCTGCAACATCCCAGAACGGTCTTGCTCTGCGTGCTCGCGGCGGCCGCCTTTCTCGCCTTCGGCGCCCGATATTTCAGGCTCGACGCCTCCTCAGAAACCCTCGTCCTCCAGAACGATGAAGACCTTCGCTATTCGCGCCTGGTCGCCTCCCGATACGGACAACGTGAATTCCTGGTCCTTACTTTTACTCCCAAAGGCGATTTATTTTCCGCCGATACGCTCGCCGCCTTAGCCAAGCTGCGAGACGATTTGAACCACCTCGAACGCGTCGAATCTGTGCTTTCTATCCTCGATGTCCCTTTGCTGCAAAGCCCGCCCGTCTCACTAAAAGACCTCACCGCCGAGCTGCCCACTCTCGAGTCGCCGACGGTTGACAGAGACCTGGCCGGGACCGAACTTCGCGACAGTCCCCTCTATCGAGACCTGCTGCTCAGCTCAGACTCGAAGACTACCGCTCTGCTGATCAATTTCGCGGGCGATGATGCCTATTACCGTTTATTGGGGCGCCGCAACGAGCTGCGCCAGAAGAAAGCCGACGCTTCCCTGACCCCCCCGGAGCGTGCCGAGCTCGAGCGCGTCGTCCGGCAATTCCGGCTACACAGGGACCAAATGAGGCGCCGCCGCCATCAGGATATCGTGGCGATACGAACTATCATGGACGACTATCGCCCGGATGCCGACCTCTTTCTCGGCGGCGTCAGTATGATCGCAGACGATATGATCACCTTCATTAAGGACGACTTGAAGGTCTTTGGTATCGGGGTCGTGCTCTTTCTCGGTATTATGCTGGGAATTATCTTCGGGTCAAAACGCTGGATATGCCTGCCGATGCTCTGTTGCGTGGTCTCCGCGGTCTGCATGATCGGTCTGTTGGGATGGTTTGGCTGGGAGGTGACGGTCATCTCCTCCAATTTTATTTCTTTGCAGCTCATCATGACCCTGGCCATTGCGATTCACCTGATTGTGCGGTATCGCGAGCTGCTGGCCCGGAATCCGCAGGCCCCTAATCGCCGGCTAATTCTCGATACCGTCCGGCTAAAGCTCAAGCCCTGTGTCTATGCCGTACTGACCACGATTGCCGGTTTTGGCTCTCTTGTGCTTTCCGACCTCTTACCGGTCAGCACGTTCGGCTGGATGATGATCGGCGGTCTGATTGTGTCGCTGATCGTCACCTTTCTGCTCTTTCCCGCCGTGCTCATGCTGATTCCCAAAGAGACCTCGCCGGCCCGACCCCGGTGGCGTTTTTCCCTGACAGCCGTCCTGGCGAGATTTACCGAAGCCCACGGCCTGCTGATTGTCGGTATCAGCGCCGGCGTCCTGGTTTGCAGCCTCATTGGCATCTCGAGACTCGGAGTGGAAAACTGCTTTATCGATTACTTCAAGGCCAATACCGAGATTCACCAGGGAATGAAAGTGATCGACCAATCCCTCGGCGGCACAACTCCACTCGACGTTATCGTTGAGTTTGAGGCCCCTGACGAACCACCGGCCGCAGCCGAAACTGACGATGACTTCGACGACTTCGATCAATTTGATGAGCTCGACGAGGCCGCAGCCGACGAGAAATACTGGTTTACCGCCGACAAAATGACCCGCGTCAAGGCCGTGCACCGCTATCTTGACAAGCTGCCCGAAACAGGCAAGGTGTTGTCATTAACCTCCGTCTTGGACATCGCAGAGAGATTGAACGATGGCAAGCCGCTGGATACTTTCGAGCTTGCCCTGCTCTATAGCGAAACCCCGGACGAATTCAAGAACATGCTGACCAGGCCCTATGTCTCGACCGAGCATAATCAGGTCCGCTTCTGGGTCAGGGTCAGAGATTCCGAGAAGTCCCTCAGACGCAACGAGCTGATAAAGCAGATCAAGGCAGAGCTGCCCCGCGTACTGGACCTTGACGCCGAAAATGTGCATCTCGCCGGCATGCTCATCCTATACAACAACATGCTGCAAAGCCTGTTCGCCTCTCAGATACTGACATTAGGCATCACTGTGATGCTGCTGACGGGAATGTTTCTCGTGCTGTTTAGGTCGGTCAGAATCGCCCTGATCGCAATGTCTGCGAACATCCTCCCCGTCGCATTCGTGCTCGGCGTGATGGGCTGGCTCAACATCCCGCTCGATATGATGACAATGACCATCGCGGCCATCGGAGTCGGAATTGCAGTCGATGACACGATCCACTATATCCACAGATTCAAAAGTGAATTTCCCAAAGACCGCAAGTACCTGACCACGATGCACCGATGCCACCGAAGCATTGGCCATGCCATGTACTATACATCGGTGACTATCATCATCGGCTTTTCCATCCTGAGCCTGTCAAATTTCGTTCCAAGCGTATATTTCGGCCTGCTGACCGGATTGGCAATGTTCATGGCACTGCTTGCCGCCCTTACCCTCTTGCCGCAACTGCTCATTCTCGTCAAACCCTTCGGCAAAGAGGCTTGAGAGTGTAAAATAGTAATCTGTTGCATGAGATTCAAGGACAATGACATGAAACTACAGGCTTGGGCTATCATAGTCGTTTTGGCCGTCATAACCGCCGGCTGCACGGCCTCTAAGAAAACCGCAGCAGGCCAACAGCACATCCTCGCTGCCCCCAACCCCACCGCGATGCCATCAGAATCGTCCGAAGATGACGAATTTGACCTGTTCGATGAAGACCTTGAAAACCAGCTTGAAGAGCAAAAGGTTAAGATCTCCGACCCCCTGAAGCCCGTCAATCGCATAATGTACCACGTCAACGACAAACTCTACTTCTGGGTGCTCAGACCCACCGCCCGGGCCTACAAAAAGGTTGTGCCGAAGCCGGCCCGCACCGGCATCCGCAATTTCTTCAATAATCTCACCACGCCCGTCCGTTTTATAAGCTGCCACCTCCAGGGAAAACACAAGGCTGCCGGCAGAGAGCTGCATCGCTTCGCCTACAACACCACCGTAGGCGTCCTCGGCTTCGGCGACCCTGCCAAGGACAAATTGGGACTTGAACCGGCCGACGAGGACCTCGGCCAGACCCTCGGCAAATGGGGCCTCGGCAACGGCGTCTATATCGTCCTGCCGCTGTTCGGCCCATCCACCGTACGCGACGGGCTCGGCTTAGTGGGCAGCCAGTTTCTAAATCCGGTGCGATATGTAAAACCTGCCGAGACCTCGTACGGTATTTCCGCAGGACAGATGACCAACGAAAACTCGTTTCGCATCGGAGAGTACGAATCCTTCAAGTCCGCTGCTATTGACCCCTACATAGCAATGCGCAACGCCTATATCCAATACAGAAACAAAAAAGTACAAGAGTAGCTCGGCGCCGAAACCCGCAACATCCGCATTACCGGCACTGGCCCTTGGGCCCGTAGTGGGCGTCAGTCTGGTGAAGCGATTCTAATACTGCCACGAATCGACAGTTGATGATTGAGGAGTTCAAGATGACCCGTAAGAGAAGACCAAGCACGGAAAATACACAATCGATCCAAGGCCGAGGGCTTTGATTTCGGCTGTGGGTAATTGGGAGGGGTGGGGACTTTGGGGGAGGGAGGGATAAGTGATTATTGATGATTGATGATTGATTATTGGGTTTGATTGGGTTTGTTTGGGTTTGTATTTCGTATGTCGTATGTCGTGTTTCGTCCCTTCGACTTCGCTGAGGGCAAGATTGCGT
>CAYWOD010000259.1:0-4455 GCA_964459805.1 uncultured Pirellulales bacterium
GAGCTTGTCGAAGGGGACCCGTGCCGAGGGCTCCAACCCATGTTTAGCCCCCCAACCCCGAAGGGCGTTGGGGGGTCCTCCACTTAAATCAGAAATCCAAAATCCATTTCCTCCCCCCCCAACCAAAGCCAGATTCCGCCTAAACTTCCTTAATACCCCCATATCCGGCCCAATTCTCCTTCTCTTGACATATCCCCCTACCTCCCGTATTATCTCTTAGCGGCTTTGATGCCCCTTAAACGCTGCAAGACGAAATGGAGACAGGACAATATGGCTGACGTCCCCTCGCGAGTTATCGAGCTTGTCGAAACCTTCGACCGTAACATCGATACGTACCGCTCTCAGCAATACAACGAAACCCAGCTTCGCCGCGAATTCATCGACCCATTCTTCCAAGAGCTCGGCTGGGACGTCACCAACAAGGCCGGTCTCGCCCACGCCTACAAAGACGTAATCCACGAAGACGCCATCAGCGTCGGCAGCTCAACCAAGGCCCCCGACTACTGCTTCCGCATAGGCGGCACCCGCAAATTCTTCCTCGAAGCCAAAAAACCCTCCATAGACATAAAAGGCGACCCCCACCCCGCCTATCAGCTCCGTCGTTACGCCTGGTCTGCCAAGCTGCCCCTTTCAATCCTTACGGACTTCGAGGAATTCGCCGTCTATGACTGCAACGTCCGCCCCAAACAGTCCGACGGCCCCGCCACCGCCCGCATCATGTACTTCACCTACAAAGACTACCTCGACAAATGGCCCGATATCGCCGACATCTTCAGCAAAGACGCCATCCTAAAAGGCTCCTTCGACAAGTTCGCCGCCTCCGCTAAGAAAAAGCGCGGCACCACTACCGTCGATACCGAGTTCCTCGCCGAAATCGAAAAATGGCGCAACATGCTCGCCAGAATTATCGCCCTGCGAAATCGCGACCTCTCCGTCCGCGAGATAAACTTCGCCGTCCAGCGAACAATAGACAGGATAATCTTCCTGCGCATGTGCGAGGACCGGGGCATCGAGACCTACCGCCAGCTCCAGGCCGTAAGCACTGGCGAGCGAACGTACCGGCGCCTTTGCGAAATCTTCGAGAAAGCCGACCAGAAGTACAACTCCGGCCTATTCCACTTCGAAGATGAACCCGGCCGACCAACGCCGCCCGATACGCTTACCCCCAACATCACCATCGACGACAAAGACCTGAAATACCTCCTCCACAGCCTCTACTACCCGCAGTGCCCCTACGAATTCTCCGTCCTGCCCGCCGAAATCCTCGGCAACGTCTATGAGCAGTTCCTCGGAAACATAATCGAAGTTTCTCCAGGCAGGCGCACGACGGTCGTTCCAAAGCCCGAAGTCAAAAAAGCCGGCGGCGTCTATTACACCCCCTCTTATATCGTCGACTACATCGTAAAGAATGCCGTCGGCAACCTCATTGAAGGCAAGACGCCAAGACAAATCAATAACATCAAAATCCTCGACCCCGCCTGCGGCTCAGGCTCTTTCCTCCTCGGCGCATACACATACCTCTTAGACTACCACCGCGACTGGTACGTCGCCCACGATGGCAGCAAACACTCGAAGAAAATCTACCAGGGCCGCGGCGGCCACCACTTGCTCACAATCGCTGAAAAGAAAAGAATCCTCCTCAACAGCATCTTCGGCGTCGATATCGACTCCCAGGCCGTCGAGGTAACAAAGCTCTCCCTGCTCCTAAAGGTCCTCGAAGGCGAGGACTCTCAGTCCATCGAAAACCAGCACCGCCTCTTCCACGAACGCGCCCTGCCCGACCTCGCCTCCAACATCAAGTGCGGCAACTCACTCATCGCCCCCGACTTCTTCGACAACCTCGAACCCGAACAACGAACCACCAACAATGAACAACGAACGACGAACAATGAGCTCTATGAAAAAATCAACCCCTTCGACTGGCACGCCGAATTCCCACAAATCTTCTCCCGAAAAAACCCCGGATTCGACGCCATTATCGGAAACCCACCATATATCTCTGTTGAGTCAACTTTCAAGGACGTAACAGACTATTATTTGAAAGTCTTCGAGTCAGCCTACGGGCGCGTTAATTCTTTTTCTCTGTTCGTTGAAGCAAGTTTGGCGTTAGCGAACAGAAATGCATACACGGGGCTAATAACATCAAATCGTGTTCTGACAAATACACAACTTGCTCCCTTGCGAAACCTCCTCTTGAAGAACTCCACCATACAGAGTATCCTAACCTTCAAACGAGCAGTTTTCAAAGCGGCAGTGGATACAGCGGTCATAGTCTTCAAGAAAACCATACCCAGACAAAAACACTCGATTCTTGTTTGGTTCGACATTAATGACGCACTCCAAGGGGATTTCAAGACCAATATGATACCCCAAGTCGCCTTTTCCGAAAACCCTGGCGTTATCTTCAACGTAAAGTCCCGGCCGGATGTCAAGAACATCATCCAAAAAATCAAGCAAGCCTCCCTCCCCATCGAGAACATCTGCAACGTGAGAGATGGAATAATACTTGGCAGTATTAAGGACCTATTCTTAGCAGATGAGCGAGTCGACAATCGCTATGAGAAGTGGCTTGAGGGTAATGAGGTATCGAGGTACTCCATTGACTGGAAGATGCGTTATATCTGCTACGATCGTGCCCTCCTTGCAGATGAATTGAGTCGAAAGCGTGCGAAGGCGAAAGCAACATCTGTGACTTCTTCGGATTACAAGAAGATCTCTCAGTCAGGAGTTAGGCTCCGAACACCTCAAGTCTTCCGGCAGGAAAAAATCCTCACACGCCAGAACGCCAACCGTCCGATGGGTACTTACGACGACCAACACTACTTCGTCAAGAATTCATTGCATTGCATCCTGCTCGCCGACGAGAAATACGCCTTAAAGTATGTGCTTGGGCTAGTCAATTCGCGACTGATAGACTTCTACTTTCAACAACAGATCGGTGCCACGGGTCAAATATTTTCACAAATGAAAATCGCCTACATGAGAACACTTCCCATCCGCACAATCGACTTCGAGAATCCCGCTGACAAGGCCATGCACGACAAAATGGTCAAGCTGGTCGACAGAATGCTCGATTTGCACAAGAAGTTCGCTACGGCCAGAGTCCCCGATGAAAAGACGAAAATCCAGCGTCAAATCACCACCACCGACAAAAAAATCGACAACCTCGTTTACCAGTTATATAACCTAACCCCCGAAGAAATAAAAATCGTGGAAGTGAATACATAGCATAAAAGTATAAAACGAAGGAGCGTGAATGGTACTGGAGTCCTGTCCGCTAACCGAAGAACTTAACAAGTATAAAAGACCAAAGATTTGTTTACTTTTTCCTTCTTTGTCCAATTGTGGACATGATAATTATCTATCGCTTTGGAAATATCTTCAAGATGCGCCAGAGAGATTTTACTTGCGGCAAATCGCAAAGGAAACGTTTCATCACCTTCAAGGATTAAAGGAAAAAAAGGCACAGTTGCTTGTTAAGGTCTTGAAAGATTACAATAACCTTTATGTCCTTGCGTTTCGGGTTTTAGATGAGATTAATTCCTTGAACTTTCACGACATTGAGTTACCCTCGAACGAATATGCCATGATGATGTTGTGCGATCAACAAGTTCATCCAAATTATCTAAAACTCCTTGAAGGCGTATATGCAAATTTAATTATACCTTTTCTGAATATCAAAATCGACAAAGACAAAAATGTCGCAAAATGTAAATTATCCAATAGAGTGGATGCATTGAAACGTAGAGGGCTTAAACACTTTGCTAATCCTTATAACAGGACGCTTCGAAATGCGATTGCACACTCAAAGGTTACCTACAAACAGCATAATATTGTGTATCAAGATACAAAAAATGTAGTAGAATTGTCACCAAGAGAAATGGTGAATCTTTTCGATGATATGTTAGACTTTTGTAATGGACTTTCTTTGGGGTTTAGACTGTTTTATTTTAACAATCTTGATTTTCTTAATACCGAGTTGATAAGGATACCTCAACCCATTTTGATAGAAGAGCTTCGTGCGGAGGCTGAGGCTCCTGGTTGGACAATAAGAGGATGTCTTGAGTCTGAACTTGTACCTGGCAAAACACAATTAGTAGTATTCACGAACAACTCGCTTCTTGACCGTTCCAAAGTAAATTATCACACTATTCGCACAGCTATATTATGTGAAAAGTTTGCGCCATACTACAACAGATATTTCTTTCGGATAGATTCGAAGTTTTCACGGTTTGTGGGCTGGGCTGGATTCGACGGAATTAAATTGCAGCAACTCAGGCTTAACGAAAAGTCTAATATTCTGGATTACGCAAGCGCAATTGAGGAAGGAGGTGTGTTTTTCTGGCCGAAGTTTCGAATACCCAAAATTGTTTCTAAGCTTTCGACAATTATCATGAGCGTTAACCCAACTTTCGCAGTTGGGCGGTGAAACCACGATTTTCAAAAATTTTTTCC
>CAYWOD010000260.1:0-4330 GCA_964459805.1 uncultured Pirellulales bacterium
CAACTCACTCATCCACCAGCAGGACGGCCAAAACGTAGTCTTCAATGACGGCCACACCGCATTCGAGAAGAACTCCGCCTGCGGGGTCAACAACGACAATATCTATACATCCTGGTCCGGTACAGACATCAAGAAAGGTGCTCTGCCGACTCTGAATTCCCAACCTGCCAGCCGTACCGATTCCATCCTCGTCCACGACCCGCCACTAAAGGCTGGCAAATGATGAAAAAGGCCCTCACACTAACTGAGCTGCTCATTTCAATTGCGATCATCGTGCTGCTGATACTAATTCTACTCCCGGCCCTGGCGAAGATGAGGGACCAAAGACGCCGAACAAGCTGCGCCAACAACCTCTCCCAAATCGGCAAGGCAATGCATTGGTACTGCAATGACTACGACGACGACTTTCCGCGTGCAGCCGGCCCGAACTCCATCTGGGGCACAACGCCCAACTGGCAGGCCGATGATCGACGCGCCGCCTTCGCCTTAGATAGCGAAGACACGCCCGGCCGCGCAAGCATCTCCGCCAGCCTATATCTCCTCGTAAAATATGAAGACGTCCCCCCAAAGTCGCTTCTCTGCAAAGGCGACATCAAGACCACCGAGTTCATTCCCGCAAAATACGGCGTCCGCAACAAGAAGCTCATCGACCTCTGGGACTTTGGCCCCGACCCCACAAAGCACTGCAGTTTCTCCTACCATATCCCTTACGGCCCCTACTCCCTCACTTCATCGAATCTGCCCGGCATGGCCGTCACCGCCGACAGAAACCCCTGGCTGCCATCACCGGGCGCAAAAGCCAGAAACTTCAAGTCCTTCAATGCCGCCGGCGACAAAAAAGCAATCAAAGCCGGCAATACCATCTTTCACCAGGAGGATGGCCAAAACGTATTGTACATAGACGCCCACGTCAGCTTTGAAAGACGCTCCTTCTGCAGCGTCAACGACGACAACATCTACACCTATCAGAACGCTGCCGACATCCAAAAAGGCGCCGCCCCAACTCTCACGTCCCAACCCGCAAACCGCACCGACTCGGTCCTCCTCCACGACCCACCGCGCAATAACCAAGAATAGGACTTTTCCCACTCTCTCGCACGAACACCTGTCATTCCTGCGAAAGCAGGAATCCAGCTCCCCGTCATCCCAAGTCCCCATCACTCCTCTTCCCGTTTAGGCACCGCCAGCGGGACGCTAACGGCCTCCTGTCTTGCTCAGAGACATCCAACGCCCCGGAAATGATCTCTTCCATCCTGTTCCATCGCCCGCTATAATATCGTTCAAGAATATCGCAGGAGCCTGGAAGGAAAAAACGAGATGGATAACCTTAACCGACGCGAATTCTTGAACGTAATCGCCGGCGGCGCTGCAGCAGCCACACTGCCCGGCTGTGCACTTTCGTCCTCCAAATTCGCAAGAGCAAACCAAAAGCTGCCCAACATAATCTTCATCATGGACCGCGACGTCGGCCGAATAATGTCCCTCTTAAAAGACTTATGGATCGACGACCAAACCCTCGTATTCTTCTGCTCCGACAACGGTGCAGCAAAGCGCTGGGAGGGAATCTTCGACAGTTCCGGCCCCTTGCGCGGTCGAAAACGCGATATGTACGAAGGCGGCATCCGCACCCCGATGATCGCCCGCTGGCCGGGAAAGGTCCCCGCAGACAGAGTCAATAGCACCGCCGTCTGGTACTTCGCCGACCTCCTGCCAACCCTCGCCGACCTCGCAGGCGTCCAACCCCCCGCCGACATCGACGGTATAAGCATCCTGCCGGCCATCCTCGGCAAAAAACAGACCACCGACGACCGCTTCCTTTACTGGGAATTCTACGAGGGCGGCTTCAAACAGGCCGTCCGCTGGCGTAATTATAAAGCCGTCCGCCCCGCCATCGAGAAGCCCCTCGAACTCTACGACCTCGACAAAGACCTCGCCGAAACAACCAACATCGCCCCCCAAAACCCCAAAATCGTCGCCAAAATCGAAGATTTCCTAAAAACCGCCAGAACCAAATCCCCAAACTGGCCCGTCAAATAGAGTCTTTGGTTCCACCTTGCTATCGGTCATTGCGAGGCCCCCTGGGGGCCGTGGCAATCTCTCGCCCCCACGCCTACGCCGGGCCCCCAAGCGCCGATTCACACCCCGCAAAATTTTTTCAAAAAATCCAAAAAAAACTTGAACATTTGTATAGCTTACGCTATACTTTGTATTAGAAGGGTTTGGCCCTGGAACCGTATGACCACGTACTCAATTTCAATGGTTCCGGCGAAACTCCGTGACTCAGGAAGAGCGCGCAGCTGATGGATAGATGAGAGCCACCGGCGGTCTTCCGACCGAGCTTCCTGATGTTTCGCGACAAAGGAGAACCGAAAGAGCAAGACTTAACGGGTGATTAGAAAGGAGGTTAGATGTAAGGTACGAATTTGCTCGCTTTGCAGGCGGTCTGCAAAGTAAATAGGTCTTGAGGTTTATCGAAACATCAATATTTGGAGCTCCTAACGATGGCGAAAGGCGTCGCCTTCCAACAAGTTTTGGAGTTCTTTGAGAAACACGGCTACAAGCTATACGGCTTGTGGCTGCCCTATCGGGTCTTTCGGGATCCGAACGACCCCGAATTGTTGCCTTGGTATGTCGAGGTAGAAGATGGGATGGTTTCAGAAGAGAATTTCGAGAAGATAAAAGAATTCTTTAGCTAAGGGCAAGATCGTATGCAGCCTAAAGACCTAAAAAAGATTCTAACCCCGGCCGTATTGCGCGAGGCTGAGAAGCTCGTGGACGGCTACAAAATAGTCATCGAGCCGCACAACAAGGCCGGATTTGTCGGCAGCGCCGTTGAATTCCCTACGGCCTTTGCAAAGGGCAAGACACGCGAAAAGTGCCTCAAAGCCACAAAAGAGGTCCTCACAGCCGCCGTAGCGACGATGATCCACCTCGGCGGGACCCCGCCGCAGCCCGCTGTGGCCCAGCGCCGGACCGCCCAGGTCAATGTCCGCCTAACCCCCACAGAGAAGGAGCTGATCTCCAGAGCTGCCGCCGAAAACGGCTTCAAAGGCCTCGGCGACTTCCTGCGAGCCGCCGCCATGACCTCCGTCAAGTCCGCCTTCAAGCACCTCTAATCCGCGATTCTCGCAATCATGCTCAGGTCATGACGTGCCCGTTGCCTATTCGCCCTTCGCGCACTGGCCATTGTAGAGATTCCGCCCGCCGAATGCTTGTTCACACCTCCTCGCCCCCCAAAAAACCGGATTTCGTCAAAAAATCCTTGCCTTTCTACGTACAGATCGGTATAATTCCCTGTTTCGTATCGTAAGCCCGAGAGCGAGATACGAAATACAAGGTACTAAATACGAAACATAGGAGATAAACCAGTGAAGACAGAAATGTTGGATGCTGTTGAAAGCAAAAGTCTAAAGGATAATATTCCGCACTTCGAAATAGGGGATATTGTTGACGTCCACTGCCGCATCAAAGAGGGCGACAAGGTCCGCACTCAGGTCTTCACCGGCACCGTTATCGCACGCAGGGGCCGCGGAATCAACGAAACCTTCACCGTACGCCGAATCGTCGGCAACGAAGGCGTCGAGCGAATCTTCCCAATTCATTCCCCAAATGTCCTCGACATTGTAGCCGTAAGAAGCGGAAAAACCAGACGAGCAAAGCTCTACTTCCTGCGAAAGCGAACCGGAAAAGCCGTCCGCCTCGTACAACGCCACAGCGACCACACCGTCTCAAAATAGCGCGATACGAAATACAAGATACGCGATACGAAATATGCTTCTCAGCCGTCGCAAACTCCTGTCCGACCGACAATCCCTCGGACGATGGGGTGAAAAACGCTGTGAGAGGTTCCTAAAAGCAAAAGGCCTAAAAACACTCGTCCGCAACTTCTCCTGCAGCAGCGGCGAAATCGACCTGATTATGGTCGATCCCGACTCCAGCCTCGTCTTTGTCGAGGTCAGAACCAGAGCCGATGAAACCTTCGGCCCGCCCGAACAGTCCGTCACCTATTCCAAAAAAGCCAAACTGCTCAGGACCGCCCGCTATTTCCTCGCAGCCCACGACATAGCCGACCGCCCCTTCCGATTCGACATCGTAGCCATTGTCCTGGCGCCAAAAGGCCCTACAAAGATAAAACACTACCAAAACGCCTTCGTACCCTAAGCAAATTATGGAACTGATTGACACGCATTGCCATTTGACTTTTGAGCAGTTGGCCCCGGATATTGACGCCGTTCTCAAACGCAGCAAGGCCGCCGGCGTCACTGCCTGGATAACAGTCGGCACCGACATCGACCAAAACCGAAAGGCCGTCGAACTCGCCGACAAATAC
>CAYWOD010000261.1:0-4310 GCA_964459805.1 uncultured Pirellulales bacterium
TTCGGCCCATGCGCACGTTTATTCGCATCCACCGCCAAGGAGTGCCCCCCGCTCCCCCCCGCCGAGATTTCACTTTTCTCGTTGTCGACGAGTCCCAATGGCACAACCGCTTCAACGCCCTGTTCACCTCCTGAACCAAATCACCGCTTTTGCTCAAAGAAAACCTCAAACGACAACTCTCTCGAACTCAGCTTCATCGCTATAGTCATCCCAATGTTTATGCCTTCGGGGCGTCCTCGCCAAGCACCGCCTCCCCAATCATCCTTCCCTGTCAAATAATCAATAACCACCCGCCACACAACCAAAATGTCCCTTTTTCCCCCTTCGGCGTTTATCTTCTCTCTTCTACCTTCTGTGTTCTGTATTCTGTCTTCTCTTTTGTATCCCCTCTGTCGTCTCCGCATTCTCACATCTACTCATCCACCCATCTACCCATTTACTCATTTACTCATCCTCTCTCTATCCCCTCCCCGGCAACAAAATCCGCGAAAACCCGCGCAACCCGCAACAACACATACGATATACCATATACCACACACGACATACAAAATCAGCCAAATCCGCCATTACCATTCTCTATCCCTTGCCCTTTAGCCGCCATACCTCTGGTTGCGGCCCTCCCACCCACAAGAAAAAAAGCAATCAATCCCAAATCCCCCCCAAAGCCATGTAAGCTTAAGCTTACACCGCATCCAAACCCTCCATCCCTTGTCCCGCACTCATCTACTCACATACGCATCTAGTCATCCACTTCCTTCTTCGTGCCTTCCTGCCTTCGTGGCCAACTTCTTTTGATCTAATCTCTGCGTTCTCTGTGCCCTCCGTGGCTGTGTTAATCCGTGTCAATTCGTGCTAATTCGTGGTTAACCCCTATTCCCCAAATCCCCCCCCAACCTGATTCCCTCTCATCCCGGAAGCCGGCTGTTTTCTCAAGAGTCTTCCGCCCGATTAGAAGCCGCAGACCAGCTCCTCTTTCGTCACTTCATCTTGCCAAAAACTTTTTTCATAATTGACACGATCAACTTGGGCCAACATAATAGACATTCCTGTTTTCCCCAGTGAGTTTTGCTGGGTGGATGTGCAGGGATATTGGTCATAATCCCGCTATCCGGGCATTAGGTGGATATGAAATTGTACATAGAAGGAGAATATCGAGATGGCAGAAAAAAGGGTGTACTTTTTCGGCAGCGGTAGAGCTCAGGGCAGCGCTAAGATGAAAGAAATCTTGGGCGGCAAGGGCTCGAATCTTGCCGAGATGACGAATCTTGGCGTTCCTGTTCCGCCCGGTTTTACCATCGCCACGAAGGTTTGCAGGGAGTATTACAAATCCGGCGGCAAATGGCCGGACGGCCTCAAGGAAGAGGTCAATAGGAACCTCGCCAAGCTGCAAAAAACAATGAACGCCAGCCTCGGCGACCCCGACACACCTCTGTTAGTCAGCGTCCGTAGCGGAGCGGCCGTATCGATGCCCGGGATGATGGATACTATTTTGAACTTGGGGCTTAACGATAGGGTGATTGAGGGGATTATTGCCAGGACGGGGAATCCGCGGTTTGCTTATGATATTTATCGGCGGTTTATCGATATGTTCGGGGATGTGGTGATGGGGTGTGACCATGAGCATTTCGAGGCGAAGATCGATGCGGCGAAGAAGAAGGCGAAGGTCAAGATCGACAGCGAGCTTAATGCCGAGCAGCTCAAGGGAGTCGTCGATGAGTATAAGAAGGTGTATAAGAAGCACGTGGGGGAGCTGTTTCCTCAGGACGGCAAGGCGCAGTTGAAGCATGCAATTGATGCGGTCTTCGGGTCGTGGAATGCAGCGCGGGCGGTGAAGTATCGCCAGCTCAATAAGATCACCGGGCTGCTTGGGACAGCGGTGAATGTGCAAGCGATGGTGTTCGGGAATATGGGGGAGGACTGCGGGACGGGGGTGTGCTTTACGCGGAATCCGAGCACGGGCAAGAAGGAGTTCTACGGTGAGTTCCTGATGAACGCCCAGGGCGAGGACGTTGTGGCGGGGATCAGGACGCCGATTGAATTGAAGAAGCTGGCGAAGGTTATGCCGCACGCATATACACAGCTTACAAGGCTGATGACCCGATTAGAGAGGCACTACAAAGATATGCAGGATATGGAGTTTACGATTCAGGAGAAGGTGCTTTACATTTTGCAGACTCGGACGGGTAAGCGGACGGCGGAGGCGGCAATCAAAATAGCGGTGGATATGGTCAACGAGAGACTAATTCCGAAGAAGGAGGCCGTGATGCGGGTAACGCCGGAGCAGTTGGACCGGCTTCTGCATCCGCACTTTGACCCGAAGGCAAAACGCGACGTCGTTGCCAGGGGTCTTCCGGCGTCGCCGGGGGCGGCTGTCGGGCAGGTTGTGTTTACGGCAGATACGGCTGAGGCGTGGAAGGAAAAGGGCAAAAACATGATTCTCGTTCGCAAAGAGACCAGTCCGGAGGATATTGGCGGGATGGACGCGGCGGAAGGGATTCTGACGGCGTTCGGCGGGATGACGAGCCATGCGGCGGTGGTTGCACGTGGGATGGGTAAGCCGTGCGCGACCGGGGTCGGGGCGCTGCATATCGATTACAAGGCCAAGAATGCCAAGGTGGGCAAGGTCACTATTAAGGAGGGCGACTGGATCAGTCTGGACGGCTCGGTGGGTGAGGTTATGCTGGGGCAGTTGGCGACGGTGGCGCCGAAGATGAGCGGAGACTTCGGGCGGTTTATGAGGATATGCGACCAGATGCGCAGCTTGGGCGTTCGCACCAACGCCGATACGCCGGAGGATGCGAAGCGGGCCAGAGAGTTCGGGGCCGAGGGGATCGGGCTTTGCAGGACCGAGCACATGTTCTTCGAGGGCGACCGTATCTGGGCGGTGCGGCAGATGATATTGGCGGCGGATGATTATGCGGCGATGCTCAAAGAGTTAGAAGAGGCCGAGAGCGACAAGGACAGGAAGGCGATTGTTAGACAACACTCAACGGCGAAGCGGCACTTCGAAGGGGCGTTGAAGAAATTGCTGCCTTACCAGCGGAGTGACTTCGAGGGGATATTCAAGGCGATGGCGGGGCTGCCTGTGACGATTCGGCTGCTGGATCCGCCTTTGCATGAGTTCCTGCCGCAGGATGCGGCGAGTCAAAAGGAGATGGCCCGGCGCTTAGGCGTTAAGGTAGGCGTTGTTAAGGCGAAGGTCGATCAGCTTCACGAATTCAATCCGATGCTTGGGCATCGCGGGCTGCGCTTGGCGGTGACGTATCCGGCGATTTACCGTATGCAGACGCGGGCGATAATCGAGGCGGCGCTGAAGGTCAAAAAGACCGGCAAGAAAGTGCTGCCGGAGATTATGATTCCGTTGGCCGGGGCGGTGTCGGAATTGAAGGTCGTTAAAGACGAGATCGTTGACGAGATCAAGGCCGTTCTCAAGCAAAAGAAGGCGAGGCTCGACTATGTGATCGGGACGATGATCGAGGTTCCGCGTGCGGCGCTGACGGCGGATGAGATTGCTACCGAGGCGAAGTTCTTTAGTTTTGGGACGAACGATTTGACGCAGATGACGATGGGGTTTTCGCGGGACGACGCGGGTAAGTTCCTTGGCGAGTATGTCGCGAAGGGGATTTATGCGGCCGATCCGTTCCAGAGCCTCGACCAGACGGGCGTTGGGAAATTGGTTGAGATGGGGACGAAGTTAGGCAGGAAGACTCGTAAGAAACTCAAGGTCGGTATCTGCGGCGAGCACGGCGGCGAGCCGAGCAGTATTGATTTCTGCCATAGAGTGGGCATGAATTACGTCTCCTGCTCGCCTTTCCGCGTTCCCATCGCGCGGCTGGCGGCGGCGCAGGCAGCGGTGAGATAGGTCGTATGTCGTATATCGTCCCTTCGACTTCGCTCAGGACAAGCCCTTCGACTTCGCTCAGGACAAGCCCTTCGGCGTTGCTCAGGGTAGGATTGCGTATCGCGGGGGGTGGGTAGTTGGGAGAGATGGGGGGGTTTGGGGGAGAAGAAATTGGGTTTGAATTGGGTTCGTTTTGTCGGACCCGGAGGCGCGGTTTATTGTCATAATCCTTTGTCGAATAGAAGTTTAAGTTCATTTTTGGCTTTTCGGAAATTGGGTTCGTATTGGGTTCGTTTTGGGTTCGTTTTGCATAAAAAGTAGTCGATTTGTAGAGTTCTCGCGACAAATGTAGAGCGCCAGGCAGAATGGCTGGACCGGATCAGGGTGATCGAGCGCGAATTGAACTTGGTGGGTAGTATACTGCCCCCCTGTGATTGTGAGACACTTGATAGGGTATGGTATTATGGTT
>CAYWOD010000262.1:0-4282 GCA_964459805.1 uncultured Pirellulales bacterium
TCTTCCCGCAAACCGCCGCCTCCGCCCGCTGACAGTATCCTGCGCAATCACAGCCGTGATCTCATCCCCGCTCGTCTCGACCTCATTCGCCCGATGCCGCAGAAACAGACTGATATTCTTCTGGGCCCGAACCAGATCGATCCGCCTCTGGTCCTCGTATAATTCAGCAGTATTCTCCGGCCCGTAATGCGCCCGCCTCGCCGGCTCCAATTCACCCACCACATCGCCGATCCGTGGATAAGGATCGAAATTCGTATTCCCGCCAAGCCACACGCGAACCTCCGAGCTGTTATTCCCGCCCAATACCGGCCGATCCTGTATCAAAGCAACCTTAAGACCAAGCCGAGCGGCATTCAGCGATGCGCATGTCCCCGCAATCCCCCCGCCGACAACGACCAAATCATACCGCCCGCCGTCAGCTACCTCCTCGCCCAGCCCCAGCAAAGACCGCCGCCAAACCTTCATCTCAGGGTCCGCATTCGGAGGAACAAACCCAAAATCGCTCGAGAATAGAATCGCATCGCACCTCCCCTCGAATCCCGTCAAATCGTGCAGCCCAACCGACACATCCAAATCCGTAATCTGAACCGAGCCCCCCTCCTGCCAATGCCACCGCGCCCTTTCCGTCCCGAAAGTCTTTGTGAGCTTGCGACCGCCGATGACGATTTCAAATCGCCCCGGCTTGCTCGCCGCACCCCAGGGAGCGACCCAGTCACGAGTCCGGACCCAAACCTTGTAACGGCCCGCCTCGCCAAACTTGACCGTCGTCGTAGCATCGGCCACTGGGACCCCCAAGCCGTGCGCCAAAAGATATGGCGAACCCATCTGATCCATAAACTGCTGGTCCAGCACCCAACCGCCGTGATTCTCGAACTGCTCGGCCTCCAGAAGAACAGTCCCCCCCATCCCAACAGCCGGGACCATAAAAAAAGCCCCAATCAACAGAACAGAACACATCAAACCAAATCTCTTCATCCAGGCACCCATATAATCAAAGCCATTTATCATAGCCGGGCCGAGTTCTCCAATTGTAAACGGCTCGTCATCGCCCAACTGTGCCCCTCGTCTCGATACTTCTTGAGCAACTTTGTCAACCGTTCGACCACGTCCGGATGCTCGTTGCAAAGGTTCTGCCACAATACCGACCTCTTGAGCCGCGTTCGCCAGCAATAACGACCCGTCAGAATCCCGTATCGAGTCGGACTGCAAACCGCAGAAGGACTGTGAGCATCCGTGAAGCGAATACCCTCAGAAGCGAGCCGGTCAAGATTGGGCGTGGCAATCTTTGACTCGCTGTTCTGACAGGCAAGATCGCCGTACCCCATATCGTCGGCCAGTATATAAACAATGTTCGGGCGCCCCTGCCCGCCCCCCTCCCCCGGAACAAACCGGGCCCCCACCAAACCAACTGCCCCGGCCCCCAAAGCCTTCAAAAAACAGCGGCGATCAATCATAAGCAGGCCCCTTATTCCAACACTCTTGCAACCCATACCCAAAAACAATACCAATTCCGCATTATACCCCGCTCAAAACCGCCCGCCACAAAATTTACCCGTACCAGAAATGCAAAATGCGAATCGCATCAATATCAGCTTGCAAAAAATGATGCGCCCGGTATCATTGGGTGCAAAATCCCGCAAATGATGGTACTTGGTAAAGGACGGCTCAAATGACAAACCAAAAGCGAACACTTTCAATCGTTCTAACAACTCTGGCAATCGTAATATCCGCATTGTCGCACACGGCCCGGGCCGAGCTGGCGCGTGATTACAACGTCAAGCCCGTGCCCTTTAGCAAGGTCAGCGTCAGCGACGATTTCTGGACGCCCCGCCTCGAAACCAGCCGAAAAGTGACCATTCCGTACTGCTTCGAGAAATGCGAAGAGACCGACAGAATCAGCAACTTCGAAAAAGCCGCAGGACTAAAACAAGGCAAGCACGAAGGGATTTACTTCAACGATTCCGACGTCTATAAAGTAATGGAAGGCGCTGCCTACTCGCTCCAAATCGACCCCGAACCCAAAATGCGCCGCTACCTCGACAACCTGATAAAGGTAATGGCCGCCGCACAGTGGGAGGATGGATACCTCTTCACATTCTACTCGATTCCCGAAAGGCAGGGCGAAAAACGCTGGACAAACATTCAGTCGATTCACGAGCAGTACTGCGTCGGCCACATGTACGAAGCCGCCGTCGCCCATTACGAAGTCACCGGCGATAAGCTGTTCCTCGACGTCGCCACTCAAAACGCCGACCTGATCTGCAGCGTCTTCAACGCAGACAAGCGGACCGACCCCCCCGGACATCAGGAGATCGAAATCGGACTTTGCAAACTCTATCGCGCAACCGGCAATGAGAAGTACCTCGACCAGGCCAAGTTCTTCCTCGACCAGCGAGGACGCAAAGGCAACCGCGGGCCAAACGGCAACAAGGGCCTCTACGGCGCCTACAGCCAGGACCATATACCCGTCACCGAGCAGACCAGGGCGGTCGGCCACTCCGTCCGGGCCGCCTACCTCTATACCGGCATGGCCGATGTCGCCGCACTGACGGGCAATATGGAATACGTCAAGGCCATCGACACTATATGGAAAGACGTCCTCGACGCCAAGCTCTACATCACCGGCGGTATCGGAGCGGCCGGCGGACATGAAGGCTTCGGCGGAGCTTACGAGCTGCCCAATATGACCGCCTACTGCGAGACCTGTGCCTCCATCGCCAACATCTTCTGGAACCATCGAATGTTCCTAATGCACGACGACGCAAAGTACATAGACGTCCTCGAGCGCATCCTGTACAACGCCGCACTGTCCGGGATTTCCATCAAGGGTGATCGCTTCTTCTATCCGAACCCGCTCGAATCCACCGGCCAGCATTCCCGAAGTCCGTGGTTCGGCTGCGCGTGCTGCCCTTCCAACATCGCCCGCTTCATCCCCTCCGTCCCCGGTTACACCTACGCCCACAAGGATAATGATGTGTATGTGAATCTCTTCATCAGCGGTGATGCCACGATTGAAACAGCCGGCAACAAGGTCAAGCTGATCCAGCAGACCCGGTATCCCTGGAAGGGCACGGTTAAAATCGGCGTTGAGCCGGAAAAAAGCTCCAAGTTCGCCATTTTCGTCCGCATCCCCGGCTGGGCGCGGAACCAAGTCGTCCCCAGCGACCTCTACAAATTCCGCAAGCCCTTCGACGAGCAAGCCGTCCTAAAGGTCAACGGCAAACGATTAAAACCGAACCTTCAAAGAGGCTTCGCTCGCATCGAACGCAAATGGAAAAAGGGCGACACCATCGAGTTGAACCTGCCGATGCCCGTCCGCAGGATAATCGCCAATGAAAACATCAAAACCAACCGCGGGAAAGTCGCCCTCCAGCGAGGCCCGCTCGTCTTCTGCCTCGAAGCGCCCGACAACGACGGCAAAGTCCTCAACCTCATGATTCCCGACCATGCCGTCCTCAAAACGCAATTCCGCCCGGACCTGCTCAACGGCGTCGTCGTAATCACCGGCAAGGCCGCACTAACCAAACGCACCGCCGACGGCGACATTGTCCCGGCCGGCGAAAAACCGTTCACCGCTATCCCCTATTACGCATGGGCGCATCGCGGTCGAGGCCAGATGACCGTATGGCCCGCCCGAAAACCCGAGGCATCACGACCGGCGCCCGCAGACACACTAACATACACAAGCAAGACCACCGCCTCCTTCGTCCACGTCTCGCTCGACGCAATAAAGGACCAGGTCCTCCCGGTAAGCTCTTCAGACTCATCCGCACTGCAATTAGACTTCTGGCCGCATAAAGGCATCACCGAATGGCTCAAGTTTGAATGGGACGCCGAGCACGAGATCTCGAGCGTCAAAGTCTATTGGTTCGACGACACCGGCAGAGGCGCATGCAAAGTTCCCGAATCCTGGAAAGTCCTCTACCGCAACGCCGAAGGTGACTTCAAGCCCGTAAGCACTAACAGCCCCTACGGCACAGAAAAGGACAAGTTCAACAAGGTCTCTTTCAAACCCGTCAAAACCAACGCCCTGAAAATCGAAATCACCCTACAAAAAGACTGGGCATCCGGCGTACAGGAAGTCATAATCGAGTAGCCGGTTCCGGCCCGTATATCCGCGGCGGGTTTGGCGGGGCCATCGAGGTCGCAAACCGGTCTGTAGTTGGGTTGGCATTTTGGGATGGAGAGTAACCAAATGTATTCGAAAGGCAATCAAATCATCGTCACGGTGTTCTGTCTGTTTCTGTTTTCTTTGTCCGGGACAAGCGCGGAAAGCTTGAAT
>CAYWOD010000263.1:0-4267 GCA_964459805.1 uncultured Pirellulales bacterium
AATATATCTTTCTCCCCGAATACCACAGGTGCCGCCGCGACCTGTCCTTTATATTTGAAATAAGCATTCCCGACCGCTTTTTTAAAAATCTCTCCATTGGCCAGAATAAACTCACGAGAAGAAGTAGGCCTAATACCCAGCTTCTTCAAGATGTTCTGTGGCACCACTGAATATACCGCCCCTGAATCTACCAGAAACTCACATTCTTTGGTTTTCTTGGGTTGTTCAGGATTCAGTACCTTTACCTTCAAAAATGTGATGCTCATAATGTTACCATTTCCCGTATGCTCTTTATTTGTTCAAAACTACACCCAGTTGCTCATACTTCCGCCGCTATTAATTATATCAGCTATTGCCCTTAAATCATACCTTAATTTTATAAAATTCTCCACTTCGGATTTTTCACCATTTACCTGTTCTATAGACTGGTTTTAGGTGTGTTAGAATTGAATTTTGACAGTCAATCAGAATTGATCCAGGAAGCGCAGGTCGTTTTCGTAGAACAGGCGGATGTCGGTTATGCCGTACTTTCTCATAGCGAGGCGTTCTATTCCGAATCCGAAGGCCCAGCCGGTGTACTTCTCGCTGTCTATCCCGACCGCATCGAAAACGTTCGGATCGACCATGCCGCAGCCGCCCATCTCCACCCAGCTTTCTGCGCTGCTCTTATCCTTTAAGAGCAAATCGACTTCGCCACTTGGCTCGGTAAATGGAAAGAAGCTCGGCCGAAATCGCCACTTCGTCTCAGGGCCGAAGAAGGTATGGATAAATTCCTCGATGGTGGTCTTCATATCCACCATACTGACGCCCTCATCGACGACGAGCGCTTCAAGCTGGTGAAACATATACATGTGCGTTGCATCGACGGTGTCCGGCCGATAGACCCGGCCCGGCGCAACAATCCTGATAGGCGGCTTGGTGTTTTCCATAACGCGAATCTGAATCGTCGATGTCTGGCTTCGCAGGAGGGTCTTGTCGTCAATATAGAAATTTTCCGAAGGGTCTCTTGCCGGGTGTTCAGCGCCAATATTCAGGGCGACGAAATTGTGCCACTCATCCTCAACTTCAGGACCGTAGGCCACGCCAAAGCCCATTCGCCCGAATATCTCAAGCAGCTCATTGAGCGTCTGCGTGATAACGTGTGTCTTGCCGATGCTAACGGGTATGCCCGGCAGCGTAACGTCTATCGGCTCTTTAGATTCGGCCGCCTGCGATTTCGACAGAGTGCCTTTGAGCTTTTCGAAGGCGGCGCCGATCTCGTTCTTTATTTTGTTTGCAAGCTGTCCGGCCCGAGGCTTCTGTTCGCGGGGGAGCTTGCCGATCCGGCCCAGCAGTTGCGTAACTTGTCCTTTTCGGCCGAGATATTTTATACGGAAGTCTTCCAGGTCTTTGAGATTGGAGATATTCTTCAGGTGAGCGAGCGCTTCCATGCCGATTTGTTCAAATTCATCGAGCATTTTCTCGTATGTCGTATTTCGTATGTCGTATCGTATATCGTATGTTGTATTTCGCGGCTTGCAACGCAGGGCTACTGTTACGGCTCACGATTCCACAGCGGCCTTGGCGGCCTCAACGATGGCGTCGAAAGCCTTTGGGTCGTCAATGGCGATTTCGCTCAGCATTTTTCGGTTCAGCGCGATGTTGGCCTTCTTGCAGCCGTTGATGAACCGGCTGTACCTCATACCACGCTGCCGGCAGGCCGCGTTCAAACGCGTAATCCACAGCCCCCGGAAGTCCCGTTTTCGGCGTTTGCGGTCGATTCGAGCGTTGACACCGGCCCGCACCACGGCCTGTTTGGCCAAACGATACAACCGGCCTGCAGAACCGCGATGGCCCTTGACTGCTTTGAGGATTCGTTTCTTGGCCTGATGTCTTGCGGCGCCTTTTCTGACTCTTGGCATATCAGCTTTCCTTTGAGAGTTCTCAATGCTCTGCGCTTGCTGGCGGCAGCTGAATGGATGGGACCCCACTTTGCGCTATATCGCACAACGGGAGCCAAAGCCGAGAAGCAAGCCAAATCAATTGTTTATTGACTATTTATTGCCGATTATTTGTTCCAGGCTACATTTTCAAATTCATCATTTGCCGAGCTGTTCCCTGGCTGTCTTGGCGGTGGCGCCGGTCAAGATAGCCGATCCACGTACCCGCCTTCGCCGCTTGGCGTTCTTGCCGCTCATAAGATGACCGGCACCGGCCCGCTTGCGTCTTACCTTGCCGGACCCGGTGACCTTGACCCTTTTGCTCAAACCCTTGTGAGTTTTCTGTTTAGCCATTTGGTCAGCTCTTTCAAAATAACCCGAAAACCATATACTCTAACTACTTCCAGCGCGTTGTCAAGACCCACCTGTGCAAATTATCCAAAAAAAACCTGGGGCAGCATAGCCGCAACCAAAAAGTTCGTCTATTAAAAAAACGCCATAACAGATTAAGAATAAGCAGCTTACGATTACTCACTACAAAATACGCGCAAGAAAAACAAGAAGTTGACGGATAGTATTACGAATTGACACGAAGGGAATCGCGGATTTCGAGGAATGAGGAAAATCGAGGATTTTGGGAACACTTTGAGGATTTGGGGCATCATATAGTGCGAGATGTGGTATAATAATATAAGGCATTTTTAACCTTCAAGCAAGGGAAATTATTATGAAAACTAAACTAATCGCAGTTATCGCAGCGGTAATGTTGGTCGGTGTTTATCCGGCCGAGGGGGATTTGGTCTTTGATAGCGGTCACAATACATTTGATGATAGTTACCCATACTACAAGGAGGTATGGGTCATAAACGACGCCCATTTGCATGTTTTGGGCGGTGCGACGTGGAAGCTCGAACTAATGCATTATGCAACAGCTAATATACATGGTGGTGATATAGATTGGCTGTTTGCTAACGATAGCAGTTTGGTCAGTATACATGGTGGCACATTCAATGTGTTTGGAGCTTGGAACAACAGTAAAGTGTATCTTTACGCTTACGATGTAACTTATTATCCCACTGGGGGGCTTAAGAACGACGGTTGGGTAGAAGCTATATATTATAGTAACGATATACCATTTTCTTTTTCGCTTTATACTGATACAAGTTATTCACATATAAGTATAGTTCCAGAGCCAAGTTCGCTAATAATGCTTATGTTTGGAAGCCTGCTTCTGAAGCGGAGAAGATAATTCGATGTCGAGTATGTCCTGAAAAGAGAAAAACAGAAAAAAGGTTTATTAAACCCGAATCGGAAAGGAGTCCCAATCATGTACTCTACAAGGAAAATCAATCTAATCCATCTGTCCGTTCTTTTTCTTATTGTCGCTGGTCTGGCTGGAACTATACAGGCCAGGACAGTTTATGTAATCACCGACAGATCCAGCACAGTCGCAGCTTACGATATCCAGGGTGACCAGATAGTAGGCCCCAACGCAACAGCACAGAATCTGCCCGACCATGGCGGTGCCGTTGGTCTGGCTCTAGACCCTGATTCTGAAACTTTGTTCGTTACCTATGAAGGCTCAAACATTATTGAAATGGTCAATGCCAAGACAATGGTTTCGGAACAAAATCCTGTAACCGTCCCCGGAGCGACCAATTTATCTGGTATTGTCTTTGACCAAACCAAACAAAAACTCTACGTCGTCGAGAGAAAGGACAATGGCCTGTACGTATATTCTTATGACCAAGGAAATAATACCTTGATATTGGAGCAATATTGCGAGTTGGTGCTCCCATACCCTGGTGAATATGTGACTGCCTGGGGAATCGCTCTGGACGAACAGAACGGACTGCTGTACGTGTCGAACGCCCACGAGTATGTAGACGTTTTCAGCACGTCTGATTGGAGTCATGACCATTAGATAGAGATTAAGGTAAATGATACGCCCAGAGAAGCAGTCGGAATAGCTCTCGACCCTTCCAGAAACTATATGTACACAGGTGCATTTACCGGAACAACCGGCCAGCACTACTATCTGGTCAGGACAGATATCACGGATATAAATGAGCCGGTTTCCATTGAAAGGTATATCGGCACGTATGTAATAGGCCTCACCACAGACATAGATACAGGGCTGATCTATACAACAACATACAATAACCACATTGAGGTCTATAATACTGCCACCTTCCCCAATGAAAACCCCAGCGATACTGAGACCGAGGGCATTTCCAGCCCGGGTGATATTATTGTTCGCGGTGATGTTTCGTATAAGCCGCCTTTTCCTTCTCTGACTCATCTTCTACACTTGCAAATCGCAAGGTGTTTGTTAGCAAGAAGTTATA
>CAYWOD010000264.1:0-4244 GCA_964459805.1 uncultured Pirellulales bacterium
AAACGATTTTTTCTTTTCTAAGTAGGCCTAACCTGCAATTTTGCAGAAGCCTTAACTTATTGAAAGGAGGCGCAGAAATGGAACCCAAACGTACAGGAAGAAGTTTTTTCGCTAATAGAAATTGGCTCTTGCTCGCGCTATGTGCAGTTATGTGCAGCTCTTGTTCTGTGCAGGCCGACTACAAGCTCGCCGACGGCCCCCTGCTGACCCGCTGGGCCAAACAGGTCTCGGCGAAAAAGGCCCTGCCCGAGTATCCGCGGCCGCAAATGGTCCGCAAGGACTGGCTGAATCTAAACGGGCTTTGGGAGTACGCGATTAAGCCCAAGGACGACTCGCAGCCGAGGCAATTCGACGGGCAGATTCTTGTCCCCTATCCGATCGAGTCGGCCTTGTCGGGCGTGATGAAGGCCGTCGGGCAGGAGAATCGGCTGTGGTATCGGCGGACGTTCGAGGTCCCGCGCAAATGGAAAGACCGGCGCATCCTGCTGCACTTCGGTGCGGTGGACTGGGACGCCACCGTCTGGGTCAACGGCAAAGAGCTCGGTAATCACCGCGGCGGGTACGACCCGTTTACGTTTGACGTCACCGATGCGCTGAAAACGCGCGGGCCGCAGGAAATCATTCTATCCGTGTGGGACCCCACAAACGCCGGATCTCAGCCTCGCGGCAAGCAGGTAGCCAAACCGCGCGGGATATGGTACACCGCCGTCACCGGTATTTGGCAGACCGTCTGGCTCGAACCGGTGTCTGCTTCACATATAACGTCGCTCGAGATCACGCCGGATGTGGACGCCGGAGCGATCGAAGTCGGCGTGAAGCTGGAGTCCGAGGGCTGGCCGACGGGCATCAGAATCGCCGTGTTCGACGACAAGAAGAAGATCCTCGAGGGCGGAAGCGAGTACCTGCTGCACGACCGGCCCGGCGGAAAGGCATCGCCGCGGATCAGGCTCAGCCGACTGAGGGAGCCGAAACTATGGTCGCCGGATTCGCCGTTTCTCTACGGCTTGAAGGTGACGCTCACCCGCGACGGGCGCGACATCGACCAGGTCAGCAGTTATTTCGGTATGCGCAAGATTGAGGTCAAGAAGGACGAGGCGGGGATAAACCGTCTTTTCCTCAATAACGAGGCGCTGTTCCAGTATGGGCCGTTGGATCAGGGCTGGTGGCCCGACGGATTGTACACAGCGCCGACGGATAAGGCCCTGAAGTACGATATCGACGTGCTCAAGAAGTTAGGCTGCAATATGCTGCGAAAACACGTTAAGGTCGAGCCCGACCGGCTGTACTACTGGTGTGATAAGTTAGGCCTGATGGTCTGGCAGGATATGCCGAACGGCAACAACAAGACCGACGCCGACAAGGAGCAGTTCGAGACCGAATTGAAGCGGGTAGTCAATGCCTTCCGCAACCATCCATCGATTATTATGTGGGTGCCGTTCAACGAGGGCTGGGGCCAGCACGAGACCGAACACTATGTCGAGATGATAAAGAAGATGGACCCGTCTCGCTTAGTGAACAATGCCAGCGGCTGGGCCGATAAGAAGGTCGGCGACGTTCACGACGTCCACAGCTATCCGGGCCCTGCTGCGCCGCCGGTCAGCGCCGAACGCGCGGCGGTCTTAGGCGAGTTCGGCGGTCTGGGCCTGCCGGTCAAAGGCCATACCTGGCAGGATGAGAAGAACTGGGGATACCGCAGCTTTGAGACCCGCCAGGCCCTTACCGAGGCGTACGTGAACTTGCTCGGACGGCTTTGTTCACTGATTGGAGGCGGGCTCAGCGCCGCAGTTTATACGCAGACGACGGACGTCGAGATCGAGGTCAACGGCATGATGACCTACGACCGGGCGATGATAAAGGCCGATGCGAAGAAGGCCGCTGCCGCTGCCAGGCGCCTGTACCTGCCCCCGCCTATTGTCAAAACGATTGTGCCCACCTCGCAGCAGAAGGCCCGGCAGTGGCGATACACCACGAGCAAGCCTGCCGCCGGCTGGGAAAAGCCCGGCTTCGACGACTCTTCCTGGCAGAAGGGACCGGGCGGCTTCGGCACCAAAACAACGCCCGGAACAGTAGTTCGCACCGAATGGAAGGACTCGGACATCTGGCTGCGCCGGACGTTTGAGCTGGAAGATGAGAAGCTTGGCCGGACGCATCTTTCAATCCACCACGATGAGGACGCCGAGGTCTATATCAACGGCCGGCTCGTGAAGAAACTGCAGGGCTATACGGCCAGCTACATCCAGGCCGAACTCGATGCCGAGGCCCTCAAGGCCCTAAAGCGCGGCGTAAACTGCATCGCCGTCCACTGCCACCAAACCCAGGGCGGCCAATACATCGACGTCGGCCTCGTTGACGTGATAGAACGATGGAAATGAAATGAGAAATAGCAGAGCGCGAGTTTTCCTTTTCACAACCTTTGGAAGGCGAATGTTTAGCTTGGAAGAGCAGCCGCGTTGCGAATGAAAGGAGCGGTCGTATGGAGACGTATTGTCAGAATCCGCTATGCCAGAGCCAAGCGGTCAAGGAGGTGCGAGTATCCGTGGAAACGCCCTGCGACCAGGTCAGGGCGCTGTGTGCCACGTGTCATGAAGCTTACACGTGGGGTGTACAGCACGGCAGGGCCCGCGCTAGCGGGCAGTCCCAAGGCGGGCGAGAGATGGCAGCACGAGAGTCTTGACGATTCTACCTGACAGAAGTGGGAAGTGATGCTTTAGTGCTTGATGAGCGCGCGTCGTGGCTGGCGGGATGCGCAACATGTGTGATTTTGAAGTTGTCGCTGCTCAAATACACGGTAAAAGATATGGGTAAGCGAAAAGTAATTGTTATTCCAGTGTATTTATTCCCAGAAATAGGGCTCACGAGATGCGAACTGATACCTGGGATAAGGTTGCAAACACCAGCCTTCGGGCTTTCGAAGGTACTTGAGGACATGCAACGCATCGTTCGCATGAACGCTGCGGTGGCCTTCAAACCCAACTATGTAATTGTTATCGACTCTGCAAAATATGTGCCGGAATTAGAATCTCGCTTGCAGGCTAAGGGCATGGGCATCGCGGAGATCAGAAAAGCTCTTGGCAAGGCTCCTATCACCCAGGAACCTATAATAATGGCACTTGAACTCGGCAAGCACGTTCTCATGAGCTTGATATTGCTTGTGCGGGTAAATTTCTCAATTGGAGGATCTTATAGCCTGACAATAGACGAATTGAGCAGGCGAAGGAGTTACCGGATTTCTGGCGGTAGCCATGCACGTACCATATCCAGAGAAAGTTACTATTACTTGAGTGATTCGCTAATGCCGTATTCGGTGGATGCGCGAGAGCTTGTGCGTATTGCCAAGAGTATCGAAGTGTATTACCGCCAAGGCTGTTGGTTGGCGGACAGAATGGCCACTGCACTTAATAGTCTATGGACTGGTGTGTGTTCGCCTTATATTGCCCAAGCGTTTTTAAGTATGACTACCGTTCTTGAGGCTCTCTTGTCAACGAGACCCTATGAAATCACCCATATGTTGGGCGAACGCACAGCCGCCGTTGGGGCGAAATGAACGGGAGCGCATGAATCTATACGAGCATGTAAGAAAACTGTACGGGCTGCGAAGCAAACTTGTGCACGGCAGTGTCTCCGTCAGGAAGGGGATAATGACTCAGGAGAGTTTATTTGCGGACGCAAAGCGGGCAAATGTTCCGCATTCTTCCTTTGCACAAGTTCATGATCTGGCCATTCAAGTTATGAAGGCTATTCTGAAGAATCGAAGGCTTCTTCAGATAATCCAATCTAATAAAAGGGAAGCCAAGATTAACGAGGAAATGGACACCTTGTACCTGGAGTTGTTATTCAAATGAATCAGACGCATCTGGGGTATGAAGGAATGCTGTCAGGTTCATTGTTGCTGAGTGAAGAAATACGATACGCACGATTAGATAGTTGCTGTTGCGGAAAGCCAAAACTGGCGATGTCACCCCTGCGAAAGCAGGGGTACATGTCGAAAAACCTGGATTCCTGCTTTCGCAGGAATGACAAATGCTGTTTCCGCAACAGGAACTAGATAATCTGGGCGAATCCATTGGAAGCGAGCGTTAGGATGAATCGACGGGAGTTTGTTAAGTTTCTGGCGGGCGGTGCGGCGATGACGGTGCTGGCGGGGTGCGGGCGCGCGGCTCAGAATAGGGGCAGCAGTGGGAAAGCTAAACGGCCGAATATTATTTTGATTATGGCCGATGATTTGGGCTATGGCGAGGTCGGAT
>CAYWOD010000265.1:0-4241 GCA_964459805.1 uncultured Pirellulales bacterium
ACCGATCATGTTTGGTCTCTGCATGAATGGCTGACCTATCCGGCTGTTCAATTACAATAAGACACAAGGAGAATTCCAAATTTATGAATAAGCCGCCGTTTCCAATCGTGGTCTTTTACAATCTCCGAGGCGACGAAACTCGATGGATATCTCAACAGATAAGTGAAACCGGTACGTATGCTGGTGTCCTAGGCGATGTGGGCAGTGACGGCGATCTGGATGTTGTAGGCCCACGCAGCTATTGGACAGGTCCGGTTGAACTGTGGGAAAACAAGCGATGCGATCAACCGCTCACCATAGATAAGTGGCATTACATCCAGGTCGATGACACTCGTGATAAACGTTATTTCGGCCTGGCCTTTGGTGATATCAACGGCGATGGACATAAGGACATCGTGGCAGGCAAGTGGTTTTACAGAAATCCCGGCGGGGATATGACAGGTACCTGGGTGCGGGTGGACATCGACGACCAGATCGATGCGCTGGCGGTAGTAGACGTCGATGGTGATGAATTCAGCGATGTCATAGGTCTAAGACCCAATGAGCAATACTGGTACGAAGCTGCAGACAAGAACGGCAGTAACTGGCGCAAGACACAGATTGGCTCCCTGCCGATTGATGACCATCGCCTGAGCACCCAGATATATGGTATCGGACAACTCATTCCCGGCGATAAAGAGGAAATCATTTTAGCAAATTATTTCCTTGAAATTCCAGTTCGACCAACAGAGGGATATTGGCCCGCTACGAAGTATAGTTCTGAAGGAAATGGTTATGCGCTTGGAGATATTGACAGGGATGGCTTGATCGACATCGGGGGCAGCTATCATATGGAAGGGGGCGATCTAGTACCGGGTACTCGTAACGTCAAGTGGTGGTGCAGTCGTATGTGTTGGTGGAAGAATTCCGGCAAGTCCAGGGATAACTGGCAGCGCTTTGATATAGGCACGGCCACGCACGCCGACCGTTATGAATTGGCTGATCTCAATGGCGACGGACGCCTGGACTTGGTAACTACTGAAGAACGTTATCCCGGTCATATGCCGAATGGTAGCTGTTACTGGTTTGAGCAAACCTCGAACCCTACCAAGCCATGGCCTCGTCACCTGGTTGTCACTCAATTGTCAATGAATAACCTGGATGCGGGTGATGTAGATAGAGATGGTGATACTGATCTGGTCACCTGTGAGCACACGATGCCCTATCGAGGTAAACCTGCACCGGGTGGGCTTAAGCTGGAGATTTGGGAGAATAATGGCCAGGGTCGATTCGCTGCACAGGTGGTAGACCGAGAGAAAGAAAGCCATCTGGGCGCCCAGCTTGTCGACCTCGACGGAGATGAGGATTTGGATATCGTCAGCATCGCCTGGCGTGACTATCAATTCCTTCACATTTGGCGCAATGACAATAAAAATTATGAAAATTGAAAAATTCTGAAAAGTTTTCAATGGCCTATACTTTGAGGTGCCCACTGTAATCCATTTTTCTATCTTGGTAACGGAGTATTTGTTATCATATAAGCCACAGGAAAGGAAAAACACACCATGAATGACGACTTTTTGTGTCGATTCTCAATCTTCACCTGCATTATCGCGATTTCAATCTTTGGCGACCCATCATATTTGATGGCCGCTGATCTCAGTACAATGCAGGGCACTCAATGGTACCCCTATTTGCAATGGACCATAAAAAATCCCACACGGAAGGAAAATGCTTTTGATGTTCTGGCAACCGTAGAATTTACACATCACTTAAGTGGTGATACACGTCGAACAGAGATGTTTTTCGTGGGCGGAGAATCCTGGGCATTTCGGTTTAGCGGTACCAGGCCTGGAATATGGTCGTTCGTCACGTCCAGCGAAGACGAGGATCTCGGAGGGCATACCGGCAAAGTGATGATTGCTCCAAATCCCCGCACTGATGCCCATGGTTTCCTCAAGAAGTTCGGCAGCAAGTGGGCTTGGGAAGGGACGGAGAATGCCTTTGTCCCACAGTTGGTGATGTGGTTTTACATTACCGGAAGCAACAGTCCCCGGGTATTCCACAACAAACCGGAACTGGTGGGCCGTAAAATCAAGCAGTTCATCATCGAACATGGCTTTAACGGTTTCCACATTCCAGTAATCGGTGGACGATGGTTTGATATCAACTGCGAACGCGACAGCGTCGAATCTTCGATGAACGAGCCTGACCCTCGCACATTCGAAGCTTTGGAGTTGTTAATAACTAATACCCACCGGGCGGGTGGTCTGGTCCATATCTGGCTCTGGGGGGATCATCAGCGTTCTCAAACGCCGAAAAGCCTAAACGGCGGGATCGGAGGGTTGATCGATAAACGTTTGCAACTTTACATTGCGGCACGACTTGGCCCCATCCCCGGCTGGAGCATGGGATATGGATTCGACCTTGATGAATGGGTGACTGCGAGCCAGGTAAAAGCCTGGCGAAACTTCATGCACCAGCATATGGGCTGGAACCACTTTCTGGGTGGTCGTCCTATGGGACCCAATCATGGCATAGAGCATAGCATCAATGTGCAATGGAACAAGGGACTGGATTACAGCAGCTACGAACACCACAGACCGACCTATGAAGTATATCTGGCTGCCGTACAGGCAATGCCTGACCAGCCGGTTATGTCGGAAGACCGTTTCCGCATACGCACAGGCCGCTATCCCAAGAAAGATTACAATGAAGAACTAAGTCGCCGTGGTCTATATCACTCGACCATGGCTGGAGGTGTTGCCAATATCTGGGGAATTCACCCGGATATCAGCCCTGGCGGCGTGTATCCCAAAAAGAACCAGATTAAAACTTATTCGGTTTTTTTTTATGACAAGGGCCGTTTCCTTCCAGACATGGTACCTGCAAATCAGCTTAGTGATGATTCCAATACCCGTATTCTCTTTAGCCGTAACGCTCAAAGCCTTGTTCTTTATCGAGAGAATACCGATACTATAAATGTCGATCTTACAGGTATGGCCGAATCCCTATCGGCAGTAGCGGTCGACACCAGGAAGGCCTATTCGGAAATCCAACTCGGTGATTTACAACCAGTAGCTCAGACGATCAAGCTGCCGAGGGTATCGGATTGGGTGGTGGCAGCAGGAAACTTCGAAAGTTCCACCCATCGAAGCGAAATTCTCTCAGATAACATATCAGAACTGTCTTTCACTGATATCTGGAGCGGGCCGGATCTTAAGGGAGGACATGGCGCGATGTGGGCTGATGTTGATGACGACAGCCTGCCGGATTTGTATCTACCGTTGATTATATCTGACACCTTACCCGACCTTTTTATGCACAATAAAGGCAATGGACTGTTTGTCGAAGAAGGTGCTTTGCGCGGGATTGCAGATCCGGATGGCGGCTCCCACGGAGCTGCATGGTGTGATTTGGACAATGATGGAGATTATGACCTTATCAATGGTACTACGTTCGATGATAAAAGCAGCATTCAAAACGATGTATTTCGTAATGATGGAAATGGCAGATTCACGGAGGTCAAGCCTTTTATTATCCTCAAACTTAGGGGTTTTCTCTTAAGCTTTTCAGCAACAAATCCTTGTGAAGCCAAAAGCAGGTATTTATTGCTTCAGTCAGGCCTCCTAACAAACGGTATAAAAGAAAGTCAGGCTTATCAGATAACGGTTGACTCAGATAAACCAGGCGATCACAAATAGTCGGATGTGCCTCAACAAGCCAGCCCAAATAAATCATCACCAGCACGGCTAACAAAACCAGACGACGAATCGCCGACCAACGAAATGTTCGTATCTTTTCGAGGCTTACCTGGCTTTTGAGGAATCGAATGCCCTCTTCGCATTCCCACCTTCGTATGTAGAAACGCAAAACCCGTTTTGCGTCCTTAAGATTCTCCACAGGTAAATTCGTTAACAACATCATTGGCTTATCGTTTCCGGCAAGCCGAGAGACAATCAATGTCAGATCCTCATCTCGGCCAGGCAAACGAACTTTCGTCCAGCCTATCTGTGTAATACGAAGAGAAGGTTTGCCGTGACGTTTGATAAGCTTGCCGAAGCGATGTGGAGTTGGGGTTTGTTCGGCAAGTTGCTGTGCTCGAATCGGTACCCGCTGTCCAGCCTCGCTTTGTTCAAAACCGCCCAAAGAACGCAGCAAATGCCGTTTTCCTACAAGTCTGGCAACGAAACGATATTTGTTATCTAGCCAATCTTCAAACATCACCCATCCATCGAATCCACGATCTACTACCAGCACAC
>CAYWOD010000266.1:0-4229 GCA_964459805.1 uncultured Pirellulales bacterium
ATATAGGTGGGTTAACCCATATTATTGAATTAATTTTTCAAATAGAAAAGGAACTTAGATTAGGCCATATACATAAAATTAAAAATAAAATAATAAGTTTAAGTAAAAATCAAATAATTTCTACATATTATGAATTTCTCCAAAATATAGAACTTTCTGAATTACCCACTACTGGTTGGGAATTTCAAAAATATCAAAAAGAAGAAGATAAATATAGAAGTTTTTTCGAAGAACGTTTATCCATTGACCTTGAAAAATCATTTAACACTTCATTATTCAATAGGCCAAATCAATCTCACTCAATTGAACCAATCATTAATTTTCTCATGAATAAAATAAATTCAAAGTCAAATATCCCTCAATCAATATATCGACCTAATACTAAAAAATATATACTCCCTATCGAATTACCTCTGAATACACAATGGGAACATATCGTAATGCAATTTATAGATAATGAAAAAATCAGAATTACTGCCCCAAATAATATCAAATATGTTACAGATTATAGAGAAATGGGATTTGAAGATAAGAGGAGATTTTTTCCTGATACACAATGGGAATTTTTACATCTTTTATCTAATCATAGAAATTTATCATGGGAAAATCTAGCAGAAATGACTCATGTAAAAAATATAAAAGATTTAGGTAAATTAGTTGAACAAGCAAAAAAGAAAAAGCAAAAGATTAAAGAGCGTTTCATGCAATTTTTTCAAATAAACGAAGATCCTTTTTATCCTTACAGCAAATCAGATGGATACCATACTAAATTCACCATCCTCTCTCAGGAACATCTTCAACAAGACCTTCAGTGAATTCACCGAATGTAAAAGGAAAATATTTTAAAATAAAAACCCTTAGATTACAAGGGTTTTATTATTTTCTAAAACTTTTCAACGATTTTTCACCATATATAGTAGGAGTAAATAATTATGGTAAAAAATCAATCTACTAAATATTCCATAGAATTTTTAAATAAGACTATTAAAGTATACCAACCTTTTAGCACTACTCCTCTATCATTAAATGATGCGCGGGAAATTACGGAAAACATGACTGATTTATTTAACTTTTTGCTTACAGAAAATAAAAATATAAAAAGCAAGGAAAGTAAAAATGTCAAAAGGGAAATATAAAAGATTGAGAAGTCATATAAATATTCTTAAAAAAAATCTTAAACATAAAAAATTTACTCTAAGAGATGTAATAAAATCGGTGTTTATGTTCGAATTTAGAAAATTACTCAGAGAAAGAATAAATAAAACAAGAAATATTAGTATTTCAGATGAAAAATTAAATGAACTGATAACAACAGGGAGGATTAATTATATAAAAAGAAGAAAAATTCCAAAAATAGAAGACTATACACCCCCCATGTGGCACTTGTGGGTATATGGAGGATGCAGAAAAAATCAATTTGTTAAAGAAAAAACAGTAAATAAAACTACGCTCGAAAATATATTAAGTTTTAGCAAGAAAGGACTAAAAGAAAAAATGCTTAGAATTCTAAAAGAAAGAGATCAAAATCCTGATGATTGGAATTTTTATGCATGGTTTAAAACTGTTAATTTATAAGGATTTTTTAGTCTTTGAAACAAAAACGCTTATGATTATACCTACCTGAATTTTATAAAACGCTAAAACCGTTGCAATATAAGGCTTTCGACGATTTTCCCAAAGAAGTTAAAACCGTTGCAAATAAAGGCTTTCAAAAAGGTACGACATTGGATATAAATAAAGCTTATAAATCAAAGAATAAGCATTGCTGAAATTATACAAAAATTAAATATGCTTTTAGGATCGAAAATAAAAAGAGATTTCTTCTTGAATGATAAAGAGGTTAATCACCGTATACTATTAATTTACTGTTATATATCGACTAAATTTATCATTTTTAAATAAAAATAATGATTCTTAAAGGGGATGGCATTACAATATATAATCCTCATGCCCAAGCACAGGCTGAAATAAAAAAGTTAGTTGAACAAAATCCGGAATTGGATTAAGGTCTCGATATTGATGAAAAAGGTCTTTCTCGAAGAAAGAAAGAGCAATTTAATGCTATTGCTTGGGAATATATAGCCAGTTAGAAATAACTGCTTAACCTGGCTGGTGGTCGGAAAGTTGGTCCGCTCTTTCGTTCTGATCACTGGCCGGGTATAAGAAAGAGCGGTGTTATGATTAAAAAGAAAAAGAACAGAAATTCAATAGACGGAAATTTCAGTTATATCGAGCATAATATTATAAATTCTGAGGCCTGGAAAGGTTTAAAAGCTCATACTAAATGGCTATATTTTGAATATAAACTTAGGTGGTATGGCGACAATACCAGGAATATTATTTTAACATACCCAGAAGCGAATAAAATAATGTCCATTGAGACTTTTATTAATGACAGAAAACTATTAATTGAAAGAGGTTTTATTGATGTTATAAAGCGTGGGGGCCTGGAAAAGCAATGTATGATATATGGTCTATCTAACAGGTGGAAAAAATACGGAACTAAGGATTTTATCAAAGTAGATATAGAAAAGATATTGGCGGAAATCTATACGACTAAATTTAAAAAAGGCCATAAATTTATGGGTAACCGGTTTAAGAAAAAAGAGTATTTATAGATACCAAATATTGTAGTTGATAACTACTGTTTTTAGTAGCTGTATAACTACTACTTTTAGTAGTGCAGGGGAAAGGTTTATAACTACTACTTTTAGTAGTGCTATCTATATATAGCCATCTATCGTATTTAAAAAGGCCTGAGGAATAGCAAAGAGATAGGAATTTTAGCATACGAAAATACGGACTCCGAAGTCTGGAATTTTCTCCGGATCTTTCTTAGTATCTATTAAAGGTATCTAAAAAGAAAGTATCCTCCGGAAATGAAAAGATCGTGAAAAAAAGAGAAAATATTTTTGGAGTCCGGAATTGCAATAAATACAATAACAAATAAGTAAAAAAGGAAAGGAAGTTAAAGTAAATGAATGAAACAAAGAAAACGCTCCAGGAAACCATCGGAAAGCAAGATATAAATTTGCAAGCTTATCCCCTGCTCTCTCAAACACTAACGAATATGCAATCTAAGTAAAATAATCTTTAAAATATTATTTTACTTTTGTCTAATTATGTGTTATTGTGTGTAAATGATGGAATTATTAGAAAAGTTAGAACTTTACCGATTAGAAAACAAAATATCCCAAATAAAATTAGCCCAAAGATTAGGCGTTTCCAATAATACGGTTAACCGTTGGCTTACCGGTAGAAACAAACCCAACAAAATTCAAACCTACCATATTAAGAAATTGCTTGAGACTAATAAGCTTAAAGAAAAACACTTCGAAATTACTTAAGTTATTAATATTTTAAAAGGTGAAATATATGAAAGCTGTTCTATATGCTAGGGTTTCCAGTAAAGAGCAGGAAGAAGGCTTTTCAATACCTGCCCAATTAAAATTAATCAAAGAATACGCCATAAAAAACAAAATAAAAATAATTGAAGAATTTATTGATGTAGAAACGGCCAAACAAGCCGGAAGAGCCAACTTCAATAGTATGATAGATTTTTTGAAAAATAATCCAGAAGTCAAGAATATCCTTTGTGAAAAGACTGATCGGTTGTATCGAAATTTCAAGGATTATCTTACTATCGAAGATCTGGACTTAACAATTCACCTGGTCAAAGAAAACGAAGTCTTATCCAAAGAATCTAAATCACATCAGAAGTTCATTCACGGCATTAAAATTTTAATGGCCAAAAATTATATTGATAACCTATCCGAAGAGGCTAAAAAAGGAATGCTGCAAAAAGCTCATGAGGGTTACTATCCTTCCTTTGCCCCTTTGGGTTATGTAAATACCGAAAAAGAACTAAACGGCAGAAAGATAAAAATCATCGAGGCCGATCCATCCAAATCCCAAGTAATTAAGAAAATATTCAAGCTCTACAGTACGGGAGAATACTCCATTGTGAAGATTCTTAATTTTGCCAGTGAAGAAGGATTAAGAAGTAGAAAGGGTTATAAATTAAGTAAAAGTACTATCTATAATATACTTAAAGATCCTATTTACTACGGGGATTTTAAATGGAATAATAAAATTTATAAAGGCAAACACACGGCTATAATCAGCAAAGAACTTTTTGATCAGGTACAAAAGGCTTTCTCCAAACCGAATAGACCTGAAAAAATCCAAAAACATAATTTTGCTTTCTCCGGACTCTTAACCTGTGCCAA
>CAYWOD010000267.1:0-4190 GCA_964459805.1 uncultured Pirellulales bacterium
GGATTCCTGCTTTCGCAGGAATGACAAATGCTGTTTCCGCAACAGAAACTAATTAGTTCGGGCACTCATAGACCTAAGAATAATTGAAATCTAATAGTGCACCTGGCGGTTCAGAGAGGTGGCCAAGTCGGTGTAACGGCAGGGGATGTCGAGTTCTTCGCAGATCGACTTGAGCTCCCTCAGGGCCGACTCGCTCAATCCGCTTTGGAAGTCCTTATTGCCTTTGCAGCAAAAGATTCTACAGCCGGCGAAGCGATGCTCGTAAACCGTACATACGACCATCGCCGAAGCCCGGGCGCCTACAGTAGCTGCGAAAAGTTCAAAGGCGCCGACATCACCCCCGAAACCTGGCTCTCATCGGCCTACTGGTCCCGCACCGCCGACCCGAATGCGCCAATGCCCGAAATAAAATTAAAAAACTCAACGAATGGCATATAAACCCCGGTTCCACGGCTAAGAAGAATTGAGTTCTTACCTCAATGAGAAGGTGGCTGAGGTGCTTGCTTGCTTGCTTTTCTTTGGCGGGAGTCGAGGTGGCCGAATAGCAGGAGCAGGGCGGCCATTATTGGTGCTATGATTAGGTTCATTGTCCAGCGTGAGAGGTCGCTTGTGGGATTCCAAAAGGGGGTCTGTTTGTAGGCCTGCATCCAGAGGTTCCAGCGGAGGTTGATGACGGCGAGGTTGAGCGCGCACAGGCCGATCATCACCCATACGAGGATTCGCCAGCGTTTTCTCTGGTCGCGGAGGCATAAGGTTGTGCTGACGACGAAGAGCAGGCTCGCAGCGGCGAGGACTGCGGCGGCGGCGGGCCAGTCCTTTGCCATAAAGGACGTGGGCAGGATCCAGGCGACGCCCCCGAAGATGCTGCCTGCGAAGGCGCCGCAGACGGCGCCTCTGGACATTTGTGCGCGGGACGAGGGATATTGCCAATCGAGGCGTGCCCCGTCCTCGGTCTGCGGGGCAAGGGCGGGTAGTGCGGCGACGACGGCGACGGTAAAGGCTTCCTGGGGTGCGGTTTTGGCCAGGACGTCTTCGACGAGGGAAGCGAATTCGGTCTTGAGGAATTTGCGGCCCTGGGAAAGCCGCTGCTTGAGAGCATCTTCGGACAATTCGAGGTCGGCCGCCACGGGGGTTATGGAGTGGCGACGCCGGTAGAAGAGGACCATCGGCTCGCGGTATTGCTCGGGGATTGCCTCGAGTGCCTGCCAGACGAGGGCCTGGTGCTCTTTGCTAATTGCTATTTGGTCCGGGTCGTCTCCGGGCGCCTGGAGCAGAGCGGCCTCTTCAAGCGGCTGGCCCTCGCGGACGACGTCGAATCGCTGCTTCCTTATTGACCGGCTGGCGAGGTTCCGTGCGATCCGACAGAGCCATACGCGGAATTTGTTCAAGTCCTTTAGCTGGACCAGGCTCTTCCAGGCCCGGATGAATGTCTCCTGCGCGAGCTCGCGGCTTTTGCCAAGATCGCCGGTGGCGCTATAGGTAATGGCACAAATCAAGGACTGATACCGCTCGATGATTGCGCCGAAGGCATCTTTGCTGCCGGCCAGGGAGGCCTGGAGTAATCCGGTTTCGGTTATCGTGTCCTGCATTCTTCAAAGCCCCGTTGATCGTTTCATATTATAGCGTCACTGTGATAGAGTCGGAAAAGGAAAAAAAGTGACGGAAAACTTAGTTTTTTTGGCACTGCCGGTGTGGAGGCTATGAAGGGCTGCCCCAGTCGATTATGAGCGTTGTTATGTTGTCGTAGCCGCCGGCTTTGTTGGCGGCGGCCACGAGAGTTTTGCAGGCAACCTGCGGGTCGGTGTCGCTTTTGAGGATCGCTGCGATAGCTTTTTCATCTACGAGGTCCGTCAGGCCGTCGGTGCAGAGCAGGATGCGGTCGGCTTTTTTGAGGGCGAGCGAGCGGACGTGGGGGTGGGCCTTTTCTTCCATGCCGAGATATCGGGTGATCTGGCCCTGCGCGTGGTGGTTGTCGGCGTCTTCGGGTCTGATGCGGCCCTTTTCAATGAGCTCGGATATAACTGAGTGGTCACGGGTCAGTTGTGAAAGGTGGTTGTTGCGGAAGAGATAGGCCCTGCTATCGCCGATGTTGGCGACGAAGCACCGGCCGTTTCGCAGCAACGTAATGACGATTGTGGCCCCCATATCCTTGAAGCCGCTTTCGCTGTTTCCTTCGAGGTGGAGCTGTCTGCTTTGTTCGGCGACAGCCTTCTTGAGCACCGACCTTATTGTCCGCGCGGTGCCGACTTTGAGGCGGTCGAGGGCATTTTCGATCATAACGGGCAGATCTTCTGTGATGATTTTCGATGCGAGTGCGCCGCCTTGATGACCTCCCATCCCGTCGGACACAAGAAAGAGGGGCAGGTACCGGTCAATGAAAAAGGTGTCCTGGTTTTCTTCGCGCACTCTTCCGATATGAGTTTCGGTGGCCCAGCGAAAGGAAAGTTGCGGGCCTGGAGTATCGGCTGAGTTTTCGGTCACGTGTTAGTTCTCGTTCTTGGTCTTTTACACAAGTGTCTGTTTACACCAAGGACAATGATTCCAAAAAGTAGTATCGACCGACCAGCCGCATCGGGTGCATATTTCGGGGAAAGGCCAAACCTGCCACGGCCGGCGAACCTTTCGATGACACCAGGGGCAATAGCGCATGAAGCGCATGAGCTTTCCGGCGCAGTATTGACAGCGCGAATGATATCGGACCTTGGCCGTGCTCCGCGTCGCCGGAGCCTCGAGGCCGGGGCTGTAGCACCAGGGGCAAAACCGCCATTCGGGCAGGATCCCCTTGTGGCAGTAGGGACAAAGATGGCTAAAAAGCGTATTGGCGTCGAAGCGGTTGCGATCGCTGCCGCACCAGGGGCAAAGGAGCATGCTCTCAGCTATCGGCTCGCCGCAATCGACACACCTGAAGACTGCTGAGAGGACTTTCTCATATCGCTTCAGGAATGCACCGCGGCGCATTTTGCGCCAGTCGAGCTTTATTCCATTGCCGGACTTAAGGACAATGCCGGTCTTGAGATTCTTCGGCACGGCTTCAAGCATTGCCGTAAGCATCTTGTCTGCGTTTGCAAAGCGGCGGTCCGGGCCGACGGCCAGGGCATGCTTCAGGAACCTTACGAATGCCAGATTGGTTCGCTGGCGCAGCCGTTTGTGGCCTCGCGGCGGCCAGTGGAAGGGCCATCTTGGCAAGACGCCCGTGAGGTATTCGTATAGTATAAGCCCGACAGCGAAGCAATCGCTTCGGTATGTGGGTCGGCCGTAGGCCTGCTCCGGGGCGACGTATCCGGGAGTGCCGAACTCATCGACGGTTCTCATTCGCCCCTTTACTTTCAGGCCGATCCCGAAATCTCCAAGTGCGGCCCGACCGTTTGGGAAAAGGAAGATATTACCGGGGGTAACGTCGCAGTGGACCATTCGCTTGCGGTGCGCGTGGGCCAGGCCGTCGAGCACCTGGACGATAATGGAGATGATTCGGCGCGGCGACATTGGCCTCGAGCAGTTGTCAAGGGTGCCGACGGACAGCTCGGTTGCCAGAACTGCGTGGCCATTGATGATGTCGGCGTTTTTGACGGGCATTATGTGGGGGTGACGCAGTTGCGCAACCAGACGAATTTCACGCAGCAACGCCTGGCTGTCGCGCTCGCCGTTCACCCCGACCAGCGGAATCTTCAGGGCGACCCAGATACCTTCGACCGAATCTCTGGCCTTCCAGACCTCGGATGTTCCACCTTCACCGAGCAATTTTGCCAGGCGGTACTTGCCCAGCCTGCGCCCGCGGGCCAGACGCAGGGCCGAGCGGCGCGAAGTCGATGTTTTGACTGTGTTAATCGAGCGAACCATCTTGCTATTTTTCCCAACTGGTAGTGTGAACGACAACCCAGCGTGTATATTAACAGGAATTTTCAAAATGGCGTTCAAGAAATTACGAATATGTGAAAGAATTTTTCCAAAGTGCGTAAGGTTCGGCGGGTGTGGGCGGATTTCTCCGCACAAGGTTTTGCCTGTACCGCCGAGAGCCGTAGAGGAAAGATGGAGGCAACCATCCCCAAGCTACGCTTGAGGCTGCCACGCATTGAGGAGGGGGGCATGTCTTGTTTTTGGTTCATCCGGTTAATGCGTAGGTGGCCTGACAAACCAGGCCCTCGGACTTGGTTGGAGAGAAAAATCGGTTGGGCAGAGGCTCAAATTTGGGG
>CAYWOD010000268.1:0-2417 GCA_964459805.1 uncultured Pirellulales bacterium
CTCAAGGGTGTTTATGGTCGGAGTGGCTTATCTGCCTGACCCGAAGCCGGCACACCACAAGCTCGAGCAGCTACGAACAGAGTTGCTCGGGGATCCGTACTTTAAAGATGTGCCCTCAATGCAACCTGAGAAGAATAAGACCGCAATCTGTTTTCATGCAAAAGATGACCTGCCGGAAGTGAGGCGGGAGGTTTTCAAATTGTTGCCGGAATTTGGCGCCAGGGTTCAAGTTGCAATCAAGCGCAAAGAATATCTGGTTAAAACCGCTCGCTTATTGCACCAGCGACAAACAAAACTTTCACTTGATGATGTTTACGACGATCTTGTGAAGAGACTATTTAAGAGAAGCTTGCATACTGCCGAGAAGAATCGCATTGTTTTTGCTCGCCGAGGCAAAGTGCGGCGACGAGCACTTGAAAAGGCAATCGGGAAAGCAAAAATTAACTTCGAGAAAAAAACACGGATTCGCTCGGAGAGTGAAACAGTAATCTTTTCGGCATATCCTTCGCAATACGCGGGATTGCAAGTTATTGACTACTATCTTTGGGCTTTGCAGCGAATGTTTGAGCGTGGAGAAGATAGATTTTTTCATCTGCTTGCACCGGCATACCGACTGGTTATGAACTTGGATGATACGAGGAACAAACCGTATGGCGAGTGGTACAGCGATTTCAATCCTCTGGAACTGAAAAAAATAAAGCCCGTAGCAGGCTAGGTTCAAGTGGACAAGCCCCTCGAACACACGGCATGGAGCCGACGTTCACCCACCCGGGCATAATGTATTATACTCCACAAGTCTGAATGATACAATAAAAACACGAAGTTTTTCCAAAAAATTTCAACGACGCTATCTTTCAGCCTTCCGGCCCGTCAAGTACTATAAGTTTGCCTGATAACTTATTTTTCAAGTATTCATTACTCAAATTTGGTTTCCTTTCCTGAGTCGAGCTGTTTTTTCACTTGTTTCAGGAGTCGTTCAACAGAACTTTCTACCTGCAACTGTCAGTGTAACATTGTTTCTGCAAATTGGGAATAACCAACTGTAAAACGCGACTCAATCATTTAACCAACAGCTTAACCAAAAGGAACCTCTAACCCACCAAATTTCCCAATAACCCCGTTCCATACAATAACGGCCGTTTTCACGGCTTGCTTTTATTCAAGGGGCGGCTACAATTGGGCGGCAATGGATTTGATTGGCGTCTCGAAATTAAAGGATAGATGTATGCGTCGGACCAAGTGTTCCTGTGTTGGCGGTATTGTCGTTTTGTTGGCTGCGGTATCCGGTTTTTGTGCGGACGGTGCGCAAACGATGGCCGAGTATAACGTTGTCTGGACCAGTCCGAGTAAGGACTCTTCCGGCTCAATGCCGATCGGCAACGGTGGTCTCGGCCTGAACCTCTGGGTCGAGCAAAGTGGAGACCTTGTCTTTTATATCAGCAAGACCGATTCCTGGAGCGAGAACGCCAGACTGCTCAAGCTTGGCCTGGTGCGAATCCGGCTTGCACCGGGGATTTTCGAGCACAGCAGGGACTTTCGCCAAACGCTGCGACTGCGCGAAGGCGAGATCGAGATCATAGCCGGAAAAGGCCGGCGGCAAAGAACGCTTCGCGTATGGGTCGATGCAAATCGGCCCGTAATCCGCATCGAGGCCGAGGGACAGGAGCAGTTTGGCATCGAGGCAAAGCTGGAGGTCTGGCGAACGGCCGAACGCGAACTCAAAGGCGCCGAGACCAACAGTGCGCGAGGGCTGACCAGAAACGACCAGAGCAACTACCCGATCATCGTCTATCCGGATGTGATTGTCCCGACAAGAGGCGACTCCATCGTGTGGTATCATCGCAACGCCAGGTCCTGCTATCCGATAACCCTGAAGAACCAGCACTTGGGCGAGCTGTTGGAGAAATATCCCGATCCGCTGATGCATCGCACCTTCGGCGGCATCATCGGTGGCGAGGGCCTCAGAAAGGCTTCCTTAGCGACCTTGAAATCCGATAAGCCTCGGCAGCGTTTCGTAATCTCGATCTATCCGCTGACCGCGCAGACCCAGACGACTAATGCCTGGCTCAAGATGCTGGACAAGCAGGTAGGCACGGTCGAGGCGACCGACCTCGATACGGCACGCATGGAACACAGGGCCTGGTGGGCTGCGTTTTGGAACCGGAGCTGGATTCGTGTTACCGGCGGGTCGCTTGCGCAGGAGATAACGACGAATTCGCTGCCTTTGCGGATCGGGACCTGCAGCAACGGGAGCAACCGCTTCATCGGGCACATATCACGGGCGCGGGTCCTTAACAGGGCGTTGAGTGAACAGGAAGTCGGCGACCTTGCGAGGCATAGGAATACGAAAATGCCGGAGGGTGTTGTGGGAACATACAACGCCGCGGACGGCCAAAGTAAGCTGTACATAGACGGCA
>CAYWOD010000268.1:2517-4163 GCA_964459805.1 uncultured Pirellulales bacterium
GTTGTGGGAACATACAACGCCGCGGACGGCCAAAGTAAGCTGTACATAGACGGCAAGGTCGTCGCGGCGTCTAAAGCGCAGTCGGGCGCCTTTGCCGTATCCAGGGGATACGTGCTGCAGCGGTGGATCAATGCGTGTGGCGGGCGGGGGGCTTTTCCGATCAAGTTCAACGGCACGATATTTACCGTTGATGCTCAGGTCGGCGCCGAGCACTTTGACGGCGACTATCGGCGGTGGGGCGGGATGTACTGGTGGCAGAATACGCGGCTGCCTTACTGGTCGATGCTTGCGGCGGGGGACTTCGATTTGATGGGGCCGGTCTTTCGGATGTATATGGATGCGTTAGGGCTGTGCAGGGACAAGACGCGGATTTATTACAAGCACGCGGGGGCGTTCTTTCCGGAGACGATGTATTTCTGGGGGACCAACGGCAATTGCGATTACGGCTGGGGGCACGCCGGGCCTGAGACGGTTAATCAGTATATCCGGCGGGAGTGGCAGGGCGGCATCGAAATTACCGCTATGATGCTCGATTACTATGCTACCACACAGGATGAGGAGTTTCTGCGCAAGACGCTGACGCCGATAGCCGATGCCGTCCTGACTTTCTACGATCAGCACTGGCAGCGGGACGCCGGCGGCAAGATACGATTCGAGCCTGCTCAGGCCCTTGAGACTTGGTGGCAGTGCGTCAATCCCACGCCGGAAGTTGCGGGCCTGCGCTATGTCATTGGCCGACTGTTGCGGCTTGGTGACAAGGCCGGAACCGCATCGCAAAGGGCGGCGTGGCGAAAGCTGCTTGGCGATCTGCCGCAGGTGGCTGTCAAAGAAGAGGAGGGTAAGAAGTTTGTCCTGCCTGCAGAGAAATTCGATGTGCGCAGGAATTCGGAGAATCCGGAATTGTATGCGGTCTTTCCATACCGTTTGTACGGGTTGTCGGCTGCGGGATTGGACGTTGGGCTTGAGACCTGGCGACGCCGGCTGGTCAAGGGATCGGGCGGCTGGAGGCAGGATGCGATCCAGGCCGCCTATCTGGGACTTGCCGAAGAAGCGGCCAGGTATGTCAGCGGCAATTTCTCCACGTGGCACAGCGGGAGTCGATTTCCCGCATTTTGGGGGCCGAACTTCGACTGGGTGCCGGACCAGGACCACGGGTGCGTCGCGATGACGGCTCTGCAGCGGATGCTCTTGCAGGCCGACGGAAACAAGATTCTTGTTCTACCGGCCTGGCCAAAGGCCTGGGACGTGCATTTCAAGCTCCACGCCCCTATGAATACAACTGTCGAGTGTATGACTAAGGATGGCAGCGTGCGAGTGCTAAAAGTCCTGCCCCGGTCACGCCGGCAGGACGTGAAGCTCGCAAGGCGAAACCAGTGAGCCCGTTTCAAAACAGTAACAAGCCGGGCACAGTCACCTGCTATTTCTGTGAAAAGGGCCCGGAGTTTCCAGATTTCTCCCATTAAAAGGAGTGATGGAAAAGGGGATCGGCGTACCGGGGTATCAGCGGTATCAGGATATCGGGAGATTAGGGGGTGCGTATCAGGCTATCGGGGGATCAGGGATTGAATTCCGTAACCGTTCACGGGGTGATATGTTGAATTTTTTGGCCGTTTTTCGTCATTTCGAGGAGCGAAGCAAGCCTACCC
>CAYWOD010000269.1:0-4116 GCA_964459805.1 uncultured Pirellulales bacterium
TTGCAGGTCCCAGCCAGATATTGAAGTCCAGGTATTCAGGCGGATCTTTGATCGCCTTAAACCCGACACCCCATCGCCCTCGTCCATTCTTGGATGCCCACGCCTTGGATACGAGCAGCTTGCCGTACTTGCCGCTGGCGATAGCGGCCACCTGCTTTGCCCAATCGCTTTTCGCGCGGCTCTGCGTGCCGTGCTGCACTATTCGCTTGTACTTCTGGGCGGCCTCGACGCACTTACGGCCCTCGAAGACGTTGTGGCTGCAGGGCTTCTCGACATAAACGTCCTTGCCCGCCTGACACGCCCAAATCGTCGCCAGCGAGTGCCAGTGGTTCGTCGTCGCGATGGATATCACGTCGATGTTCTTGTTATCCAGCAGTTCGCGAATATCGACGTACGCATCCACTTTCTTGTCGCGGTCTTTGAACGACTTGGCACGGCTTTCCAAAACCTTCCTGTCCACATCGCACAGGCCCGCCAACCGCACTCCTTCCATCTTGTCGAATGCCCCAATGTGTGACCCGCCGCGACCGTTGATGCCCACAACGGCTACGCGGACATCTTCGTTCGCGCCAATGACACGGGAAAACGGCGCTGCTGGCCTCGCGCAACCCTGCAATGCCAGCGCTGCACCGGTAGCCAGCGAACCTTTCATAAAACTTCGCCGTGTAATATGTCTCATCTCTGTGCCTCCTGTAACAATTAAGACTGTAAATTCGCTGCTCAGCTTCACAAAAAGCCGAGCCTTATTGCTAACCGACAACTCAGCACTTTCTCACGCACTACACTCATAGAACTGTGCCGAGAGAAGCCATATAACAAAAATAGTAATCGAAAAATACGGCAATACCAAGGACGGAATTGAAAAAAGCCCGAAATTCGGACCAGCAATACCATTGAAACGCAATAGCACGTCGTAAGCTGCGTACCAGCCTCTACTGGATAGATTCTTCCGATGCGATGATTTTTTCGATAGCCCGTGCAACGATATAATCCGGAAGCTTATTCAGAGCGGGTTGGGCCTGGTAAGTGGAGATGATGCTGCTGTCCGGAAATGCGCCGAGCTGCCTTATCAATTCCTTCGCCAATGCGCGCAGATTACCGTCTGTCAGCCCTGCCTGCGCTTTGTCGCAGGCTGCTTCCACCAGGGCCTCAAATTCTGCCCGGCTGTCATGCCAGTTGAGCTGCAGCTCCAGTTCAAAGGCCTCCCGTGCTCTGACGCGGTCAAACGTATATTGAAACCCGATAGGATTGTAAGCCTCAATCCGCTCATCGACAAAAGCCAGAGACGCATCCCGGTACGCCGTGAATTTGTCCCTATCGAAGTCCTCAAAGCCGCGTTTTTCGACCTCCGCTCTCAGCAGATCCTCTATTGTCGCCGCCAGCGAATCCCTCCGGGCCTCAAGCAGCTCATAAAGAGCCTCGTAGTACGCTTTGAGAAGTAAGTTTGCTTCACTCATATTCTGTTGACTGCGCTGCATATCGTGGACCGTCGTTTTGTGGGCGCCGGACTATTATACAACGAAAGAATCTGCAAAGCTACCTGCTGCGGTGAACATGAGGCCTTTAAGCTCTTTCATCCGTTTGAGCTTGGGACGGACGGTCTCGCCGACTGCCCGGAGATAGCATCAGCAAGCAGTTCTACCGGCGGTAATCGCAAGGATTTATTACGCCGCCGGACTAAAGTGGCGTCTGATTGAGGCCGATACAATTAGTCTAAGAAGTGTCATATATGGATTCCCGGCCTGGCTGGTTAATTCTCACTGACGAATCGCTCAAAGGACCGAAAAATGCGTGAAACTGTTGACCGCCCCGCACAGATAATAGCTATCGGCCGCAGCGCTACCATCAAAGAAGCCGCGGACAAGATGCTTGGCAGTAAGGTTGGCTGTCTCGTTGTAACCGATGAGAAGGGGAAATTTGCGGGCATCGTCACAGAGCGCGATATTGTCAACCGGGTGGTAGCTTCATCGAAGGACCAGGAGGCAACCACTGTGGCCGAGATAATGACCTCGCACGTTGTTTCTTGTTCTCCTGAAACTCCGACCGGTGAAGCGAGGGAGATTATGACCGACAACGGCATTCGCCATTTGCCTATCGTCGATAAGGGCGTTGTGGTGGGGATGCTTTCTGCTCGCGATCTTATGGGCAGGCAGCTTCTGGAAGACCGGGCGGCGGCCGAGGAAGTTGCAATGCTTTCAACCTGCCTCAAAAGCATCGACCTGAACGAGGTAACAGACATAGTCACCCGTGAAGTCCCAAAGCTCTTCGGCGCCGCAAAATGCGTGCTGTGTTTTCATAAGGGCGGATACCAGGAAAAACGTCCTGTGCTCATAAGCTGCAACGAATGTGTGTGTCCCAAAGAACATTTAACGCGACTGGCCGAGAAGCACGGATCATTTGACAGTGAGGGATTCTACTACGACAGCATTCCGGAGGTCTGCGAAAAACTCGGGAGCGAATCGCCGAGGCTGGTCATTCCTCTGAAAGTCTCCGCTGAAAATGGACCCTCGGCTAACGGCGTCGGGCAATTGACCGGGTATTTGTGCATGTGCGGCTTGGCTGGTTCGGCCGCCGCAAACAAAGAACTGGTCTCATATAAGGCCAAATTAGCAAGGGAAATCCTGAACTCTCACCTGACCAACGTAAGCTTGTACCAGCAAGCAAGGCTTACTTCCCTGACCGATGCGCTGACGGGCGTAGGCTCAAGAAAACTCCTTGAGGACAAGCTCCAGGCCGAATATGCCCGCGCAAAACGCTACAGACGCCCGTTTTCCGTGGCGATTATAGACCTCGACAACTTCAAGATGATCAATGACGTCCTGGGCCACGCCGCGGGTGACGAGGCACTGGTGAAGCTTGCCGCATGTATGAAAAGCGAGAAAAGAACGCCGGATGTGCTGGCACGCTACGGCGGCGACGAATTTGTCATACTGATGCCGGAGACAAAGGCCGAAGCTGCCGCTAAATTAATGGAGAGACTTCGGGCCAAAACTCAGGAAATCAAGCTGGAAGAAGACCTCTCGATTACTATCAGTTGCGGCATAGCACAAAGTATGCCTGATAGCACCGGCTCTTCCGCTGAGATTATGCGTAGAGCCGACTTAGCCCTGTACGAAGCCAAGAGCGCCGGCAGGGACTGCGTTAAGATATGGGATAATACAATGTCAAAGCGCGTAAGCGCCGGCGACCTCGACACCGAGAAGATCAAAAGGCTGCAGCGACGTATCGTCGGTCTGTCGGAACAAGCAGAGCAGATGTTCATTCAAAGCATCTGGGGCTTGGTGCAAGCCCTTGAAGCGAAAGACGCATACGCAAAGAGGCACTCCGAAAATGTAACGCTTTATGCAGTCGGCATCGCCGAGGCAATGGGAACGGCTCCCAAACAAGTGGAGATCATTCGCCGGGCCGCAATGATACACGACATCGGGAAGATCGGTGTGCCCGATACAATTCTGTCCAAACCTGGCAGGCTTACGCCGCGGGAGCGCAGCATTATTGAGCAACATCCGCTCATAGCCGTTCGTATCCTGGAAAAGATGACGTTTCTCGAGCGAGAGATAAGCTTGGTTCGCCACCATCACGAGAAATGGAACGGCCAGGGCTACCCGGATGGTCTGTCGGGCGATTCCATACCGCCTGGCGCCCGCATTCTGGCTGTGGCTGATACGTTCGATGCCCTTACCTCAAATCGATCCTACCATGACTCACGATCGGTTGCCGAAGCGATGAAGATATTGACTGATTCCTCCGGATACGAGCTCAACCCTGAGGCCGTAAAGGGCATGGTCTCCTGGGCCGAGCAAGCCCGCAGTCAACTGGGCAAGACGCTGGACCAGATCACGCCGCGTGATCTGCTGGATTTGCAGCAAGCCGATCAAAGTTGCATCGATACGCTCGTTACCGATGTGGTTGTCAGCAACTCCGCAACCTGAGCGTTGGCCCAGGCAGCCATTGGTCCGTCTATCGCATTCTGCCTGAAACCCCGCCAATATTCAAAGAAATCCTTTAGGCCCTTACAAATGAAATTGTACGCAAAATGGCCCGTAGGATCAGCAATGTGCAGGGCCGCTTCAAAGATGGTGCCAAATCGTCTTTTATTTGGCGACAGCTTTGATC
>CAYWOD010000270.1:0-4101 GCA_964459805.1 uncultured Pirellulales bacterium
CAACATCCGTAGGATAACCCCTGGTAAATTTGTGCGTATAAACGCTTACTCCCCTGCGTTCAAGCTTGTTCTTGAACGCCTTGGCTGAGGGCTGGTCTGCGTAGCGTGTAATGACCACGGCCGTAACGTCGATGCCCCATTCCTTGAAATCATCGATTGTTTTCAGCGCGTCTGAATCGTATGTAATGCCAAAGTCGGCCCGCACCTTCTTTCTCTCAATGTCCCCGGCATAAATACATAGAATAACATCTATGTTGTCGTGTATTCTCTGCAACAAGCGCATCTTAACGTTCGGATCAAAGCCGGGAAGCACCCGTGCCGCATGATAATCAAACAGAAGTTTCCCGCCGAATTCCAGATACAGCTTGTTGTTAAACCGGCTGACCCGCTCAAGGATAGCGTCGGTCTGTTCCTGTAAATACTTTTCATTGTCAAAACCCGTTTTTGCCGCCATGTGATTAACGTCCTTTGTAACCATTCGGGGGGTATAAATTGCGTTTCTGTGTCATTGCGAGGCCCTCTTGGGGGCCGTCGCAATCTCAAACGCTCTAAAATCGAGATTGCTTCGTCGCTTCGCTCCTCGCAATGACGAAAAATGGCCAAAATTCAACATAGTACCCCGTGAACGGTTAACGTCCCTTTTAATTGCGATTACGGTACGGCAAGTCCCTTGTTTTTGACATGGAAATGCGCGTTTTGCCGGTTAGCTTAATCAGCTCGATCCCCTTGCCCGCTCCCAGATTGCGGGAATACTGCTTATCAGTCGGATTGTTCCAGTTTTCATAGACGCCCAGGCTCGGCAAGCGGGTTACATTTTCCTTATGGTCCGGGTCGTAGAACGTTCCGGACGGGGGATCATTTGCCCGCGCCGCCTCGATCAGATAATCGTTTGTGCCGGATCTGTGCGGCGCATCGTCCCATTCGGTGCGGAGAAAATCGAAGCCGACCGAGTCGATTGCGACCGGGTCCTGTGAGGCAAGAAGACAGGAGGTCCAGTCGCCGTTGAAAGGCGGGGTGTTCCATTTTCTCGGCGCCCTTTCTTTCGCGTGTTTGCCTGCGTAGAGCCCGTCAACCAAATAGAGAAGTGTCTTACCGCCTAAGTGCTTGTGGCCCATCAGGTCCACGAGGGGCCTGTACCGGCCCATGCCGGGGGTGGTGTAGGGCAGGTCCTTGTGCAAATCGTAGTATTCGGAGGAGCGGGGCTTCCTGAGAAGTGAGCCGTAGTGGTTCTTGGCGCAGAGCGTTATGCCGGCCTGGTCGTTGTGGCTTTTTAGGTTGGCGAGGTTGATGAGATAATCGGCCTCGACGTAGGAGACGGGGACATAGTCGGTTTTCTTTCCCGCGGCGGCCGGGGTGCTCCAATAGAAGGGGATGGAGGAGAATTTCGCGGCCGTCCGCCCGAATTTGCCAAGGTACTCGAGATAGCGGACGTTCGGAAACTTGCCGTGGCAGATGTTGTAGTACTCGTTCGGGAAGAAGCAGAGAGTATCGCCCACCGTAACATCGGCCTGTTTGACGCCGACTTGCTCAACGAGCTGGCCGAGCAGCGCGTTTATCATTTGTGGTGACGTGTTCATATAGTCGAGGCTTCGCAGGTTGTAATCTTCGATCTTCGTCACCGGGCGTCTGTTCCAGATTCTGATACAGCCGACGAAATTGACCTTGATAATGATCTTTTCGCCCGGCTTGTATCCGACGCTTCCTTTGCCGTGTGTTTTGTTGAAGTGCTTGAAGAGGCTGTCCCAGGCGGCGGCGGATGTCGGCTCGCCGGCAAGGGCGCCTATGGCCCGGCCCATCATTTCGTCCACGACGGTCTGGTTTGTGTGACTGCTCTGCCACCAATGTCCGTCTCCGGGCCCGTCCCAGTCGGTCGCATCAGGATCGTGCACCCAGACAACACGGCCCGGATGAATGCCCTTGGCGGTTCCTATCGGGGCATTGGCAGCCGGCTCTTCGGCTAAGATCGGCTTGTCGGCAGTAATGTCCTGAGCAAGCCACACAACCCCAATGCTCAAGCCAACGAGCATCACACACAACGCGTAACGTGACTGCGCGAAGCTGCGTTTTGCCTTGCGAACAGCGGTGATTGAGGCGATTGCTCCTGTGAGCCAGATTACGAAGCCCGATGCTATCGGGAAAGCCATCCGCTGACACGGGTAGGTCGCACGCGAAGGATTCGGAATCACCCGAATCAAGAACCAAATCAGGGCCAGCAGACCACCCACCGGAAACATCCACGCAAACCACCGATATCTCTTCTTGCCATCGGGGGGCTTACCCGTCTTCGGACAAACCGAGCGAGCGAGTCCTTTTCTTGGCATCAGCATTTTTGGAGCCTCATACTTTCCAATTGTTCACACTAATACTCCACCAAACCGATTGAATAATAGCATATCGTGGTGTTTTCTGCAATTCATTATGCACTCCGGCGAGTGAGGTGGAGCTTGAGAGTCGGGATAGTCAGCAGGTGAGGTGCAGGGCGGCGGCGACGTCGGCACCGGTTTGCGACAATTCATTGAACCGCTCGACGGCAGAGAATACCTGAATCTGTCAAAACCGTCCTTGAAAACCTTGATTCCACCGCCTAACGGCGGATAAGCCCGCCGCCGGGCCAAAAAAGTGGGCTGAGGTGCGGAGGAGAGGGGAGCCGAGAACATCCCCAGCCCACAGTTCTCGGCATAATAAACTACGATTATCACAAGCAACGTGTTCGTTGCAACAAAAAAATATCTCGATGGCCGGCGCCCGGTGGTGGGCATCGGCCTGGCCATAGCCAATCCACAGCCGGGTCCAATCAAGCCTGGGTGAGAATTCCTGCAATATTTTTCGGACCAAAGGCGTCTTATATGGTGGCAAAAGACCAGGATCGGCGATGAAAACGGACTCAGGACGCTCGCACGCGCAAATCCTGGAAGAATAGTAGTTTAGGCCAGCCCTAAAAAGAGGATGGAGGCAACAAAGGGGTTTTTGGCATGGTAAAACAAACCGCCGAAATCGCAAAAAAAACCGGCAAAATTGTGAATATCCGCCGTAATGCACTGCCGGGATTTCTATACCAAAATGGCTATACCTTTTGCGCCACAGATTTGGGCAACCACGGCGTCAAAATTGAACTGATCCACGAAAACGACGTCGCCGCAGCAATCATACTGCCGCCTGGAGCCGTTGGAAAATGCGGCAAGTGGCTTCTGGAAACCATCGGCCAGGATAAGCACGGCTTGCCGAACGGACTGTCGGAAATCCTCCGGAGGCTCAGTAAACACTCCGGCATCAAGACCGCTCTAAAGCGCGGCGACAAAAAGACAATAAAGGACGCCATAAGAGCGCTGCGAAGCTAAACAGCACCGCCAAATATGCGACGCCCATACTTCCACTGGGCCTGGCTCGCTCTTCACGCCGCAGCAAAAAAAACCGCAAGTCCCGATTAGCCCGGGCCTCAAAGCCCTTTGATTGTCAAATGATCGGTTGCCAGGCGGGCAGTGGTCAAGGGGTAGTTGGCGTATAGCCCAACTTACCCCATACGGCCTTCTGCACATTGTGCAAATCCTGATTGCCCGGCTGCGTAGATAGGGAGCCGTGGCGGCCCGAGCTTTGCCACGTGTCGTAGTCCATCTTGGCAACGTCTAAAGTTCGCGGGTCTTTCCACTTCCAGTATTCACTGTGCCCATCTGCAAATGAGAAGTTTGTCCCATCTCCGTGTCTGGCGGTAATCTGGTCCCACCATCGTTCCTGGTGGTACCAAACAGTCCAACTCGTCGGACTCAACCGGCCTTCGTCCACAAAAACAGCCCTCTTGGCCGACTGGCGGATCTGCATCCTGTTTTTTAGTACCTGTCCTTCAGCCCCGGGTATCGCGTCATAACCATTCATAGCATCCACTATGGCATACGTTACCACCTCTCCGCGGATGCCGGTGGGGCACTTGTAGAGCCTTACGTTCGGGCAGTATGGAAATAGCAACTCGGATTTGATACCCTGTATTCGCTCTTCTTCCGAAGCACCGCGGCCAGGCCAATATACCCAGCAATTACGGCTCGTTCCGCCGTTGACGATCTTGTCGTCGTTGTCGTCGGCATACATACCCCACGCAAGGGCCAACTG
>CAYWOD010000271.1:0-4067 GCA_964459805.1 uncultured Pirellulales bacterium
CAAATGTCACAACGATTAGTATTGGTTTCGATAGAGGCGCCAGCCCTGCTTCAGGATTGGTCTTCTTTGACGATATCAGGTTGTATCCTTCCAAATGTGTTCTTTCGCTTCGTTCGCCCGATTTCGCCAAAGCCGATTATGTCGAGGATTGCGTCGTTGACTATAAAGAGGTTGAGCTAATGGCAGCTAACTGGCTCGAATACGCCTCCGGCGATGGTAAGTTGATCAACTTCCCGAGTGATAATTCGCAGTGGGTGGGCGGCAAGAAAGACAATGCGCTGCAGTTCGTCGGTACAGATAATTACGTTTACATTGACTGCGCCAATGATGTCAGTTTGCAGCTAACAGGAGACTTGACTATTGCAGCATGGGTGAAAATGGCAGCAGATAATGTGGATATTTATATGGGCATCGCAGGCAAACTGACGAGCGCCGATGGATACAACGGTTTTGCCCTGGTAAGGCACAGCTCCAACTTCTTTCGCCTTTGGGCAGGTAACGGGGACACAGTTCTCGAGCCTACCAGCAGCGATATCACCTATACCGATACAAATTGGCACCACGTCGCTGGAGTAATAGAAAGCGGTACCAATTATCTGTATGTCGATGGAGTTCGACAAACAGTTACATCGACTAAATTGATCACCGACAGCGGAGAGTTCGCTCACATTGGAAAACAATATAGTAATAGTAACCCGCCTTACAGATGTTTCAACGGCCTCATTGACGACGTCCGCCTCTACGACTACGGACTGTCGGATACCGAGGTTGCGAACATTGCTAATGAGACAGGGGACCCTGTGGTCGGTCCGTTGTTATGGTACAAGCTTGATGAGACCTCGGGCGATATTGCGAAGGAGTCAGCTGGGACTATTGTTTATGGGCAGTTACCAGAGCCGATAGACCTGTACAAAGACGGCACGGTTGACTTCAAGGACTTTGCTGAGTTGGCCGCATGGTGGCTGAATGAGCTAGTGTGGCCGTAATGCGTGTTGATTTGATGAGGCTAAGTGCATTCCCGTTACCCGCCTACGCGTGGACAAGTTTTTCGGGAATGACACAGGCATTTGCACCAATCCGGGGCCTATACTGATTAGTTCGGTATGGGCCCCGGCTCTTTGGGCAGCTAATGGGCAATCACGCTTGAAATCTTGAACACCGGCAGCAATAGCGCTATGGCAATCGTACCAATGATACTGCCGAGAACGGTTATCATCAAGGGCTCGATAAGAGCCATAACGCTTTTGATCGAGGCCTCGAGCTTCTTTTCGTAGAAGACCGATACCTTGTCACAGACTTCGCCCAGCTTACCGCTTTTTTCTCCGGCACGGAGCATCTGAATGATACCGGGCGAGATTAGCTCACTGCTCGGTGAGATCTGTATGGACTCGGATAACTGGTAGCCGTCTTGGATCTTTCCTTCGACGGTGCCCCAAAGCCGTCGAAAATAGTAATTGTCGCAAGAGTCCTGTATCACCTCTATCGAGTCCAGAAGGCGAACGCCCGTATTCAGCATTGTCGCCATAATGCGCATACTGCGAGTCACAACCATATCAATAAACATCGTGCCAAGCACCGGCGTGCGGATCTTTACCAAGTCAATCACCCGACGGCCCGACAGGGTTCGGCCCCAGTAATACAATCCCATCGATGTCAATATCAGTATCGTAACGATACACGTCATCGACTCGAGGTTGCCCAACGTTCTACTGAAAGCAACCAATATTTGCGTAATCTTTGGAAGTGCAGCCCCCTTTGCTTCGTAGATTCTCATGAACCTCGGCAGGACAAAGAACATCAGCGTGCCCGTTGCGGCGACGGCCATTAGCGCCATTATGAACGGATAGGTCAGCGCTCCTTTGATGCTTTTGCGGGTTTCACATTCGAAGCTCAGGTAGCCGCTAAGCACGTCGAGCATCTCGGCCATTTTGCCGGACGCCTCGGATGCCTTGACCATGCTGATAAACATCGGATTGAAAATCTTTGGGTGCGCAGCGAGCGCTCTTGAAAAAGTCTCTCCGTTCTTGACCGCCACAGCCAAACTCATAATTATCATTTTGAATCCGTCATGGCCCGCCTGTTCACCGATTGCGTCAAGGGCGTCGCTGAGCACTACTCCACTGTCAAGCATTACCGATAGCTGTGTCGTAAACAATATAAGCTCTGGCCGCTTTACCTTCACAGTGCGGAGCCGCGCGGCCCCGGCTTGCGACAAAGGCCCGGAGTATGACGCTTGCATCGAGGGCGAACCTGTTTCGCTGCTTGTGGGGGCTCCGAAAGCACTTTGAGCCTGTTCCTGATCGAGACCGGCAGGAAAAAATCCCTCGCCTTGTTTTGCAACACCAGCGGTCTCGGTCGTTTTCGCTGTTAAGGGACTCATTTGTTTATATCCGGCACAGTAGCGGGAATCTCCTTCATTGCGCCAATACTGTTTTACGCTTCGGCCTGGGCTGTTCTCAATACTTCCTCGACAGACACAATTCCGGCTTTGACCTTTTCAATTCCATCGGTCTGCAGAGGAACCATCCCGTTTTTAAGGGCCATATTTCTGAGCTCTTTGAGGCTCGTCCGCTCACCAATCATTCCGGCAATTTCCTCACTGGGCACAAACAGCTCGTGAATGGCAATTCGTCCGGCATAGCCTGTATTCCGGCATTTTTTGCAACCCACGCCCCGATAGAACTTTGTAATTTCACCGCCGGCCTTTTCTACAATTTTCTTAATACCGCCCGACGGCTCGTATTCTGTCTTGCAATTCGGGCATATCTTGCGCACAAGCCGCTGGGCCAACACGGCAATCAGTGACGCGCTTACAAGATAAGGGGCAACACCCAAATCCACCAGGCGCGTCACGGCACCGGGCGCATCGTTCGTATGCAAAGTTGACAGGACCAGGTGACCTGTCAAGGCGGCCTGTACCGCGATGTTGGCCGTGGCCTCGTCACGAATCTCGCCCACCATTATTATGTCCGGGTCCTGCCTCAGCAAACTTCGCAGTGCCGTCGAGAACACAAATCCTGCCTTTTCGTTCACCTGAAACTGGTTTATCCCCGCCATATTGCACTCTACCGGGTCTTCAACCGTACAAATGTTAACCTCTTCGCTGTTTAGCTCGGCAAGTGCCGCATAGAGTGTGGTATTTTTGCCTGAGCCTGTCGGTCCCGTAACTAGAACAATACCGTTCGGAGCTTGTATTACTTTCCTGAACTGCTGGAGGTTTTCGTACATAAATCCCAGCGATTCGAAATTGAAGAGGACCTTATGCGGATCGATAACCCTGATAACGACCTTTTCGCCGAAGTTACCCGGCATAACGGACACGCGCAGGTCTATAGGCCTGCCTTCAACTAAAACATGGATCCCTCCGTCCTGCGGCAAACGCCGTTGAGCAATATCCAGCTCAGCCATAATCTTGACACGTGAAACAATTGCCGGATGCATCTGATGCGGCGGGCGTATCTTCTCATACATCCTGCCGTCAACTCTGTACCGAACCCGCAGCTTTTTATCATCCGGCTCTATATGAATGTCACTGGCATTTTCGCGCACGGCGTTGTAAAGGAGGTAATTTACAAGCTTTACGACCGGTGATTGGCCGGCTATCTCCTCGAGGTTGCCTATATCCTCTGTGATGCTCTCTATCAGCGTGAAATCTTCCAGGCCCTCGTCGTCGATAATATCATCAATAACAAAGACGTTCGCCGCCGGCAAATATGTCTGCAACGTGGCCTTGATATCCTTGGTTGTCGCGCAAACCACCTCAACCTTACAGCCGCTTATGCGCTCTATTTCGTCTATCAAAAACACGTTCGTCGGCTCGTTGACCGCCACCGTAAGTGTGTCATAAACCTTGAACAGCGGCAAGACGATGTGCGCCTCAATGAATTCTCTCGGCAGGATTTCAAGGGCCTTGACGTCGCATAGCTTGGGACCAACTTGAGCGTACGGCACGCTATATGCCTCCGCCAGCGCCGAGGCTATCTGGTTCTCTGTGCAGTAGTTCATCTCCACCAGAAGCTCGCCAAGCAGCTTGCGATGGCCTTTGTCTTTCTGCTCGGTAAGGGCCT
>CAYWOD010000272.1:0-4015 GCA_964459805.1 uncultured Pirellulales bacterium
TATCGAATCTGAAGTTACCATCATCTTCAATCGTAGGAATGAATCTTTTTTCAAAAGTCTTTGACCTCTCATAGACGTTTTCAGCATCCCGCCAAAGCCACAAAAAGGAATCTTGTGACATATTCTCTATTTCATCCGGCATCTTTGACATAGGCTCAATATGGTAGGCAACTGCGTGTAACCTGCGAGGGTTAGACATTCCCGCTTCGCCAGTTTCTCTGGTACGTTCCGGAATCGGGTGGATGATTTTCCCGGTGACGGTTCTGCCCTTGCCCCCAATCTGGACTTGATAAGTTTCTCCCGCTTGAGGTTTAAGATATACCGGGCTTGAGTGCTCCCAGCGGACAATTTGGCCCACATGCAGCGGTATCGAAGGTACATAATCGATAACAAAATGCCTGCCGCTAACAGAAATCTGCTCAAACTGCCAGCTTATCAGCTGGGACTTATCGTCTTCCGAGGACATTATAGGAGCAACTGCCACGAGGAACTCTCGACTGTCCTTATCAGAAGAGACTATAGTACCTTCGATCCTGGCCCAGGGAGTCAATTGAATTTGAGAGCCGTTGTCGAAATCACTAGATTTCACATGGGCGTATCCCGTGGAATGCACAATGACTATAAGTCCTTGTTCTCTTGTGGGATTCAATTCAAACCGACCATTTTCATCTGTTTGGACAATTGTTTCAGCTTGGTAAACAAATCCGGTTCTGTCGAATTTGCCATCTTTGATAAATGCTTTTTTGCCCGGCCCTACCCAACCAACTTCTGCTTTGGCGGCCGGGTTGCCTTGGCAGTCAATTACCGTACCTTTCCAAGGCTCAGCTTTGGTAAGACGTATAACAAACGGCTCGTATTTTCCCCCCAGCTTAATCGGCGGAGCCATTTCAGGAAGATATCCCTTTGCCTCTATCTTAAGACAGCAGTCTCCATCAAAGGGATAACTTATAGCATAGCCGTTCCAAGTTTCAGTAAATGCACCGTCCTCTGAATCCACCTGCTTTTTATAGCGCCTGCTCCAGCGAAACGATTCATCTGTTGACTTCCACTTGACTCCATTTATGACTTTAAAGCTTGTGACGGGTTCTTCAGTTTCGGCATCTATAACTTTTCCAGTGAATACAGGTGTCTTGTACATTACAATCTGGTCTATCTGTGATATATCTTCTGGCATCACCTTGGAAAAACTCTCAAAACCGCTTCCTCTCTTGCCAAAATGAAACTTGAGCTTTCCTTCTTCCGGCAGATTCTCAATTCTGAAAAAGCCCTTTGAATCGGTCTCCGTAGTGCGAGTTATTGTTTTGCGTTTGTTGCCTATACGCCATTCGCGAACATCGATTTTGACTGCCTCGATAGGATTACCATTGGCATCGACTACCCGTTCCACATAGGTCTTACCGCCCTTGAGGACAACATCGAGCGGTTCCATTTTTTCTTTAATCTCAACGGGCATAATCTTTGGGGCATAACCTGTCGCCGAACACAGTACATCTATTTGTTCTTTATGTAATCCGCCTATACTAAAAGTTCCCTCGGCAGGTGTTCTGGCAGTAGTGCTATCCTCTATCAACTCGCCATAGGGTGACCTGCTGTACAGCCGGCCGGCAGCAACAAGAGCATTTTCGATTGGCTGTCCATTCAGGTTCCTGACTGTGCCGCTAATTCGCACCCCACGTTTCATAATCATAACGCTGCTGCCATTAACAAGCTCTTGCTTGGGTGGATTTCGAGGAGACCGATCAAAGTGGTAACTAATGTATTCGGGATGTGACAATCGGATGCTAAGACCGGAGTAGTTTGCAGGCAGACGCCTGCGCCATCTGCCTTGCTCATCGGTTGTAACCATTCCACCCGACCAACGCCTATCTCCCTTGTAGTAGTATAATCTTACCTTGACACCTTCAATAGGTTCAAATTCTTCGTTAAGAACCCGGCCACTACAAAGTATTCTTCCATCGTCAGTATCCTTCGGCTGGCCCCGGCCAATTACCAATCTTGGCATCGGTATGAAGATTTGATTATCTGATAAAGAAACGACCTTGGTAACATATTTTTGCTCGACCTGGTTCGCATCAGCCAACCGTGCCTGGATGCTCAGGCCCAAACCGCACGGTATAAGGTTATGACTATAGTTTCCATACTGGTCAGTCTTGCCATAACACGGAAAACGGTAGGTAAGGCCTCGATTCGCCTTAATCACCAATTCGACCTTCCGGTCGGCTAAGCCCTGCCCGTCTGAATCCACAACTCGGCCTTCTGCTTCCGCTTCACGGAAATTGAGAAACACATGGATAGGCTGGCCCGCGTATTCCTCCGTGATGGCAAATAATCCCATTGTCTGTGATGCTTGTGAATAGGCAATCCAATTCTTCTGTTCTGGTTTGACATCCTCAAGTATAAATCGGCCCTGTGTATTACTGCGTATCCCTCTTATATTGGTTGGTTGTGGGGCAATGTAAACGTTACCCCGAGGCCTACCTAATTTGTCGGTAACCAGCCCTCTAACAGTATTTTTCATATCACCGTTCGGTTCTGAGTTCTGGTCAATCTGGGTAGCTTCCCGGCTTTGAACCGACGATTTTTCCTCCGTCTTTGCCCCGGTCGCTGATGTAAAGACAAGCAGAGTAATCCCCAGGGTGAGCCGAATATAGGTTTTATTTACCATTTGAGGAACCTCCAAATATGGTTAATTATCTGGTCGTACTGGGAGCCCATTTTGTGTTCGTTATATAAGTTTAGACGTGGATTGGAGCAAAATGTTACAGTTTTTTTATGACTTGTGTCAATATTTTTTTCGTAAGTTTTTGCTGCCTCGGCATTTTTCAAATAAATCCGCTGTTTTTAGGCTGAAAGGAATGAGAAGATAACGAGCAGCCCTCCAAGGGCCGCGAGAGGATTTCCTCATCCGGGCTGAAGTATTATCATCGCCCCGGCGGCCAGAGCTGCTATGACAAGTAACGTTATCGCGATTTTTCCAAAACGCATTTCTTCTCTCTCTAAAAAACGTCAAATAAGACTTTTTAGATTCTAAACATATCAATCGCCGGCGAATTAGTCAATTGTGGGATTTTTTAAATAGCGGGTATAGCCCACGCGCCGGGTTACGCCGATGCGGTCGAAATAGTCGAGAAGCGGGATGGCGAATTTTCTGGTAGTATCAAGAAGATACTTGAACTTTACACTTTCCATTTTGCCTTCTTTGTTGATGAACGAGATTAGTTTTTGGCGCGCTTGCTCAATAGCCTCACTATGGAAGAACAGGTCATTTTCAACTCGGACAAGGCGTTCGTGTTCGATTAGTATTCGCAGGATTTTCTGCACCTTTTCCGCAGCCGCTTCTGTTTGTTCGGTTACTTCCTGAAAGCTGGGTGGATTAAAGGGGCGTTGCCTGAAGAGAGATTCGATACTCTGTAGTAATTTTTGTTCATCATCGCTGAATGTCTCCTGATGTTTGGGTAAGGCCAGGCGATGTTTTCTTTCGACGAGCTTGCCCTGCGAGATTAGCAGCCTGAGAATGCTGTCGAAAACATCCTTTTTTAACCGGGACGCCTCATAAAACTGCTCGATGGTCAATCCGGGGCTTTCGGGCTTGCTGTGGTGAAAATCACTAACAATGTTAAGCAGTTCTTGCTGGAGATTATCAGCCGTGTCTGTATGGATATAGAGCTTTGAATCCAAATACAACACCTTATCGTGCTGTACAAGCTCGGCGAGGATTGCTTTGAGCCGTTCGGGAAGTATTTTGGTACGAATTGAAATTTCGGTTTCAGTAACGGCAAAATCTCTGGCGATTTTTATACAATACTCAACGAAATCCTTCTCGACAAGCACGGCCTGTGTCCTGTCATGGGCATCCCGGATTGTCTGAGGGTCGTTTCGTTTTAGCTTCCCTGGAAGCGCCTCGATAATCATACCCCCGCCGATTGTCTGGACGGGCGAAAGGGCCCGTAATATGAAATGGTCGCGAGGCGCCGCTACTACAGGCTCGTTTAATCTGAGCTGAATGAGAGACTCA
>CAYWOD010000273.1:0-4010 GCA_964459805.1 uncultured Pirellulales bacterium
GGATTGTCCAAATCGATAACGATGGTTTCGTTGGTTGAGTTGTCGTCCTTGAAGTATGCTCCAGCATCCGACTCCCAGCGTAGGATCTCGATGGCATCCCCACCGTCATACTGGAGGTTAATGACGGCCATCTGGGGAGAATCCGGACGCCAGCTCGAATCGAACTTGAGCTGAATCGTACCAGCTCCAAAATCGGAGATGTCGATCGCAGGCGTACTGAACCAGGCATTGTAGGAGGCGTCTGGATGGGACGCATCATCCCACTCATCCGGGTCGGCCACGGCAACGGTGCCGACTCCTAAGGTGAATTCCGAACGCCTTTGATTGCCGGCTACTTGCGTCCACCATTGCTTGTCGGTGAAGGCCCAACCGGCCCAATCGGTCACACCATCAGTGGCCGGATCGCCGACTCCGGGAACACCACTATCGTCAACAATCCAACCGGGCGGCGGCGTGTCCGTCCAGACTCCTTGAGTACCCGGGGCCTCCTCCGGGCTCGGACCCAAAGTCAAACCTTCGAAATCCTCTGCAAAGACAACGTAGGTCGTTTGGGCCTGAGCCAGACCGCCAAAAGCTAAGACAAATGCCAGTATAATAAGTTTAGTTTTCATTTCTTTACCTCCTTCAAATAAGTTATCATATCGATGCTCCGACCACATATCAAAACACCTGTTATCTGCGACAAGCATTTGGAACTTAACCACCGGTTGTGCCTGCCTCGAACAACTTCAAACAAAACAACCAACAGACAGCTTGCCGCTCCGCCCAACTCTGTGGCTGCCTAAGACAACTCTGTACTTCGCAGAATTTAGCTCCTCCTTGTATGAGAACCTGCCTAAATCCGGCTCCTTAGAAAACCAAATTTCGCAAATATCAACAAATCTATTTATACCACAATTGCCGCCTCTTTGCCAAGAAAAAATTGGTGCGATTGCCCTTTTGGGGCAGGTTGGTGAAAAAAACGCCGGACGAAAGCCGCCAATGCACCCCCGTTTGTGCGTGGGGCAATCCTCACTTTTGGCACAACAAAGAGGTTTTTCAGCGATTCTTTGCATCACTCGGCCCCCTGGCTCGGATGCCGTGCTCACACTGATAGTAGGTGCCGGATTCAACAGCCACAGCCCCATCGAATCCGCTAATCCCTGGAACCGAAGATTGGCCGCTGCCACGCAGAATTAGGTCTGTGCCCACAGTGGCCTTGGTCAGGTTGCCGGCATCATTGAACTGCCATAACCCGGCCACTTGAGCCTTTGCCAACGAGACAATACAAAAAATGAAAATCAGCGATCTGCGAATATCTGTTTTCGCATTCGTTTGTTTTGCTTCCACTTGGGATTACGAGTCCCGTTTGCGGTTGTTTAACTTTACGTCTTCCCCGGTACAGGTGTGTAGAAACACACCAGGGAGGTACTTCCGGGGTGCATTCAACCGGTCATACTAATTCTGTAGTACAATCCTATCAGAGCCCCAAGTGGCTCATGAATCCGTTAGCGTCTCTTCCTGCGAATCAAGCCGAGGCCGCCCAATCCCAGTAGGGCTATAGTGGCCGGCTCAGGTACCGGAGCGCCCGGAGCACCAAGGAGCGCGATCTCGTCAGGCCCCAAGGGCCGACCCCAGATCGCTATGTTCGAATAGTGCATCAGGGCGTCGTCCCCATCATTGTCACCGGCAAAGCAGACGTACGGGTCCGGGTCATCGACCGTGTACAACGAGAAACGACCCTCGAGACCGAGATTGCCCGTTTTGTGCTTGCCCTTGAGCTCGCCGTTGATGTACAAGTCGTGAAACGCTACGTCCGGGTCGTTGTCCAGGTTGACCGTCAAGAGCACTCGGTACCACGTGGAATGGCTGCTGTACCACTCGCCCACGGTGGCGTTATCCGTATAACCCAGATCGCCTACACCCCAGCTCTCATCAGCCGGGTGAATGAAATAGTCGGAGTCGTTGTACGTCTCGTAGCCGGTCTGGTAGAAGGCGCGCCATTGACCTGCACTCTCTTCCGGATACATCACGTCAAATAGCAAAGTGAATTCATTGACCCAAGAGCCGCCGCCATTGGCCGGGATACCATGGTCGGCCTGATAGTAGGTGCCCTTTTCGACGGCAACCGCCCCGTCAGATCCGTCGATCCCAGCGACGGCGGATTGGCCGGTGCCGTTGAGAATAAGGTCCTTGCCCAAGGTTGCCTTGGGCAGGTTGCCGGCATCATTGAACTCCCATAGACCCTTCAGGCCTACCGTCACGTCCGCCCGGGCGGATGTCGCGACAACCAAAACCAACACTAACAACACAATCTTGTTTCTCATCGTTCCTCCTTCCAGAATCAAATAACTTCCAAGATTCTTCTCTTGGTACACTGTACTACTATACTCAGATTTGACCGTTTGGCGGCCTCCTCCAAACAGAAACCTTTCAACCTAACGTGATACTATCACTATTACCCAACAGTGTCAAGCCAAAAATTGTTAAATTAGGGAATTTTTTGGCATGGTTCAGAACAGGGTAGCGCCTTTCTGAGTTCGGCGAATTACCATATTCTCCGTAACTCTTGTCTTGACAAGTTGTTATGAGTATTTCTGCTCATTCGACTGTCTTGGATAGTGTTACCCTGGGGGGTATTAGATTGAACCATGCCAAATTTTTTGCAATTTGCACTTGGAGCTGTGAACTTAAATACAGTTCCTACAAGCACTTATCGGTCTCGACGTCCAGGCGTTGGCTTGCGAAATTTGCCAAGGCAACGTCCATGTGCGCCCGTCAGTGGCTCCGGTGAACGTCCGAAAACGACGGCCCGGCCAAAAGTGGATTGCCTGCCAGGCGATTTCTCCCTGTCTCTGAGCGGGCCGTAGCCTGAATCTTCTCTGGCAAATGCTCAGAAACAACCGGGGCCCACACCGAACCAAATCAGTACAGGCCCCAGACTTACACACAAATACCGGCTACAGTTGACTCAGCCTCACATATCAGTCACTCATTACGGCCACAGTTGCTTATCAAGCCACTCATCCGCCAACAGAGCAAAGTCCCTGGAGTTAACTGACCTGGACAGCGGCGGCTCCGGATCGTACAGATTGCCGGCCGAGGGCACCGGAAAATACAACTGCCCATCGCCGGGCGTGGTGTCAGCCAGGTACGCCACCTCGGCCCCCGACAGAACATAGCTGTAAATGCGGACATCGTCGATCAGGCCAACGAACCAATACGGCCAGACTAAACCTTCGGCACCGTCCGTTCCAATCACGGTAGGATACCCGGCGTCCACAGTCCCTGTGCTGCCTGAAATGCTGCGTTCGTTTTTAAGCTCGCCCTCCATGTAAAGCGCAGCCATACCGTCGCGGCCGAACGTCACACACAGGTGGTGCCACTGGTTGTCATTGATGAAGTTCTCAGGTTGGTTGGGTAACCTGAAGTCCACCCGCCCGCCGATTTCTCCTTTATAGTTCCAGCCCCATCTGCCGGAGCCGTAATCGTTATGTATAACCCAGCCGGTATTGCCGCCGCTGTTCCAATCCTTGTTTGAGATAATCGCCGTATCTATGCCAACGCTGGCTGTCTCGCTCTTGACCCACAGTGCTACGCTGAAATCGGTAGTATCTCCAAAATTCAGATCAGTGGCGGTGCCCAGCACCACATGAGTACTACCGTCGAGCTGCATCGCGCTCTTTATCTGCCCCGGCACATACTGCGGATTACCCCATGCCGTGCCGTGGATGCCGCTGCCGGAGCTGTCGTCGGCATTGTCGTCAAACTTCCACCACCCGCTGGGGCCGACCGTCGGAGCCGTCGTCGCAATAGCATAATCAGTAACAAGCCAGTCGCCTGTTATCACGGCGAGGTCTTCATAGTTAACTTCGCAATCATCATTCAAATCGCGTGCAGGTTTTCTACGCGAGGCAATACATCTGGAAGGATACAACCTGATGTCGTCAAAATAGACTAAACCTGAAGGAGAACCGGCGCCTCTATCGAAACCAATACTAATCGTTGTGACATTTGCAAGGTTCACACCG
>CAYWOD010000274.1:0-3978 GCA_964459805.1 uncultured Pirellulales bacterium
ATGATTTTGCCAAAATATAGCCGGATCCGAAGCCTGCTCACCTCTCTTTGACTTGCAACCTGATGCGAGAACACCCGTTTCAACAAAAACCGAAGGCGAAGAATCCGGCCTTAGATAAGATGCGTTTATTTTCTGATAAGGCCAGATACTTCGGTTGCGCCTCAGGATGACAACAGGTAATCGCTCAGTCTGAGCCAATAACCAGTTGAACGACTGGAAATCTCACCCGAATCCTGGTATGATTGCAACGGGCGCCGCCCAGTTAATAGTTACTATGCTCAGAGAATCAGTTGTCGGCCTCGATGCCCAAACCGGCAAACTCCTCTGGAAGGACAAGATTAAGCCCGGTATAGGAAGGCCCAATCACCCTGTTACACCACTCTACCACGATGGCCGGATTTACACCACCGCAGGCTATGACATAGGCGGAGCGATGTACCGCCTCTCCGAAGACGGCAGCAAGATTACCAAGAAATGGGAAGATACTATACTCGACGTTCACCACGGCGGTGTCGTCCTGGTCGATGGCTATATCTACGGCGCCAACTGGAACGGAAACGCCAGAGGCGATTGGGCATGCCTCGAAATGAGTCACTCCGGCAACTTGCCTTAACTCGTTCCGCTTGCCAGCTTCTTGCGAAATGCTTCCGATTCCCAATTGTTGATGAAATCCTCCTGTCGTTTGTTTAACGCGCGTACTCCGCCGAACTTAGCCGCCTCCATACGGATAAAGAGCGAGCCTTCGGTAATCTCAGCGATGACCGGTGCCATTTTCTCGGCGGCGGCCACGAAAAGGCCCAGCCCCTTGACCACAAACGCCGCGGCAGGCTTCTGACCCCTCGACACAAGCGACCTGAGTCTCCGCGTTATCGTCTTGGCATCACATTTGTCCAGCCACATCGCTGAGCCATTGGCATAGACAAGCTCGTCCGGATTCAGCGCCGGCGTCGCCAACAGCTTCTTTGCGTCTTTGCGCCGCATAAATGCCGCTACCGTCTTGCTTGGGCAAGCGTAACTTACCGGCAAATCCTGGCCCGTCACCTCGATAAGCGCCTTTTCGATAGCCGCCTTGGCTGCGGCAATGTCCCCCTTGGCGGGGCGTTTGCCCTTGTCCGCCTTTGGTTCCTTCAGCTTGCTCTTGCAAAGCCTGATGACTTTGCGGACCAGCCGAAGGGCGCCCTCTGCTGTGCCGGCCGTGACAAAAAGCCCGTGTTTTGCCAGAATCATCACGGCCGGCTTGCTGCCGTATCGCTTCTCGTACTCGCCGACCAGCTTGGCGATTTTCTTTGCGAGCATGAACCCCGGGTCCGTGTACGGCACCCACAGCGGCGGCAGTTTCTCTTTCTCGAAGAGTTTCTCAAGCTGCGCTCTGCCGTTTCTGGCATTCACGTAGGCGCCGATTACGATAGGATGCAGATGAATCACATACTTATCGAGACAGGCGTGCAGATGCGACTCCACCGACGGCCGGGCGCCGCTGGTAACATTATCGTCGCACGCAAGAAGAAGCCGACTCATCACCTCCGGCTCCCGCACCGAAGCGTCGAGCTTCTCCAGTGACTCATCTTGTATTATCGAGAGAACCGGCTCAAGACGTATCCTTCGCCAGCCCTCTTTTTTGTTCATATCCTTCAAGGCCATGCCGCTGGCCTTGATATACATATACTTGCCGTCCGCCGTTTTTACGGACGTATTGCCACCGCCGCCCTGAACAAGCGTTGAATCGTTCCCCGTTGCATTCGATATTCTTATCAAGTCCGCTAGAGTTTTGTCCATCGTCACGCGTCCCTTTCTCTTTTTTATAGCTAATTTGCCTTGTCTCTTTTCACTGCCCAGATAGTTCCGGTTACGAAGTAAATCAAAGTCGGCCAGATCAGTATCGTCTTAAACGTCGCAAAGTTGTCTTCATAATCCTCGCCGCCCGTCATGTAAACCCAAACGGGCAATACCACGCACACTGCTAATGACGCCAGCGCGACAATCGCACAAATCCAAAGCATGATATCCGTTTTCTTCGGCGCTTGAGCCCACCTCGGTGTCTCAATCGAACTGTCACTCTGCGCGGCCTCGGCCTCTATTTGCTCCGTTGGCTCCTCTGCCCCCTCATCCGCGAACTCCTCACGCGCCCCGACCAGAGAAGCAAAGATGATGTAGAGCACCGCGGTCAATACCCACACCGGGACGAACAAAAAGAACAAATGTACCGTCCCCGTTCGCTCGAGGACCAGCGCTGCGGCCATTGCAATACCCCAGCTAAGCAAGGCCGGCCAGCTAACGAGCAGCTTCTTGTGCGAAACCCAGAACTGCGTCAACCCCAGTTTCGGAAAAATCCAGTGCTCGGCAAACACAATCGCACCGACCGGCATAAGCAGCAGGCCATACAGGCCTACAAAATCCAACAGCCTCGTAAATACAAAGGGGAAACACGCGATGGCTGTCGTTACTGCGCCCGCCACAAGCGTCACTAACCACCTCGGCCAGCCTGGCGTCACCGCCTGAAACGCCAGCCCCGCCCGATACAACGTCGGGTTAGAGGTTGTCCATCCGGCTATTACCACCGCGATGATACCCGTCACACCAAGAGCTTGCTGCGCAACACCTCCGGCATCCAGGTCGCCAATCTTCTCTTGCAGGATAAGAGCCGTTGTCGCGCCCATAATCCCCGCACAGATCCACGCCAAGTAGTGCCCTAAGAACATTCCGAAAGCCGAGTACAGCCCGTACGACGCGCGCTTGGCATAGCGCAGAAGAGCCATATCCGACAGGCCCCCGTGCATCGCCAGATTGCATATCCACGCAAACGCCGCAATGTGCCAGAAAGTCATTGCCTCCTGACCCTCCGGCGCTTTGCCTGTCCATATCGCCTGATTTGCAATCTTCCAGAAATCGTCAAGGCTGCCCATCTGCCCACCTAATGCCTTGTTGGCCAAGTACGGAAACATCGCGACAGCACCGGCAACGAACATCAAGAACATCCACGGCGAGCAAACTTCGGCAAACTGCGCCAGCTTCTTAAAGCCCAGAATCGCTAAGGTGACTACGACAGCCCCGACGCCGACTACAACCAGAACAAAACGCACGTCCTGCGGATACCAGCGGGTCTGGGCCGGGATGCCGAACGGGATACGGACGGCCGAAGCCGAGACCGTAATCATACAGCCCGCCAGAATACAGAACAGCACCGCATTGAGAACGTTGTAAATAGTGGTAGTAACGGGTCCGGCTATCTTGCGAAGATACCAGTAAAGCGTCAGGCGGGTCCTCACCGCTATCGGAGCGCACACAAACACCCACGTCAGGACCGCCATCAGGTTCCCGAGAAGCAACCCCACAAAGATGTCGAACGCCGTTGCACCCCACGCTACAAACAACGCACCGATGACGAACTCCGTCCCCGCAACGTGCTCGCCGGCATACACGCCCGCAAAGTGCTTGCCGGGTTGAAGCTTGTCCTCCGAGACCGGCTCGCGCTCAAATTCATAGAGCTTATCCATCCCCTTTATAGCGCTACTCTTGCTGTCACTGATCATCTTGTTTCCTTTCTGTTCTCAGTCTATTCTCTCAAACTCGTCACTTTCGCCTCGTACTGCCGAACTTCTTTCAGCCAATCTTCCCCTGTCGGCACATCTTGTTTTGCGCAGTAGTAATCCCACACCGCTCCGAACGGCAGCGTCTTAATCTCTTCTAACATGCCTAATCGCGAAGTAAAATCGCCGCTTTCTTCCATCACACGCAGTCTCGGCGTCGGCTCCAGCAGGGCGATCAATAATGCCTTTATCATACACCGCGTCCCTATCACCCACGCCGCCACCCGGTTAATGCTCGCATCGAAAAAGTCGAGCCCGATGTGCACCCTATCGAGATAACCGCCACGCACTATCTCTTGGGCAATCGCGCACAGCTCATCCGAGAGAATAACCACGTGGTCGCTGTCCCACCGCACACCTCTGCTGACGTGCAGCAGTATCTCGTCGAGAA
>CAYWOD010000275.1:0-3927 GCA_964459805.1 uncultured Pirellulales bacterium
CTTTCGAATTTTAGTACTTCTTTTTTCATTTTTATATGCTTCCCAATATTTCTGAATTTTCTTTCTGTTTATTCTTACTGTTTTAGACCACTCTTTCCGGTCTTTCTTTGAGACTGGCTCACAGTTTTTGTATGTAAAATCTTTTCTTGTAAGAATATCTCTTATTGACCAATTTTGCCAAAAATCAATCTGGTTTGGAGTGATTGCCATACCTGCCTTATCTATGAGATATTTACGAAAGCTTAGAATTTTTAAATTAAATCTTTTTGTATTTTTCATTTTTATCCTTACTTTTTACCGAGTTAGGTCTATCCCTTCCTTTATCCATCTTTTCTCGTATTCCGATTGTTTATATACAAATACCAAGTTCTCATCTTCGTCAACACGAATTGGCATCAACTTTCCATGGAAATAGTTTCTTGGGTTTCCCGGTGATCTTAGGTTATTCCAACAAGCCCTTGCAAATTCCAAGTAGCATGTATTTGCTCTCTCACTTGAGGTTTTACTGGATATTCCAACATGGTCATTGGAAAATTCCTGAGCCTTTAAATATGTATCTTCTTCTGGATTAAAAACATTCTTAAATTTTAATTGAACTGTTCTTCCTTTGGAGTGTAGTAGTCTTCTCGCTTCTTTTATATGATAACTCAATTGATTTTTTGTCCAGTTTTCGAGTTCTTTATTTTCAGGATATTTATCAGGCATACCACAGCAACTACCACTCATATTTAATTCTTTATAGTCAGGATCACTACAAGCAAATAGAATATCATTTTCTAAACAAAATTTATAAATTGTTTTTACATAAGATTCTTTAATCAGACGATTGAGTCTTAAATACCCACCTCTTTTACTTGGACTCAATGTTTTGAAATACTTCATAACATCTTTTGCTCCGATTCCAATGAGTTCACCTATCCATTTATACCTTTTCATTATTCCCGGATTTGTTCTTATATCAAGTGCTACAAATTCTAATGAGATAGCATTAATTCCAGCTTCTAAACATCTATCCAAAAGTTCATCTAACCCCTCATCTGTGACACCTATTATAAATGGGCGTAGACGAAGAATAGTATAGTATCCCATTTCACTAAACATTTTAATTGCATCTATTCTTCTGCTTGTTACTGGAACACCAATCTCAATCTTTCTACTCATTTTATCTGATGGTGCAATAATTGACATTTGGAAAGCAAAATTTTTTTGGTGAGCATATTTGGCAAATAACTTTCTAAATTGTGGTCTAAATACAGCACTACCTTTAAAGCTAAATAGTGTTGGATATGCTTCCTTTGCGAGTCCTTTTATAATTTCATAACTTATCCCATTTGTCTTTTCAAAGTTGCAAAATGGGTCAGCAAGGCCTCCCCAATGCAATAAAAATCTTTTTTTATAGAAGTGTTTGTGAAAATGCTTTTGTCTTGAGTCTATCGGTTTCCCACGTACTGCTGCTATTATTCTATCTGGATTGACAGCATGGAGTTTGCTTGAGAATGATGGGTTATTTGATTTTTGCATATAAGCAAAACAATACATACAGGACAAGCTACAATGGGAATAATTATCAAATGTGCAGGGTAATGAACAATCCATAAATTCAGAACTAATCCTTGGACTAAGATATCCATACTTATCCTCTCTTAATTTTAAACCTTTATTTCCTTTAACGAACGCCAATCCTTCATCTCTTATTTCTTTAGTTATTTTAACCATTCTACTTTTCTTCATTTAATTTTCTCCTATGCATATTTTCTTCTTATTATTCTTTGATATATAATCTTTGTTGATTTTGGTTTATGTCTTGCTCTCAAATTACAAGAATAGCATGTTGTTATTAAATTTTTGGGATGGCAATTCTTTTTAATATGATCTATATGATGTATGCAAATTCTTTTTGAATTTCGCCAACAGTATGGATTTTGACATTTATAATTATCCCTTTCTAAAATATCATTTTTAAACTCATGATCTTTCCATTCATCACAATAAGGCTCTGCTGCTATCCCTCCTTTCCAATTTGGGCTTTTTGGCCCAATTAGTGAGAGCATTATTTTCCTTTTAGTTTGTTCTTTTTGTTTATAACTGTCATTTTGTTTCCTTGTTCTTACTATTTTTGCGATTGTTTCTTTTGGCATTTTAATTCCTTTATTCCATGAAACCCTGCCATCCTTATATCTCTTTTTATGTTTTATTCTCCATAGCACTCTGTTTCTTATTGAATGTCTTTTCCCATAAAACGGATTATTTTCTCCGTAACGATCTATGACAGATGAGTTATGGCCATGGATAAATATCCTGCCAGGTAAAGTTATTCTACCACATCCACATTTGCATCTTCTTCTGATTTTCATATTTTAATTAATCTTTTGCCCTTCTTCTTTAAGTAGTATTTCTTTCTTTCTTTATTCCATATAATTCTTTTGGATTCTAATAGTCTAATCAACTCAATGAGAAAATCGATGTCATAAGTATTGTTTTCTATATATGTATTTATTTTGCATATATTAGATATTTTTTCAATGTATGATTTGTCGGGAAATGTTATGAGTAAAGATTTTTTCTTAAAATTACTTCTCCCAGAGGTTTTTTGACCTGTATAAATAGGGATAGGTTTTGGTTTCAATAGATTCATTTCTAAGATTCTCAGCTCCTTCTTTGATTTTACTTTTTTAGCAAGTGTTGAGAAGTTTCCAATTAGAACTTCCTCATGAGATTTTTTAGAAATGAATTTAGTAATATCCACGTTATTCTCCTTTTTTTAATCCAAAGTACCTTTCAGGTTTTTCGTTATCTATATTTTTAAGTAGATGTATAATTTGATTTGCATGATACTCATTAACACAAAAGTATTTGCATATTTTTTTACGTAGTATTTTATCTTTTAATTTTCCTTTTCTCTTTGGGTAACGTAACCATGGTCTTCCGGATTTTTTGTAGACACCAATGTTAAAAAGTTTTTTGATTGCCCAATAAGGAAGTCGACCAATATATTTATTTAACTCTATTGACCATAGTACAGTATCTGGTTGATGGTTTAGTATTCGGTTGGTAAAAAACTCATTGTCTATATCAACATCCTCTTTCTTTCTTTCTTTGCCATCTGAATACATGAGCATTATAGCTATATCAAAAGGATTTGTTTTCTTCATTATAAATTTGTTTCCTTTCTTAATTCCCAATCAGCAATAGCATGACAGCTTCTACATAAAGTATCAATATTATCTGGATGACAATTTTCTTTGTTACCATCTTTATGATGCAATCCTAATCTTTGACCCCACTCGAATAAAGATTCCTCCGTAGTCATGCCGCAATCAGAACATTCATCCTTCCTTAAATCATCTTTATATTCTTTATCACCCCATGCGTCACAATAACCATCGGTACGACATTTCATCATGTTTATAGATATATTTCTTTTATGTTCTTCTGAAAACTTTTTTCCAATATGTGCTAATGACATTCTCTTTTTTGTTTTTTCTGAATAAATTCCTGTTTTATCCTTATTCCATGACTTTTGACCTTTATGAGAATTGCTTAATCTTTTTCTTGTTTCATCTGAAACCTTTGTTCCTCTTTTATTTGTATTTCCTATTAATGCTAATGATATTTTTCTTTTATGTTCTTCTGTGAATTTTATTCCTATCTTGCCTTTTCTATTATGTCCATAAACATACTTCTTTCCATAATTGGTTAATCTATCACATCCACATTTGCATCTTCTTCTAATCATCTTCTCTCCTCAAAATGGTGAATCAAAATCTATATTTACATCTAATATATTCATGATCTCAATACAACAAGCAGCCATATTGATCTCTTTATCTGCTACCGTTCTATCTCTATAAAGATACTCAGCTACTGTAATTGCTGCTTCTTGTTTTAACTCACTTGGCATTTTGTCTGGTATAAAATCATTAAATA
>CAYWOD010000276.1:0-3881 GCA_964459805.1 uncultured Pirellulales bacterium
ATTTTTTTTCCTTTTGTTAAATTATGAACAAAAACCTCTTTGATTAGAAGTTTGACTATTTTTTAAAATATTAAATTCATTAAAGAATCGACAAATCGCAAAAACCTGGAATGAATTATGAACAACAATATTACCTACACCTGCCAAAAAATTATGTGTATCTGCAACCTCCAAATCGTAAATATAATCATCATAATCGTAAGTATCAATTTTCACTACTTCTACAAACTCAAAATCTTTTACTTTTTTTAAAATTTCTTTATTAATTTTACTTTTAGGAGACCAAGTATAATTTGCATTTTTTATCTTATTACGATTAATCTTTTTATTCGTATTTTCAGAATAGTCATATTGCAAAGCTTTATAAGGTATATTTTCAAAATACCCATTCCGTTTAGCATTCATTAGATAATATTCGTAATTTTCATATTTATTTTTAAAATAAGTTAGAGAGGTATGTTTATTTGCTAAACTGTTTACAGTAAAAAATCCATTCGCAACCGACCTACTTGTAGTGGTCAACCTCCCTTCTTTATTTCCGTCACCTTCAATTAAACCTTTCATAAAAGAATCTCGAACACTTTTTTTAGAATTTAAAATAATCGCAGGAATTCTTTTAAAATGTGATAATCTATTTATATGTTTTTCAATAAAATTTGTAAGACCTATTCCTCCTCGCATTGCCAAATTTATTTGATGCTTACCGTTTTTATATATTCTAGGATATGCTCCAAATAATCCATTAATAAGTTTGGCCAATTTTTCATAAGGGTCATCAGTATTTAAAGCTAAAGAATACCCTCCGTCGCCACTTTTACTGCCCTCTGCACAACACCAACCTAAAAAATAAGCTAACTTTTCATCAATAATAATTTTTTTCGGTTGTGATTTTTTTCTACCATTTCCTTTACCATATACATAAAAAATTTCATCTTCTAAATAATTTTGGGGTTCTTTATAATGTAAATTTTGAGCAGATAAAGCCAAATCTCCAATTTTAACATCTTTTGCTAATTTTTCCTCAAGCTTCTGTTCTTGAGAATTCCAAATTAACATCGAATGCCCCTCTGTTACCTTTAAAGATTTGTTCGGTTTAAATTTAAAATGAAAAATTTTATTGCCTTGATTTAATTCTTTAATTATTGTTCCTTTTTTCCAAATCAATTTTCCTTCATTGTAAGTAGGAACTTTTACTTGGTTTGTAATTTTTTCAATATTATCTATTCTATCGGTTACAATTTTTCCTTTAACTTGACATAAAATAACTTCATCTTTTGGAATAGATTGAACCAAGTGATTAACTCCTTTTGAATCAAAATTCAAACGCAGCCCCGATTGTTTGGCAATAATGTCGGTAAATTGATTTATAAATTTTTCATCAAACCAAATTTCCATTCGACCATCATACATTAATCTTTCTAATTCCTGAAAAGAAAATAATTCAGTATTCGCTTCTTTCATAACAGGATTACCTTCATTATCCATAACTATTTTTTCTTCTTCGCCCTCTTTAATTTTTTCAAAACCAACTTCTATATTCTCATTAAATTTTACTTTGAGCAAATGTTCTTGCGGAATTTTATGGTCGTCATAAAGGTAATCATTAATTACTCCATTGTCATGTGTATTATGTACTAAAATGTTTCCATGACCTGCAACAAATGTATGATTGTCCTCTACAATAAAATCATAAACATTGCCCATATAATTCTCATATTTAATATTTTTAATTTTTCGAAAGCACCAATCTCCATTTAATAATTGTTGAAATCTTTCTAACTTTTCTTTTTTTCTTGTGTATTTTTTTATAGTGTTTACAGATGTTGATGTCGAATACTTCCGACCCGCCCTATATGGAATTTCCAACGCTTTATGTGGAATTCCTATCCATTGATTTGTTATAATTCCTTTATGACGAAAATCTAAATTATAAGAAGTCAAACCATTTTCTATATCTTTATGAATTGTATAACATGTATAAATTCCAAGAATATTTAATAAACAAGACAACCCTTTTGCTAATTCTTCACTGGCAACATTCACACTTCCTCTTATAGTTTTTTCGTGTGTAATTCCTTCGTATCCATCTCCAGCCAAAAATCCTTTTATAAACGCTTTCTGTACTTTTTTTGATGAATTGAAAATTTCTTCAGGAATTTTTTTAAAATGAGAGCCTTTACCAACCAAACCCTCAATAAAATTTAAAAGCCCTTTTCCTCCACCAAAACATAAATTATATCTACTCAAATTAGCAACTGTTTTACGATTTCCAATTCTTATTTCTTTTTTATCTAATTGCTCTTTTTTTATTTCTTGTATATATCCAGATTTTAAATTAAAAAGTTTTCTTGATAAAGTTAATAATTTTTTTGCAACAGGCTCTTCATTTCCTAACGATAATTGGTATCCTGTAGTTTTACTAGAACCTTCAGCACAGCACCAACCTAAAAAATAAGCCAAATCTTCGTCTAATGCAATTTCTTCGTATTCATCTTTTGACCAACTATTTATTTTACATTTCAAATATTTTAAATTCAAATAATTTTTATTTTCAACCTTATAATTTTTTGGACATAACATTAAATCGTCTGGTTTACAGTCTTTCAAAAATTTAGTTTCAAGTCTGCCGTTTTCATAAATCATAACTGAATGATTATCTGTTACTTTAACAGAGGAATTGCCTGGAGATAAAGTAATTTCTCCCATCCTGCCTTTATAATAATGTTTAAAAAGTTTTGCTTTTTTCCACTCCAATTTATTTTCATTATAAGTAGGAACTTCTAATAAGGCATTTTGATATTTTTCTACATCTCTAAATCGTATATATTTCAAAGAATTATTGATTTTAATTAAAACAAATTCATCTGGATGAATACTGGCATCAATCGCTATAAACGCTCCACCAAATTTATCGTATAAAAATTTAAAAACTTTTGCTTGCTCTCTTTGGATTAAACGATAAAGTGTAATGTTGTAAACATATTTATATTTTTTTCCGTCAAAAAAGATTACTGCAATTTCTGTAGGAGCAGCACCAGTTCCAATGTCAGCAGCTATAAAAACTTGTTCCGACCCTGGCAACCTTTCAACTATTAATCTATCTTCAAATCCATTAAATTGTTCTTTACTGACTTCAAAATTCTTAATGTATTTACCTTTATCTACACTTGCTTCCTGTAATCTTTCCATGTCAAAAAAACCAAACGCACCTTCAATTTCTTCTGCAAGAACATTTAATTTGTAGGCAGCAGAGGTTATTCCATTATAAAAATCTGCTCTCTCCTGTTCTGCTTTCTTATCCCAATCTTCACGAACCATTTGAGGCAATCTCCAAATCAAATGTTTCAATTTCTTATTATGTAAAATTTTTCCTAATGGAGAGCCTAATGAAACGTCTGGAATTCCCGACAATCTTTCTATTCTACCAAATGAAGAACAAGAATCAACTGCTTTTTTTTCTCCTTTAGCACTTGCGTAACTTTCTTCTTCATACCATCTAACGTCAGCGTGTTTTCCATGATATTGAGTTCCAGCAGTATCGGTATCGGCCTTTTCATTTACATGACGAATAACTGTTCCCGTTTCTGTTGTAATGGTAAGATAATCTCTCTTAACTGTACTCGCTCTTGATTCTTTTAAATGAAAAATCTTTAAAAACTTATGACTTTCTATAAAATTAGCAATGGGTTCAGTTACTTTTTTTAAATGTTCCGCACAATCTGATGCAACCATTCCTTCTCTAATTTTATGAATGGTTGATAAAACTACGTCAATAATAAGAAAGAACGACTTGCCCAAATTCCTCGCCCCAATGTGATACCCATCACCAGCACCTTTTTTAATTCTAAAATTTTCTTTAGGTGTCAATTCGGGGTCATTCG
>CAYWOD010000277.1:0-3867 GCA_964459805.1 uncultured Pirellulales bacterium
TGGGATGAAAAATATCTACAGAAACTATTGGGAATTTAGATGCGGTAGCCCTGACTTCATGGGTTTATCGCTTTGAGGCAACAGCATTTTGCTGTATCCTATCCAATGCCGTTGATTATGCTGGTGCCCATAATGCGGTAAATTCAGCCCTGTATAACCGCTCCCGGCCCACCCGAGGACCCCTCACATAGGCCACCGATCAAGCGGAACTTGCCGGACACAACTGACGATACCAACAAAAAGGAATTATTTCATACGGGCTTGCCGAAAGCACACGCTTGTTTTGGGACTAGTTCGGTTGCGGTTTTCGCAGTTGGTTTGTGTAACAGGCTCTATTATGCAAGAAATTCTCTTTCTCTCAGTAGCTTTGCTGCCCGGTGAACGTACTGAACCAATTCTGCGCCATAGAGCTCCTGCCCCTGTCCCCAAATCCAGTTGAGCAGATTCTTAAAATCATCCTTGCTCATATTCTGCCAATCTTCAAAACGCAAGTGGCCGGGCACATTGTTTTCCTCGGCTTTGTCGAGCAAAAAAGCGAGCCCTCCCACTGCCGCCAGCGCCATATTCTGAGGTTCGATTTTATAATCCAGGGCCAGCGTCATCGTTCCGAAAATGCGGTCATCAAATGCCAGCTTGCGTACAGGGTCACGCCCGGCGCGCTCGGTTGTATCTGCCAAATAAGGATTAGTCATGCGAACAAGTAAATCATCGGCATATTTCCTAAACCCATCTATAGTGAATAGTTCGTCCTGTAAGTGTGAATACTTCTTCAATAGTGCGGCTCCCGATTCGTCCAGGAAAGCATCTCTGGCTATGCTCATAATTTTCTTGTCATCCCTGAGTTCGCTCATACCTTTATAACCTTTCAGCCAACCAAGATACGCAAGTAAAGCATGAATAGCATTATGGCCGTAGAGTTTTGCCTCTTCAAATGGAAGAATTTCATCCTTCTCGATCAGCATATCAAGTTCCCATCTTAAAGCCGGGTATCTGATTACGAGTTACAAGAATCCGGTCGAATGCTTCTACCAAAAAAGCCCTGTCTGCACCGGGAGCAACGGGTTTTAATTGTAGTTCGGCGATTCTTTCCGTAGCGGTTACAACCTGACTCATTTTTCCAATCACCGTGTTAAGATACTGAATAAAATGCTTTGGCGGAGTGGCCATTTTTTTATTGACCTCTTTTTCAAGTATTTCCGCCGCGTGATTATGGTTTTCCGCAGTATATATCAAAGTCAGCGTCACTTTGCTATTCTGTAAGCCGCAAGCTATAAGTGAGGCGATACTTGTCTCACCTCCCGCCGAATAAGCCGCGACCGAGGGCAATGCGGTCACGATTACCGTCGCTGTGGCAAGGGCATTTTGGATAATTTCCCTGTCGCTCTTGACGTTCGGATTCAGCATCTCCAAGCCATCTATCATTTTCGTTTCGACACCGGTTTCGCCAGCTATATTCAAAAAGTAACAACCGTTATTGGCTCTGACTTTATCGACAACAACCGGGTCAATCTCTGCAATTACAATTCGACTAAAATTGCCACTGCGACGGGCTTCCAGCGCGAAAATACCTGCCTGAATCGGGCCAAAACCAAAACCAACAAGGACATGTTCCAGCTGGGATTTCCCATTTAAACGGTTAAAAAACATAATTTAGTCCTTCCGACATCAATAGTCTTACAAAATCACCTTGAACTGTCAAAGATTTTCATTTTCGAGGCGGTTTTATTGGAAATTGGCAGGAGTACATGGTTTTTTGTGCCCTACCTTTCTTCCAATACTTGACGCAGGAGTGCTAAAAGCCCATGCTGGGTATTCTTACCTCTTCGACTGTCAGTGAGTTCAGATTCTACCATAGTCGTCAAACCGAAGACATCATCTAACTGGCGATACGCTAATAAACCTGCATCACTGGTTACTTTGGTTCCATGAAATTCGACCTTCAGTTTTCGGTCAAAATCGAGCCTAAGAGCATCCTTGCATCTTTCACCCATTGGTTTGTCAAATTTGGTATAATGATAACTCAATCGAACGCCTTCCATAAGCTCTATACTAACAAATTTCATTTCTTTTGCACGACTTCATCTGGGAAAGACGGGATTAATGTAAAACCTTTTTTTCGCATAAGTTATTTCCTAGTCAAGCAATTTTGATCGGCTGAGAAACTATGTACTATTATAGCAAAAATGAGTACAGAACTTAACATTACATAACGGCTCCTTTTAGGGGCTTTCCTCATACCACCGGCTCTGCCGGTGGTCGATGATTAGTGGAGGACGGAGTTTTTCGTAGCCACACCCGTAGTATTGCAAAGGAGCAATAAACTTTTTCATGAACCATCCAACCATTCCTGACCGAGGATTGAGAAGTCAAAGACATCTATCGAATCATTCGGAGGATAGGATATATCACAATCTGGATTCCAATATTGTCCATCGATTAAGGTAAGCCATGCCTGGCCGAAAATGGCTAAGTCTTTCGAGTCAACATTTCCATCTCTATTGAAATCTGCCGATGAAACACCGGGTTTGGGCATAGCAAGAGACCAAGCAGATGGATCTCTTCCACACAAGGTCACAGCGCGGCGCTGCAGTGACCTGCCTTGTCCGTCAGCATCTGCTGGCCATGGATACTGGTCAAAATATATCACCTCGTCGACTATTACCCATGATAAGGAGTCACCGGGATTATCGGGAGCCTGCGGCTTTTCGATCGCAACCCTTTCTGCGTTGTTGGAAAGTTTGCGCCAATAAGGTCCTAAGATGGGCGATGGGACAGGGTCATACATCAACTCTGTAATGCGAAGGTAATCTCGCAAAGGCCTTGCGATGAGTGTGCTGGTCACTGTGATAGAATCTGAAGCAATCAAATTACCTCGAAAATCATGTGCGAGAAATTGCAGGATGTTTTCACCCGGATCGACAGGAACGCTAACATGCCAGTAGAAAACCTCGTTAGTACCACTTCCGGTGGTTGTCCAGGCAGGCTCCAGCGGTTCATCAATGCCCTCAACATAGATCTCCTTGACATCGATCCCAGCCTGTCCGTTAATCGTAGCGTAGTCTGTGTCAACGACAAGATTAGGGTCTGTAACTGCAAAAGGTGTTGGAAGAGGCAGTTGGCTCAGAACGAAACTGCTCCTGGCTTGGATATAGGGAGACCGACTGGTAAAATCTTGACCGGGCAATAGAGCACTGTAGGAAGCCAGCCAGTAATTCATATAAGAAGTACTGAAAGTGGTTTCTATAAGGTCTTTCAAATGCCCATAGTAAAGCCGTTTGTTACCTGTTAGCTCAATGACCCTTTGTAGACTGAAACCCGTTTGAGGCCACAAGGGCTAATTGTACGGCAAATCAAACACAAAATCCATGTCCCACGGAAGCGCCACAATTTTCTGGTCTTCGGGTCTGCAATACAATCGGATATTATGATGAACACCCCACGAAGAGCTGGTGAGATAGTTATCACGAATTCCGCAGAGATTGGCCAGAGCCGTACAGCGCATCCACTCATCAACATCCATGACTTGCGATATGCTCGCCTCAAGCTGCTCGTGCGGAAGCGACATCGTTCTGCAGAACTCTATCAGGCCACTGTAATTATCACCTCTCCGATTGGTTTTTATCTGGAAAGGACTCCTATAGGCCTCCTTGTCGTCGCCCAAATAGACAAGGTCCGGTCCTAAAGAGTTTTCAGGCATAGGTGGTTTTAGGCTCTGAGGATCTCCGTCAATGGTTGAGACGGGATGGTACGTTATGTCCAGATTGTAAACTGTCCCGTCATCACCGTCCTCCCATTGAGACTCAAGGAATATGTCTGTCGAGTAGACATAATATGGTCTCCTCATTTAGGTTTAGTTTGTATTCCCTG
>CAYWOD010000278.1:0-3866 GCA_964459805.1 uncultured Pirellulales bacterium
ATGGACCCCTGCTTTCGCAGGGGTGACATCGTCAGTTTTGGCTTTCCGCAACAGAAACTAAATAGCGATGCGGCGTTATGCGGGGGGCGGGGAGGTTGCATATCGGGGGCATCTGAGATAATATATGGACTGTGTGAAATGGCTGTGTCGATTTGAACAGGTGGTGTCATTGAGGGTCATCTTATGAGTGGTATGAATCGCAGGGATTTCGTCAAGACGAGTATTGGGGTGTCTCTGGCAGGCAGCGCGGCTTTTGGGCAGAGCCGACGGCGCAGCGCCAAGATAAAAACGAATAGGCCGAATATACTTTGGATAATGACGGACGACGGGCGTGCCGATGCGGTGGGATGCTATGGCAAGGCGTGGGCGCGGACGCCGAATATGGACCGGCTCGCCCAAAGAGGGGTGCGGTTCGCCAGTGCGATTGTTCAAAACCCCGTCTGCGTGCCTTCGAGAAGATCTATGAAGTCGGGGCACTATTGCCATACGTTCGGGGTCACGGCGATGGGAAAGCCGCCGGACGCCCCGGGCGAGTATATGAACAGGGCCAAACCGGATGTGCCCAACCTGCTCAATGCGTGGAAGCAGATTGGAATTAGTCCCGTCAACGTCGGCAAGCGCCACGCATATCAAAGGGACTGGGTGAGTAAGGGCGACCGGCCGGCGCTGATAGATTTCCTCGGCAAACCGAGAGGCCCGCAGGGTAAGGAGAAATTCGACAAGGCCGCTGGGTTCCAATATCGACCGGTCAATATAAAAACGCATCGCTGGATGATCGGAGGCATCGTACCGTATGCCCCGGAAGATACCCAGACGTGGCGACTGGGCGATTTGGGGGTGGAGACTTTGAAGGAGCTGATAGCCGACGGCGAACCGTTTTTCTTGCGGGTCTCGTTCCACGCACCGCACGTCCCCTGCCGGGTACCTCGCGAATACTTTATCGATCCCGCCAAGATCGCCCTGCCGCTGCCGAGCGACGATGAACTGAGGAGTAAGCCCCGCTTCGAGAGAGAGCAGCTTCGCGTTTATGCCGGCGGGCTCGATTTGACCAAGGAGCAGATTGGGATTTGCCGGGGGACGTATTACGGGATGGTGTCGTTGGTTGATGCCCAGGTCGGCAGGTTAGTGGCGGTGCTCAGGAAGGCCGGGCTGCTGAACAATACGATCATCGCCGTCAATTCGGACCAGGGCTTTCAATTGGGCGAGCACGGGCTCTGGAAGAAGCGGGTTCTCTACGAGCAGAACGTATTAGTGCCGTTTATTATGAGCTGTCCGGGCCTGCTGCCGACGGGCAAGGTTATTGACGAGCCGGTTGAGATGGTCGATTTTCTTCCGACTTTGATGGACTTGAACGGCCTGAAGATTCCGGATTCAATCAGCGGGCGAAGTCTGCGTCCTCTGATGAACGGCGAGGTCAAGCAGTGGCGGGAAGCTACTTTTTGCGAGATCGACCACAGCGGGTCGATGTACCAAGAGCTGCGAGGGGACACGGGGCGGCGCGTTATGGTGCGGACGAAGGAATGGAAGCTCATCTATTTTATGGACGAGCGCGTCGCAGATAAGGACGGCGCACTGTACAATCTGAAAAGAGACCCCGGCGAAACAGAGAATCTTTACGGCAAAGCAAAATACAGGGACATAACAAGTCATCTTGAAGACTTGGCGAGAAAGTGGGACCGAAGCAGCTAAGGGTATCCCCAAAAAATCTATCGGAAATGTTCGTGTCACTATTTATAGGAGGCTGTCATGATTTGGCAAAAGAACAGAATTGCGTTAGCACTCGTTGCTATTGCGTTGGGGCCTGCTGTTTCCAGCGTACACGGAGTTGCAATCGCGCGGAAGGGCCAGGCTAAGGCGGTAATAGTTGTGGGGGCGGACGCTCCGGAGGCGGTGCGGCACGCCGCGGGGGAGCTAACTGCATTTCTCCAGCAGATAACAGGTGCGGAGTTTGAGATTGCGGGGCCCCCTGCCGGTGATGGGCCGCGGGTGCTGGTGGGGCCGGGGGCCGCGAAGCTGGCGGCTGCGGACTTGTCAACCGAGGAGCTGGGCACGGACGGCATTTTGATCCGTACCGTGAAAAAGGACCTCATATTGACCGGCGGCCATCCGCGGGGGACGCTGTACGCGGTTTATACGTTCCTCGAAGACTATTGCGGCTGCCGGTGGTGGTCCTCGAAAGTAAGCACGATACCGAAGAAGCCAACGCTAAATGTGCGCAAGCTCAACGTCCGTTATGTGCCGCCGCTCGAATATCGAGAGCCTTACTGGTTCGACGGCTTCGACGGTGACTGGGCCGTTCGCAACAAGAGCAACGGAAACAGACCCGAGTTGGACGCCAAACGCGGCGGCAAGCACACGTACCAAGGATTCGTGCACACGTTTTATCCGCTAATCCCACCTCAAACATACTTCAAGGACCATCCTGAATGGTTCAGCGAGATTAACGGCAAGCGGACAGTCGAGCGGGGGCAGCTTTGCCTGACCAACGAGGAGATGCGCGCTGAGCTGGTCAAGAACCTCAAGGCCCGGCTGCGAGCGAACCCGGCGGCGACGATTGCGTCGGTTTCGCAGAACGACTGGCACGGGAACTGTCAGTGCAGCAAGTGCGCGGCTATTGAAAAGGAAGAGGAAAGCCCGGCGGGCCTGCTGCTGCGCTTTGTAAATGCCGTCGCCGAAGATATTGAAGATGAATTTCCCAATGTAGCTATCAGCACCCTGGCTTATCAATATACTCGCAAGCCGCCCAAACACACCCGGCCGCGGGAGAACGTCATAGTCCGGCTGTGCAGCATCGAGTGCTCGTTCAGTAAGCCGCTTGCCGATGACCGGAACGAGAAGTTCCGGGATGACATTGTGGGCTGGTCGAAGATCTGCGAGAGGCTCTTTATCTGGGACTACACGACGAACTTCCGGCACCATATAATGCCGCATCCGAATCTGCGGGTGTTGGGGCCGAACGTTAAATTCTTCGCCGAGCACAACGTCAAGGGCATCTTTGAGCAGGGAGCATATACAACCAATGGGGCTGAGATGGCCGAACTGCGGGCGTGGGTGCTGGCGAAGCTGCTTTGGGACCCGAAGCGAGATGGACAGGAGCTCATCGATGAGTTCATCGCGGGCTATTACGGTCTCGCCGCCCCACACATTAAGGATTATCTGAAAGTCACTCACGATGCGGTCGAGGCGAGCGGCGACCACCTCGGCTGCTTTTCGCAGCACACGGCCAAGTTCCTTTCCTTGGATACACTCAGTAAAGGCTGGACACATCTCAAGGCCGCCGAAGACGCGGTGCGGGACGATGCGGATGTGCGGTTTCGCGTGCAGGTTGCGCAGTTGCCGGTTATGTACACGTTTATGATGCGCTGGACTCAAATGCGCGAAAAGGCCAAGGCCGCCAATGCCGATTGGCCTATGCCCGAATCCATTCAGGATGCCTACGACCACTTCGTCAAAATCGCCAGGAAAAAGAACATCAGTCGGCTTAGCGAATGGCAGCCAGGCTACGGCGCGCTTGATGAGGCAGTGAAACGGGCGAAGTGAGAAGTAAGTTCCGGCAAAGAATACAACGAACCTGTTTGGTTCCGGCCGTGGCGGGTTACGACCGGAGTTTTGCAAAAGTTTTGTTAGCAGAAAGAAATATGATAAAGCTGGAATCGGCAGGGGGGCGACTTTGCGGCGGGGGATTGGGTTTGGATTTCGTATTGCGTATGTCGTATTCGGTATATCGTATTTCGCATTGCGTATATCGTATTTCGTATGTCGGATGTCGTATTGCGTCCCTTCGACTTCGCTCAGGGCAAGATTGCGTATTGCGGGGGGTGAGGAATTGGGAGGGGTGGGGAGTTTGGGGGAGCGGAAATTGGGTT
>CAYWOD010000279.1:0-3851 GCA_964459805.1 uncultured Pirellulales bacterium
CCATATAGCCGGCACAAAAGGTAAAGGCTCTACAGCCACGATGCTGGCGAAGATGCTCGAGGCAAACGGCTACAGAGTAGGGTTGTACACGTCTCCGCACGTGGTTGACCTGCACGAGCGGATAACGGTCAACTCGGAAATGATCAGCAAAAAACAGATGTACAGGCTTCTGAACCGGGTGCACGCACCGATAGAGAAGATGTCGAAGAACGATGCTGCGACGTTTTTTGAAATAATGACTGCGCTGGCTTTTTTGCATTTTGCCGATAGGGAAGTCGATATCGGTGTGATAGAGACTGGTTTGGGCGGCAGACTGGACAGTACGAACGTTATAAAGCCGGAAGTGGTCGGTATCACGAGTTTGAGCATTGACCATCAGAACCAGCTTGGAGAGACAATCGACAGCATTGCGAAGGAGAAAGCGGGGGTTTTCAAGCGAGGTGTGCCGATAGTAACGGTTCAGCAGGAGCCGACGGCCATGCGTGTTCTCAAGTCGCAAGCAGAGGCGGTGAAGGCCCCGCTGAGTGTAACCGGCAGCGACATAGACTTTTCGCAACGATTTGAAACGTCGCGTGAGCATGGTCCGCACACGAGGATTTGCCTGACAACGCCTACGAGCAAGTTCGAGCATCTTCGCGTGCCGCTGCACGGCAAACACCAGGCAATCAACTGCGGTCTGGCCCTTGCGATGCTGGACAAGCTCAAGTCAAGCGGGTACGAGATCGACACCGAGAAGGCGGCTGAAGGACTTCATCAGGTATCATTGGCCGGTCGGATGGAGATGATCTGTGATGATCCGAGGATAATGATTGACGCCGCTCATAACGCCGCGAGCATCAAGGCTCTGATTCACGCGGTGGGGCAGAACATTCCCTATGATTCTATGGTGGTGATTTTCGGCTGCAACAATGATAAAGATGTCAAGGGGATGCTGGGCAAGCTGCAATACGGGGCTGACAAAGTGATCTTTACGCGCAGCAACTCGCCGAAGGCAATAGCTCCGCAGGATCTGGGGGATGCCTACACGGAGATATGCGGGAAGATGTACCAGACGGCAATGAGTCTGGGCGAAGCGCTGCGGCTTGCGCAGAGCGCGGTCAGCAGAGAAGACCTGATTTTGATTACGGGCAGTTTCTATCTGATCGGGGAGGCGAAGATGCGCTTCCAGCCAAGCTTGACAATTACGAGCAGGTAATCGGAGGGCGGCTCGACCTCAATTCTTTAGTATCATGCCAAATGTTGTTGGTCATCCAAACTGCATGGATTTGTCGCTTTGAGGCAACGGTATTCAGCCGTATTCTATGTAATGCTGTTGATTGCGAGAGCTACCCACAGCTTCCGGGACAATACGAAAAACCGCCAAAATTCAACATATCACCCGTGAACGGTTACGAAAAACTTTCAAGATTTGAGTGGATGAATTGCCCTGTTCGGACACTATGTTAATAGAGTGCGTCAAGAATTGAGGGTCCTGAGTTGACAGTGCCAAGTGATAAGATGCTGGTCCGCGCGGTGCTGGGGGTGAGAAGCCGGCATTTGGCGCCCTATATGACCGTTATGCAGCGCTGGTTCGGGCGGTTTGTTACGATACCACCCGAAATCTCGCCGACGCCCAGGATCTGGCTCAGGACGTCTTTTTACGGGCGTATGAGAAATTGCAGCAGTTACGAGATCCGGATCGTTTTGGCAAGTGGCTTGTAGGGATTGCCAGGCTGCGCAGCCGAGAGTGGCAGCGGCAGAGAATGCGTAATCTACACAGGTGTCTTGAGGTCAGCGATGTTGAATCAGCTATTGATGATCCACCGGACGATAGTCGGACGGAACAGCTTCTGAGAAAGAATAGCGATGCTTCGAGAGAAAGAACGATTGGCGTTACACACGTTCTATCTTCGGGGCGCTTCGGCTGACAGCGCTCGCAAGATAATGGGTCTGTCAAGGTCAGGGTTGTACCGTGTGCTTGAGCGGGCCCGCGAACGGCTGGGGAAGTTATTAGTTCAGGAATAGGAGGATATCCGATGAAAACGCCTTTGGATAACGATTTGAATGAGGTGTATGAGGTATTTAAGCAAGACCACGTCCGTCTTCGGCATAGTATGATGACTTCGCTGTCGGACCATTCCACACAGCACAAGCAGATTGATCGGCTTGGGCGTTTACGAGAATTCATTGGACCCAATATTGTGAGAAGTAGAACAACAAAACTCGCCGCAGCCGCGGCGATAATTATTGCGGTGGTTGTTGGCTTATATCAATTAGGTGGTTCAATTGGTGGCAGAAGTGTGGCTTTTGGAGAAGTTCTTCGGAGAATCCGGAACTCCAGCTACACATTCGACGTGACAATCATAGACAAAGGAAAATCCAGCGGGCCGGTTGAATTAATGATATTTGAACCAGGTATGTTGCGATGGGATAGTCCGGAAGCTTTAGGTGGAATAAGTTTGATTATCGATTTCACTACGAATGATCTTCTTTTATTGTATCACGAGCAGAAAATCGCAGCAAAGGAGATTCCGGATGCTGATGTTGAAGATATGTCCGAAGAACCTAATCCATTAGCTATGTTTATAGGTCCGGTCGAGAATTTATGGAATCTGCAGGACGGAACAGAGAAATCTCTCAGCGAAAAAGAGATTGACGGCCAGCCGGTGGTCGGTTTCGAGGTTCAGCAGGATGATAAGGATTTCTCAAGTGACATCATTGTATGGGCACACAAGGAAACTGGTAATCCGATACTTGTGGAGTTAACTCTATATCATCCGGAGAACCGTTCCAAATTTACGACTATAACGATGAGCAATTTTAATCTTGAAGCAGAACTTGATGAAGAACTTTTTAGCCTGGAACCGCCGGAGGGTTATACACTTGCATACCAGAAGGAACTTGAAAACACTATAACAACCGCTGAGTCAACACCGCAAGCAGAGAAAATTCACCACAGTATAGAACTCTGGAACAGTGGAGAACAGGAAAAATCAATTGAGATAATGCTTAGCATCGATTGGACACAACCTTTTGAGTTCTCTGATGAAATATATCTGTTTAGTATGACACACAAAGGATTAATGCAACTCAAGCACGAAGATCAACAGAAGATTTTTAAGGAACTTAGTGATACGTTGCTTCAGCTCCGAGATATTTGCAGGAAACTCCGGGAGATTGCACGAACGGCCATATCGGAGAGTGACTACGAAAAAGCAGAGTTATGCCTTGAAACCATACTGGAATTGGGCAGGCTGATTAGTGGGGATCACGAAAGTATACCGATTGCTCAGTATGCAGGCCTCATTCTACAACAGAACTCCCTTAAGAAAATGGCATCGCTATACTCACAGACAAACAACCAGGAAAAACTACAGCAGGTTCAGGATGAAATCAAAACAGTTGAAGCCGACATTAAGAGCTTTAAAGAGCGTGGCAGCCTGACTGGAGGATAATAGGCAAAAATACAGCAAGAGAAACCGGTAACTCATTAGTGATGAGCAAACATTTCAGAACTGATTAACTTTTAAGTTCTTTAACCTTTTGCCACAAGAGTTCGCTCAGCTCCTTGATTCCTTGGCCCGTAACGGCTGAGATTGGGTGAATGGGTTGTGGTAGCTTTTCTTCCAAGTCCTTTACTATTCTTGCATCGGGGTCGAGGTCTATTTTGTTGGCGATGATGATCTCTTGTTTTTGAGCTAATATCTTGCTGTGCTTTTCCAGCTCGCTTCGGATGGCCTTGTAGTTCTCGGCCGGGTCCGAGCCGTCGGTTGGCATTATATCAAGAATATGGGCGAGGATTGTAGTTCTCTCTATGTGTGGTAATCAGCATGTAAAACAGCCACGGGTCGGCACGCAAATCGGCCACACCC
>CAYWOD010000280.1:0-3850 GCA_964459805.1 uncultured Pirellulales bacterium
GACTATGCGGTTGAGCTCAGCAACGTAGTCGGTGGAAATAACAGCCTTGCCGGAATAGAACCAGAAGACGTAAAGGCCCAGACACAAACTCAACAATCCTGCCGTTTGGAGCGTCCTTGCCGCTACGGTTCGCCAGAACGACCGGCAGCGTTTTTTGGCTCGGCGCAGCAGGACCGCGAGGAGTCTAACGTCGCCGAAGTCGGCGATCAACTGCTGGGCCTTCTGCTCTTTCTCTTGCTCTTGGTCGTTTGCGCAATCTTTCAGCTCGTCTTGGAAGTGAGCGGTCAACTCGGCTTGCACCTCCCGCCCAACCTTCTTGCGATAGCGCATCTTCTTTATGACCTGCCTTATGAACTCTGCCGCACAGGGGGGAAGGTTTTGTAAATCGGTTTGTCTATTTTGCTTTGCCATTCTTGACCTTGCAGATTATCGCGTTTCTTGAACCCGCCGTAAAACTGCGGGCTAAATATGGATTCCTGCTTGCACAGGAATGACATACGCGCAGCTTAGGCCGGCGTAAGTGCACCTCCAAAGACCAGGTTTAGGCCGGCGGTAAGCTCTTTGAGCTGGGCCTTTTGCTTTGCAAGCTCGCCTTTACCCTTTCCGGTGATTGAGTAATAGCGCCTGTTCCGGCCGGACTCGGCCGCCCGCCATTTGGCCTTTACAAGTTTCTTGGCTTCGAGATTGTAAAGCAGCGGGTAGAGGGTCCCCTTGCCGAGGGTCAGCACCTCACCGCTTCGCTGCTCGATTGCCTCGCTCAGCTCGTAGCCGTACATCTGACCCCGCGATAGAATCTCCAGAACCACCACAGGGGCAATCCCTTTTAGCAACTGGCTTTCAAATTTCATAAAGGTCTCCTGTTTTCGTATATCGTATATCGTATTGCGTATTGCGTCTATCTATCGTTACGGGCGCGGCCATCAGACAGCCGCCTAAGCCATCTTTATCTTGCTTTACCTATTATGTTATACATACTATGCTATGTCAAGTAAAAAATTTAGAAATTTTGAGCTTTTTGGCTCTCATTCAATAAAGTTGGTAACTTTTTTGAGGATTTTCTTGCAACTGCTTTGAGTTTAACGCTTTAAGCCTCCGGCATAGTGTGATATAATACCGTTGCTCTCGCGGGGGATAACCCAACGCAGCAGTGCGACCTGAGCACCGCGAGAGTGCCATACGGCATGGGTTGGTGTCCTCTGTGGTGCCAACCCTTTACAATCATGCCGGTGGCTGTAATGCGATAAACTCCAGGCTCCTAAAAGGCTGTTTTCAGCAGCAGGGAACCAACTTTTTTGCAGTTGAGCCAGTTTTTTTAACCGTTCACAGGGTGATATGTTGAATTTTGGCCGTTTTTCGTCATTGCGAGGAGCGAAGCAAGCCTGCCCTGAGCGCAGCCGAAGGGAAGCAATCTCGATTTTCGAGTGTTTGAGATTGCCCCGGCCTGTGAAAAAGGCCTCGCAATGACAGAGAAACTCAGTTTATACCCCCGTGATCGGTCACTAAAAGTAGGTTGTTAGCTTACTTCCCTCAGGCCGATCGATGATTTCCTGGTGACTCCGCGGCAGCTCTCGCAATCACACGCGCCAATATGCCTAAGGTGCGAAACCCCCGCCACCCTTTTGGTCTCAACGAGTTTCGCACCTTTGGCCTCCATTTTGCGAAGCGCCAACTTCGCCTCCCTCTTGTTGTGCGAGCCTACCGCATCGGTCACCACCGTCACCCTCTTGCCCCGCTGCAGCAATCCCAGTGCCGTGGCCTTAACCGCCCCTTCAGCGGCCGCGCCGATGAGTACAAACTCATTGGCCTTCATTTCACTAAGCAGGCGGTCGATCCGCGGCTCATCAAAGGGATCAACGCATCGCTTGTGAAGTATTATCTGCCTGTACTGCCGCAGCATGTCCCTGGGCAAATCCGTATGGCCGTCCGCCGGAAAGCACACCCTGTTGCTAACCAGCGTGTATCGCACCTTCCTCTGCCCCTCTGTGCCGTCGATGCAGCAGTAGAACTCGCTCTCGCCGTTGTTGTCGGGATGCACCTCAGCAATTGAAATTATCGGAATGCTTCTCACTCTCGCCCACGCCATGACCCTGCGAATGTGTCCCAGGACCCTCCTGTGATTTCTGATGCAGGCCTTACCCCTCGCTAACAAGAAGTCTTTCTGGGTGTCAACATCAATAAGAACCTGTCTGCGCCGCGCTCTTACCAATTGCAGAATCATTTTTAATTCCTTCCTTGGCTAACGCGCTTCAGTCCTATATATTCATACGCTTCAGCCAATGATCGGTTCGCCCTTTTTATCGAATACTCTGTGCATTCACTTTAGTTGTGACATCGAATAACATCTCAGGCGTAAAGTGAAAGGGACACTTCAACTCTCGTCCAAAAGCGTGCGATGTTGTATAATGGATAAGGTAAGATAGCACCTTTTGCTTTGACGTGGTTTTTTATCTAATTTAACGCATGGCCAGGATTTTGAAAGATTATCCTTCGGTATCGCTGAAGGCGGAAGATTTGGGGTGCAGGCTCGATTTTGCGGATATTTTCGGACGCCACGGTCCCGTGCATATTGAGATCGGCACAGGCAAAGGAACGTTCCTTCTGGGCGAGGCGAGGACGCAGCCCGATGTGGATTTCCTGGGCATCGAATGGGCGCGCAAATACTACCGGTACGCGGTAGATCGGATCGGCAGATGGGGCGTTGCCAACGTCCGCATAATCCGAACGGACGCGGCTTCTTTTATCGGCGATTTCGTGCCCGACGATTCGGTCGAATGCTTCCACATCTATTTCCCCGATCCCTGGCCGAAGAAACGTCACCACAAGAGGCGATTCATCAGCGCCGCCACGCTGGACCATCTTCTGCGGTGCCTGACGACGGGCGGCTGGCTGCGAATCGCCACCGATCACGCCGAATACTTCGAGGTAATAGAAGAGCTGCTCACCGGCCGGGCCGACACACTCGAACAAATCAAGTTTACGCCCACGGCGGGCGCAGAGGCCGGCGAAATCACCGGAACCAACTACGAGCGAAAGTACATCAAGGACAAGCGACAGATATACACCATCGCCGCGAAGAAGATATAATCTCACCGCATACCACGCGAGCGCCGACAATAGGCCGACAAGGCAGGTTCGGGGGCGGCGCCGTCACTCGAACGAGCTATATATCCGCGCATAAATAAAAGGATATACTTGACATGCTGAATGGTTTGTGGTACACCTCCGATTTGGAGGTGTACTATGAAACCAAGGATGGTACATTTACATTACAAGACTGTCGAAAAACTGCTTCAACTCTACCTCAGCTCCATCAGGTGTCTCCATGTCTATATCATGCACCCACCAGTTGTCGCGCCCATCCTCAGGTTTTCTGTCCAGAAAAAATACCAGCGGGCCTGTCCTGTCGTGGTCACCAAGGATGACCGAACTTACCGCAATAGCTGAGGAATCGTCTGCAACAACAGCCATTATCCACAGGTTCTGACCATTCGTCGCTTCGTAAACATCCTTTATATGGTCGGCGGGCAACTTGTCCGGATGAGCAAACTTTCCGGCCTTTTCAAAATCACCCGCCATCGCCGCCCCAACGAACTTCTCAATCGCCTCACGAGCACCACGCTTAACTCTGTCGGCCTTTGCAGCCTCTTTGACATCGGATATCCCCTCCAGTTCCATGGCCAAATACTTCTGCACCTTTTCCTGGTATTTGATTTGCTTATCTTCTGCCGATTTAAAAATTCTGTCCGGCAAAGCCGCCCTGTCATTAAAGCTGCACCGCCCGACATCCAATGCACAATGATTATGACTATATACTTTCCCATCAGTTATCGCAAAAGACTTGAAATCAACC
>CAYWOD010000281.1:0-3848 GCA_964459805.1 uncultured Pirellulales bacterium
CAAATGTCACAACGATTAGTATTGGTTTCGATAGAGGCGCCAGCCCTGCTTCAGGCTTAGTCTGCTTTGACGATATCAGGTTATACCCTTCCAGATGCGTTCTTTCCAAGCGTCCGGCCGATTTTGCCAAAGTCGATTACGCAGGAGGCGATTGCGTGGTTGACCATAAAGAATTTGTTATGATGGGACGGGACTGGCATGAGGCGGACTTCTCCGCTTCGCCGCTGATGGCATGGTGGAAGTTTGACGGCAATGTAAATGACAGCTCCGGCAACGGGCGTAACGGCACGGTCTTTGGCGACCCCGTCTGGGCAACCGGCGACGGGAAAATCGGCGATGCCCTTAACTTCGACGGAACAAATGACTATGTAAATATCGACGGCTACAAGGGTGTTGTAGGCGGCAAAGCCTTGACCATAACAGCGTGGATCCGGGCCCGCGGCAACGGTGAAATCGTGGGCTGGGGAGGCGAGTCCGACATTGACGGCGCCAGGGTGGAGTTCCGAGTCAACGAGGATCGCCTGCGCTATGAGATCGGCGGGGGCAACGTCCAGGGCGAGACCTTTGTTACCGACAGCCAGTGGCACCACGCAGCGGTCACGGCAATACGCAACGCGACCATCTCGTATCCGGACGTGATAATCTACCTGGATGGTGTGGATAACACGATTTACTCTACTGATACGACTGTCTCCAACGCGCCCGCCTCTTTCGATGTCCAGATGGGTCATCGCTACGATGACAGTGGTTCCAGAGAGTTCACAGCCGACCTTGACGATGTCCGCATCTACGACAAGGTGCTCTCGCAGACCGAGATTGCAAGCATCATGGATGGGAGCCTGGGCACTGTGAGCGAGTATCATCCCATTGGCCTGCCCACTGAGCTGTATGATGCCGAGCCGGAGAATTCCAGGTCGATTAACGCCCTGGACTTGGCCGAAATGGCAAACTGGTGGCTCGAAGGGCAACTGTGGCCGTAATCGGCGTTGAAAGTAGCTAACTTGGCTTCCCTGATGGGGCAGCCATGAGGATTTGCACCAGTTCGGGGCCTATACTGATTAGTTCGGTATAGGCCCCGTTTTTAGCTAACCGGCGAACGCCGGAGATGCCGGAGTGTATGTTGTGTTGCGGCGGGGTTGACATCGGTGAGTCGGCCTAATACATCGTGGGTCACAAACCGACTTGTAATACACAAGCAACAGGGCCGATTCATAATAATCGGCCTTTCCGCGTATCAAAATATCGCTCACCCTAAAATCTGTATTTAACGCTCAGACTGACCCACGTCTCATCCTTGTCGGGATTGACAGATTTGTCCATCGTTATCTGGTGATATACCCCGGGAGTGAGAACGAAATTGCCGCCCATCTTAAAGTCCGTCGCGATACCGAAGAATGCGTGCGACCAATCCTGGTCGATGTTCTGCCCGCCGGGACCAACGCCGTCATTATAGACAGCCTCCGCGTGCAGCTTCAAGGCCTGCTCCGGCGTATCAGGCAGCAAACGCGGCATCGGCAGAGCGTAATCAAGTATGAAGATATGTGCCCAGCCCGAAGCGGTACCGCCCAATGCGGATCTGGTCCCGACCATCGAACCGCTGCTGCTTGGCCACGCCTTGGCAAGAACGTAACTCGGCGCCAAACCTTTTATGGGCAGAATATTTGGCCAGCAGAAAACCAACGATGCCTCCTGCAGGTCGAAATCATTCTTATCACAGTCCGGCAGATTATAGTGAACCCAATTGACCCTGTAATTGGTGGCATAGCGCTGCCCATCGAAGATGCTGTTGTAATAGTACAGCGTATAGTCCCAGCGTTCGCTGTTCTCGAATTTGCCGGAGTTGGCCCTGTGCCCGGTCGCGCTGATTCCAAATCCCGTACCGTACAAATCGAGGTCGATAGTCGGCTGAACCGCGCTTTTGTCTCCATAGAGATCGAACCCGCGCCAGACAAATTTACTTTGATACGCCAAATCGATGACGCCATGCAGCTCACCGTCCTGTGCCCGCCCCAGACCCGCTGCTGCAAATAGAACGACCCCGGCCAATAAGATAACCTGCTTCATACCAGTTGCTCCTCAAAAAACCACTCAACTCTACCAACATCTTACATCAATGAAACGCGGGAAAACGCCCTATATGCGCCATTGCTGGTGCTGTGTCAAATGAATTGGCCCGGTTTTAAGCGCCGTCATCAAGAATAAACCGCGTGAATTCTGAAAGCGGCAAACAAAAAAACTCTGCGGTAAAAGAGTCGAGCTAAAAGACAATCGCAGCGTAGCCGACACTGTCCTGGCTGGTGGCGCCCATTTTGCGGAGCATTACTTCATTACTGCTGGTATGCGCGAGCAGCACACCCTCGGTCTTGCCGAGTGCTTTTGCGGCGGCGACCGCCGCGGCCGCCGCGCCGGCGCCACAGGCATTGCCGTTTTCGGCCGCGCTGGCGAGCATATCCGCCGGGTCTAATTTAAGCGCTAAATCGATGAACTTGCGGTCGTTGACACTGTCGGCCCACTGCAAAGCCTCCTTGCCCACGCCCATCGGCGTAAATCCGTAGCGCGGCCCGTAATGAGTCAGGTCGGTCGAGCCGATACAAACGATTTTCTTCCGCGCCTCCTGACTGATAATCTCACCGATACTTGCGCCAAGCGCGACGGCCCGCTCCCTGGGCGGGACCAGAATCGGCAGTATCTTTGCGCCTGCAAAGAGATGTTGTATGAAGGGGACCTGCACCTCGATACTGTGCTCGGCACCGTGCGCACGGGGATCGCTGACGGCTGCGCCGGCAGCCACGACGGGCTTGGCCAATTCCTCATCAATGACAACCTCGCCGAGCGGCGTTTGCCAAGTGCCGGCCTCGTTGATCGCCGGCAAGTCGCCGAAATAACTGTGGGCGGCTCCGAATATCACGAAGGTATGCACCTTATCGTGCCGTTGTTTTATGGCTGAGAAGACCATCGCCGCCAGGCTGCCGCTGAATGTCCAGCCGGCGTGCGGGACGATGCCGGCTACTATTGTCTCAGGCAGCGACTGCCCCGGCACTCTTGCATCAAGACATTCTCTGATTTCGGCTATGCACGAGTCGTGCTGAGCGGGATAGAACTGACCTGCAACAATGGGTTTTCTGGTTTGCATTTTGGCCACCTACTTCCTTGCATTTGCGGCACAAGGCCGGTATCATTACCGGGTAACTGCAAAGTGCAAGATATTGTAACTCTATGACGAGAGAAAGCAAATGGTATCTGAAAAATCAGCTCGCGTGGCGGTGGTGATGGGCTCGGACAGCGATATGAACGTGATGAAGAGTTGTATCGAGCAGTTAGGCGATTTCGGTATTGAGCCGGTGGTGCGGATAATCTCGGCGCACCGGACGGCGGATATAGCCGGCGAATTCGCTGATAACGCTGCGAAAAACGGGATAAAAGTGATCATAGCCGCGGCGGGTATGGCGGCTCACTTAGCCGGGGCGCTGGCGGGACGAACGACCCTGCCGGTCATTGGGGTTCCATTAGCGGCAAAAGCGGGTTTAGGCGGTATAGATGCGCTGCTGAGCACGGTGCAGATGCCGCCGGGAGTGCCGGTGGCGACGGTGGCGATAGGGAAGGCTGGGGCGAAAAACGCCGCTATTTTGGCCGTGCAAATCTTGGGACTGAGCGACGACGATCTGCAAAAGAAGTTGGCCGAGTTCAAAGAGGCGCAGCGGAAAAAGGTGATCGAAAAGGACTCCGCTGTGCGATAAGGCGGCATTGCATACCCAGGCTTGATGAGGGGGATTATCTGAATAGGGGGAAAATTGGGGGAAATTGGGGGAAGTTTCAGGTTTTTTTTGGTGGGCATCTTCGATTTTGGG
>CAYWOD010000282.1:0-3812 GCA_964459805.1 uncultured Pirellulales bacterium
GACCAGGCTGGATTGTCCAGCTTGCTCACATCAGCTTCGCTTGGCGCACTCATCAATAACCTTCGTTTGTTCGCGTACTAACCGATTTAAGAACACTTAATAAAACAACGTTCCGCTCAGTCCACGCCGGCAGGACCACGCGAGACGATGACAACAACCATACGCTCATCTCAATACAGGAACACACCCACAAAGCAAATTAAGGCATGGCCTCCTCCCGATTGAAGCCGATGTAACTCCTCTAATATACCAGCGCATTGACCATATGTCAAGAGAAATATCTCAAATCTCCCATTTTCTCTATTCTGCCTACCTTACCAGGAACCGCACTATCGACAAGCCCGCAACCGGCGCGAACACTGCCGGCCTTCAACCATCAGATACAATCTCACTGCGAACTTCGCACACCGGACAAAACCTCCTTGTATAGTAATACCTCATTATGAGTAGCTACTTGGGGTACTTCAACTCTTCTCGGCCACCCTGTCCCAGCACTCTCCACTCACAAAATATCTGTCCGCGTTCTGCTCCGGGCCGCAACAACAGCCTCCCTTGATACCCACCCCCAAAATCCCGTTTTCGGCGCTGAAAACCCTGTTCTCGTAGTGCTTTCCGCAAAAACGCCGTGTACACGGTATTATCTGATCCACAATATCTCTCAGTATTCTAGGCCCGATATTAAAGTAATTTGAAGGAATGGACCGAATAGAATGCAAGGACGTGTAATTCGTTGGTTCTATTAACACTCAATTAGGAGAATTCATGATGCACTTGCTTGAAGAAGCAAAGAAATGGATTGCCGAGTTCACCGAAATCCTCTTGCTGCTGGTGGCTCTCGGCATTGTAGCGGGCATCCTCTTTGGCGACCAGGTTCCCTTCTTTGCAGGAGTTGTCACCAATCTCACCGCATTGATCAAAACTCTCGGCGACAACGGACTGGTTGGCTTAATTGCCCTGGCTGTCATCCTGTACTTGTTCCAGAAAAAGAAAGCTGTTGCATAGATTCACACACATCTTCGCCGCACTAAAAAGTTGCACAGCTAAGAGCTTTTGGTCAAAACTGACTATCAAGTAGTTTCCTGCGCACCACGCAGGAAACTACTTGAAATGTACGATTTTGAGCCCATTATGGGAGTTCCCCCTCCCAAAGCACCCGAGAAACCTCAAGACCAAAAGACCTCGCAAAAATAGCTCAGAAATGCTGCCACAGGCAAGGATCCTGCAGCAGAGAGATCAGAATTGCACTAACGGTCAATTACGCCCCCGCCATTTGCAGCACGGCCCAGATACCCAAAAGACCGAGCACAAGCAACACCGCCCTGCAAATGCGCATCAACTGCGTTCTCGGCTCCATAAATGACCACACAAACCCCCAAAAACCCACCACAAGCCCAATGCGAAATAGGAACGTTAGAATATCTTTGACCATAAAACCCACTATAGCCTATTTTGCCATCTGAAGTCAAGCGAAAACTCCCTATTTTAACAGGCTGCCAGGAATTTTCCCTAACCATTAACGGGGTAATATGTTCAATTTTGGCCCCATCCGGGAAATGGATGGGTGAGATTGGCATATCGTGCGACCGAGAAAAAACGCCTGGGGCCCCAGATGCACAAATTCCGCCCCCCCCCGAATGCCCCAAGTAGTCCTCTTTGTGGAGGTAATTCCAAGAATTCCACAGTTATCAGGATTGACAAACTCTCAGAGCCCCCTATACTCTCAATGGTATTCAGGGATGATTATGAGGAGGCTTCGCCGGCTCCTATCCAACCAGCTTGAGAAACCGACTGTATGTTGTTACAGAATAACAAACGCATTTGTGGAGACAAAACCATGAGACAAGTTGTCAGCAGGCTATTTGCAGTGAGTATCCCGGTAGTTCTTTTGTCGGTGCTGGCGGGCTGCCAGGGAATGGCCGGCCCCATTACGCCCCGGGAGAAAGTAATGCTCTGGAACGGAACCGACTTTACCGGCTGGAAGTTGTTCATTCCTGATGAGACAATCGATGTGCACGACATCTGGTCCGTCAAGGACGGCGTTGTGCATTGCAAGGGAAAACCCAACGGCTACATGCGGACCAATCGCAAGTACAGCAATTACCAGCTACACGTCGAATGGCGCTGGCCGGGCGAGCCGACCAACAGCGGCGTCCTGCTGCACTCCAGCGGGCAGGACAAGGTCTGGCCTCGGACTATCGAGGCCCAGTTAATGGCCGGCAAGGCAGGCGATTTTGTGCTTATCAACGGTCCCGGCGTTACGGTTGACGGCCAGGACAAGCAGAACATCGAGAAGCAATACGTGGTGATAGCAAAAAAGGCCAAGAGCAGCGAGAAGGCCCCGGGGCAGTGGAACACTTACGATATCGTCTGCAAAGGCGATACTATTGCCGTTAGTGTCAATGGAGTGCTTCAGAACTTAGGGACCAAGGCTACGGACACCTCCGGCTGGATATGCCTGCAGAGCGAAGGCAGCCCGATTGAGTTCCGCAATATATACATCAAGCCTATGGACTGACCAAGCCAGTAATGTGTAACATTTGGTTCGGTAGGTTGTCATTGCGAGATCCGCCAAAGGTGGGATGCTTTCAAAAAGGTCTTCGCCGAGTACAGGAATCTGCCGGCCGGTGAGCGGCCGAGGTCCGACGATCAGAAAAGGGATCAGTGGCTGGTATGGTTTTCACGAACCGTCGGACGGAATCTCGGTCCATATTTCCAGGTCTGAGGTATGCCGACATCAAAAACGGCAAGGAATTCGGTCAGCAAGCTGCCCGTCTGGATCCCGAAGGGTTTTCCATCAAAAGACAAGCCGTAATTGTAGCTCTGATTGCGCCTTGAGTCTCAAAACCGCCTGCCTGTCCACTGCATACCGGCGATGCTGCTGCCATCTGTATTTGGCGATCTTTGCTAATAGCGGTGTGGCAAGTATTGGAATAACAATCAGAAATTGTTGGTGTTGGTTTCAGGTTGCCGATTGTGCTCTTGCCAGCCACAATTTGGCCGCTCAAGCCATGGGCTTTTGCCCGACCCCCAGTGAGAAAAAAAGCAACTATTAACCGGCGGTACCGGCGGACGTTAGCTCGGAAGGCTCTTGGCCGCCATCTTCATCATGTTCAGCCTCAGACATATAAGCCAGCATATCACGCCTGCTCACAATCCCGATTACCTTGCCATGCGACGTAACCGGCACCCGCCTGAAGAAGTTATCCATCAGACAGTTGCAAACATCACGCAAATTCTCGTTCTCATCGAAGTAAACCGCAGGGGTTGTCATAAAATCGCTGGCTGTTCTGTTCTGCGCATCGCCACTTGCGTAGAATAGCCTCAAAACGTCCTTTTCAGTCACCACCCCCACCAAAGTCATATCTTCCTCGACCACGGGCATACCGGTGATGTTGTTCTTCATCAGAAGCTCCGTCACCTCGCTTATCGGCGTGTTCCTTCCAACGGTAACCACATCTGCCGTCATGATATGCTTTACTTGGACCATCTGATGTTCTCCCATTGATAACCATCAAAAACCGCTGTTTGTTTGACGCAGATTGGCTTTAGCTGCCCTGCGTCCATAGTCTTGTATTCGGCATAAACTCGGATAGACTTATCAAAAAACCGGAAACTCCCTTTCGCCGCGTGCCCGTCACGTTTGTAGGTGGATTTTTTGGCCCTTTAGCTGCAATTTTCCGTCAATAATAGCTGCTGCCCCTTTGTCATTCCCGCGAATCCCTGTCATTCCCGCGAATCCCTGTCATTCCCGCGAAAGCGGGAATCCACGCTTTTGAGCAACTACCCAGACGTGAATAAGGCCAAATAAGCCG
>CAYWOD010000283.1:0-3811 GCA_964459805.1 uncultured Pirellulales bacterium
ACCCTCCTATTCCAGATCAAACGCCGCGTTGTCTATAGGCTCGAACCATCCTAACTTCATAGCAGACGAGTCAACACCATAGACGCTTGTCTTCTCAAACTTTGCCATCGGCCGCGTCCCGACGTGCCCGGCCACCCAGCCGACGTTCGCTCGACCCCTGTGGCGAAAATGAATAGATGGTGACATATAGAAACTGCTAATGACCTTGCCGCCATAAACGGCAAAAGGCGGCTCGGCAAAAGAGTATTCAATGTACGACGTCCCGTCGTTCGACATCGCCGTATCTGCGAACATCAGGGTCTCGCCGGGCCTGCCCACCTCGGTCGTACGCGTCGTCTTGGCATACGCGGCTCTGAACGCTTCGGCGCCGCTAAGACCACTCTGCCACGTCCGGCTGCCGATATATGCCATATTATAGCCATATCCCCCGCACCCCTGCTCAAAGCTCGTATCCCAATCGTCACTCCTGACAAAATTCACCCTCTCGGGACACTCCTTGACGCGCCCCTCCGCCAGATAACCGACGAGCGGCCCTCTCAACGGATCAAACGGCCCACTTAGAGAGTCTCGAACCCCGTGCCAGCGATGCAGACCCGCGCCGTCCCACATGTCACTCGCAGCGGCAACGTAAAAGCCATCGTTCTCATCGGCGTACCCGATATTCGCCAACAAAAGCTGCCGAACATTGGATCTGCACACCAAACCCCTGGCCACGGACCGCGCAGCAGCCAACGCCGGCATCAACATCGCCATCAACAGCGCAACGACCGCTATCACCACCAGCAATTCAATCAACGTAAATGCCGTTTTCTTCTCACCAAACATCAAATCATACTCACTATCTCAAACCGACCATTTCATGCTGTCATTCTGGGCGACCAGGATCGTATTCCATAACCGCGCGCAGCCCCTGGGCCCACCGAACCTCATCAGCAGTCTTCAATTCCTTCAGGTCGTGCGTCACGATCCATTTCCCATTTTGCTTGACCGACTCGAAGTACACCTGCCCTCTCCGGTTCACGTACCATTCTTTACACTTTTTCTCTTCCGCATCCTTGAACTGAACGTTTATTCCGATACCGGTCTTTCTCAGACAAATTCTTTTCTTCCCTTTTTCATCACATACGTACCACTCGCTCGGCCCACGGAAGTTATAGCTCGTGTAAGATTCCCTCGATCCATCCGGCCCATATCGGCAAACTCCACCAATAATGGGCCGGACCTTACCCTTCGGGTCCTGTGGATCCGCCCCAAAACCCTGACCGTCTGCAACGTATTTGCACCCTTCCAGATCAAACGTCGTAAAATCGCGTGCGCTTTTCTTCCACTTCCACCACCGGTATTCCCGCGTACGCTTGCCCCATTCCGGAAACACAACCGGTGCCGGAATCTGAACCCCTTTACCGCTCCAGGCCAGTGTCACAGTCATGTCCTTTGCCGACCCATGTCCGATTCCAGGCTCCCTAAGCTGTACCCGCAACAATACACCTGCGAGAACCACCAGCAGGCCTGCCAGACCAACTACCAACCACTTCGCCTTCTTCATATCTACTTCTCGCCCTCTGCCCGCCACTTCTCGACTTTCAGCCACTGAGCGGCGAACGCGACAAGGTCAAAAGTGTCAACTACGAAATTTCTCGGCTCGGCCAGATCACATCTGCCTATCCAGCTATCTTCGCCAAAATGACTCTGCCACGCCGACGCAAACAGCGTAAAATCGAACATATCAACCACGCCGTTCAAGTCGATATCGGCGCCGTACTCCTGTTCTTTCAGAACGCCCACCGCCTCCAAATCCAGCCCGCCTGAGCCAAATGTTACCCAGGCGTCGTAAACCGGATGATTACTCGCGTAGCTGTCCCACTCGGGCCACGTCCCCGGTTCGATATGGCCCGCAGCCTCATCATAGAAATCACCGCTGCCGGGTATATCGACTATCCGAACATAATGTATATCGTTTATATCGACCGTGCCATCCGCAACCATTGAATCTTGCGCAACATCGCTCAAATCGAACAGCGTACCAGTACACAGGCCGTTCGCGTTCGGATGCTTGCCGGCAAGATTATGAACGTCGCTGATCTCGACGGTTCCGTATTTCCCCACAGGCCCCGGAGTAAGTGACACAGGTGGAAATCTGACGAAATCTCTGCCGTTCGAGGACACCTCCACATACCCTAACTCGCCGAGCATCTGACCCGCAACCGACCCCCCGCCCGTATTGTAGAGCGAAACAAAGGCGTTCTCAAAGACGGCAAAGTCGTACCCCTTGCCGTTTCGAATCGCATTGGCGTCACCCGGCTCGCACGGATCGCCGAAGACCAAAGTTATCCGCCCCGCCGGCACACCAATATCGAGCTCGTTCGCATCCAGGTCCCCTAAGCTCACAATATCGAAGTTGTCCCCCGTGGCGGGTCCCAGCGCCTTGGTCGGGTCGTCCCAGATTCCCGCCCCGGCCCACTCGTCGTCGGCGGGCGCGTAGTCCGCGCAGCCCGTCGCCCACCCGCGGAATATCGGATTCACTATCGCGTTCGGATCCCCTAACGGGTCGGCGTGACGCCAGTGGTTGTTGGGGTCTATGTACCCGTTCACCCCGGCCTGCGTATAGGGCCCGGCACAAACGACAGCCGCCCGCACACACAGGACCACTGCCGTAGCCACAACCGCTTGTCGCCACATCATTTATCTCCAATAACGAGCACCCCTGCGATGCCGAGACGCCACTGCGGCCGGCATCGCAAGGCCGCGCCCGCCTTATCGTCTCTTTCGCCGTGCCAGAATCAGTCCGCCGACTCCCAACAGCACAACCGTCGCTGGCTCCGGAACAACACTATCTATCACAAAGTAAGCCGGGGTATTCATGCCCCAACTGCCGAGGTCACTCGAATCCAACGCAAATTCCAGATTCTTCACCGTCCGTAACGAACTCAAATCAACATATTTCCACGTATTGACGATGAAATCGGCGCTGTTGTCCGCAAATCGAAAATCAGCTAAATAGAGCTCAATCGCATCGGTTACTGCCCCGCCGGCGTCCTTGCCCGTAATAGTCAGGAGGAACCAATCCTCGTCGTTCCCGCTGACACCGCCGAATCTCTTGGCGAAGGCATCGCCTTTAAGCATTGAGTAGTAGGCCATGTTGTTATTTGTTACGTACAACCCGTCAACAACGCCGGCGGTATCGAGCGTAACAATTGGCGGCCCGGCCCAGCCAACGTAACCAACCGCATAGTTCGCAGAACCTCCCTGGCCCGTCCCCGTGATGGCGTTGAACTGGCCCGCCATCCCTTCTTTTGTGGTGTCGGTGATATTCGAATAGGAAAAGCCGTCCCACGAACCCCAGCCCGCATCGTAGTTATTGTTGAAGCAGGCCCCGCCGCTGACAAAGCCGCCCGAACCGTCCGAGCCGTTCCAGTACGATTCAGCGCCTAAACTTAAATCGTCGAAAGTCACCAAATAACCGTTAGCAACGCTCGCCGTCGCCAGAACGCCCACCAAAAAAACTAAACCTGTAATTCTCAACACTCTTCTCGAAGCCATATTGTTTCCTCCTTTCCAGGAACTCACACTGCCCGGCCCATACCGTGAGGCCGTTCCAACACCAATAAAAAAAACCGCCGCTCCCACGATAAGGAACGGCGGTTCTTTTTACTTTAGCCCGAACGGACCTCAAGTCATAAACCGACATCAGTCCGCACCGGGACACTTGCATTCCGGATCGCGAGAACACTATTAGATTAAGTGTGAACTAACTCCCAGGCAGGTTTTCTGACTTGCGCCTTACCTCGAGACCCCTTCCCATCCACCTAAT
>CAYWOD010000284.1:0-3810 GCA_964459805.1 uncultured Pirellulales bacterium
AAGGATCCGCTATTAGTTCGATAGGCATTATACCGGGAAAAGAGTTGGATGTCAAGTGAATTTTTCAGAAAGCGGGCAGCGTATAGCGTGGAGCGTAGAGGGCGTGGCTTCGTTCGGCCCTTCGATGTAAGTCAGGGCGGGGTTTGCTCAGGACAGGTTAATACGGATTTGGGGGACGCAATACCCACAAGAGGAACCAGAAATAATTATGGTGGCCCCGGATTGGTCCTCGGCAGACACAAGGGCCGGCTTTACTAACGCGATGACGCTCAGCAATAACGAAAGGATGGCGCCTCGAGTATTGTTCTATTTATCATGACGGGTTGCTGCCATATCCGGAGACTCGGAAGAAGGTTTCTTTTCAACTGTTGTCTGCTCTTTTGCCGCCTCGGTCAAGACCTCTACAATCTCAATGTGCTTTCTCACTTTAGCCCAATCTAAAGGAGTCCGGCCCCATCTATCTTTCACAGTCACATCCGCACCATGTGCGATCAGGATTTCCACCACGTCTTTGTGTCCTCCAATTGCCGCTTGATGTAACGGCGTCCAGTTGACCCGGGTCTTTGCGTTGACGTCGGCGCCTTTGGCGATGAGCAGTTCTACAATCTCGTGGTGCCCTGCTGCCAAGGCTCTGTGTAAAGGGGTATTTCCTTGTTTGTCCTTTGCCTTTACAACGGCCCCTTTAGAGATGAGCAGCTTAACCAATTTGACAGTCCCGGCCTGGACGGCTTGACGCAGTGGTGTACGCCCATTCTTTGTTCTGATATCGACCAGGGCACCCTTGCTGATAAGAAATTCCGTCATCTCCTGGCGACCCATTGAGACTGCCCAGTAGAGAGGCGTCCAGCCCAGTTCGTCTTTGCTATTTATATCGGCGCCCTGTTCTACGAGATCCTTTATACCGACCAGATCACCCATGCACGCGGATAGATAGAGCCTGGGAATATCAATCCCTTCGCTGACGAAGAATTCAACAATGTCTTTGCTGCCTTGGCTTACCGCATGATGAAAAACAGTTCGGTCGTCCAGGACTTTGACGTCAAATTTGGCCCCCTTGGCTACGAGTAGTTTTACGATGTCGAGGTTTTTATTCCGAACCGCGTAATAGATGGGTGGGTAGTCTTTCTCTGCTGTGAGGTTAACATCGGCACCTTTGGTTACAAGGGTTTTCACCGTATTCACATCTTTACTACGGATGGCGTAATACAATGGGGTATAGCCCCGCTTATCTCTGACATTGATATCAGCGCCTTTTGCAATGAGAAGTTCAACTATATCTTTGTGTTTACCCCTAACTGCATAAAATAAGGCTGTGCTACCTTGCTTATCTTTTACATTGATATCAATCCCTCGGTCTAGAAAAGCTTTAACCTGATCTTGGGCTCCAACCTGGACAGCCATATGGATGGATATTTCCGCTCCTTTATCAACCAATAGCTTCACAATGTCCTCACGATTATGGCCTGACGCAATATCAATCGGGGCTTGACCTTGGCTATTCTTAGCGTTAACATCAGCACTTTTCTCAATAAGCAACTCAACAATATCTTTATGGCCAGTCCTTGCAGCAGAATGTAACGGCGTACCACCTGCACCATCTGTTGCATTGACATTGGCACCTTTGGCTATTAACAACTCAGCTACTTCCTTGTGACCTTTTTCGGCTGCGTAGTGAAGCGACGTCTCACCGCGCCAACCGCCCTTCGCGTTGATATCGGCACCATCGGCCAAGAGTAGTTCAACAATATCTTTGTGCCCATTCATAACCGCGCAATGTAGCGGGGTCTTAAAAGAGCCATCTCCTCTCTCCCTGTTGTCGACATCGGCTCCCTTGGCAATAAGCGATCTGACCAAGTCGACGTTACCCATAGCGGCTGCCTCGTTCAGGGATATGAGTGGTTCTGCGGACTCAGTGAGGGTATATATCAGAGCGCTATCAGATGCTTCTCCTTTGCTACGATAAGATGCCTCGAACCTGGCCCTCCCTGGCCAAACTGTCGGTGGACTCGGATGGTCCGGTGTAAGCGTGGCATATAGATGTAACAGCACAAGTGATTCAATGGCATTCAATCTGGCATAGACGTGTTTCTCGCTCGGCACAAAAAATCCGTGATGGAACCGTTTTGCCAATATGTTGTCACTAATCCTTTGGGCCATTTTGAGAAATGGCATTTTTCGGGTCTTCTCGTACAAAGCAAGAAAGCCCAAGAGGGCATGAGCATTTGAACAATCCGTTCCAAAACTGAGCTGAGTATCTTTTTGGGACTCCGTTCCAATATCACCAAAGCCGTTGCCGTGCCCTATGTTCCGAGCCATTTGCCACATGAACTTATCACCCGTTACTTTATATGCGAGGGCATATGCCCAGAAATCTGTGAGGTCCACTTTCCAGGCCTTGAACACTGTGCCTTTCGGCGGAAAAGCAGTGCCTTTTTCAAGAACGTATCCCTCCAATCTTGTGCCGTCCATGAGCATAGGAATCCACGCATTGTCCTCTTTGCGATATGCGTTCTTACCCCGAGCGCTCAATTCCTCTAATGCCCATTGCTTAAACTCCTTGCCTGAATCTCCAAGCATCTCTGCAAGCGATAGCTGGCATATGCAGGGGATGAGCTCAATATTACCAACTACCCCGGCACTGAAGGTGAAAGCATGGAGTCTATGCCGACGAATCGAGGGGTCGCCCCATCCGAGGTCGTTAAAGATATTAGCGTCATAGACTCTGAATTCCTTGGAGTCTTTGGCCAAGAGTAGCTTCGGTGTATTATTGGGTAGACTATACACATAGCTGCTGATTCCTACCCTGGAATCTCGCGTTTCAACATATCGATGGGCTAGCCGCTTGCCCCAAATAAGCGGGTTCTCCTGGCCGGATAATTTGAAAAGTGTAGCTGCTGCATGATAGAGGTCACTACCAGTAGCATCAAAAGGGAGCCCTTTAAACACAGGTCCTCCTTTGTACTCGTGATCCCAACCCTTAGGGGCGTTCAATCTGCCTAGTGAGCCGATCCTGTCCATAGCCAAATTAGACCAATCCAGGATATGACAGGCCCAAAACGTTTCTATGATCCGTCTCGTGGTCTCCGAATCAACATGCCACATTAATTCGTAGTAAGGATAGTAACCCTTAAAAACGTGTCTATTCTCTCCACACGCTTTGTCTATCCCCACATCATAGGCACTCCGACTACCCCAATACAACAGGCCATTCGGGCTGCGCAGGTTTGCAAAGGCATACTCAATTGCTTCAACTGCTGCCTGGCGATACTTGGGGTCACTGGTTATCTTGGTAAGGCCGTCCAGCGTGCGGAAAAGATTCTGCTGGCTCGCTAAGTTTGACAAAATCCATCTGTCACCATTGGGAGCAATCCACTCCACCGGCTCGTGGGTGTGGATATTTAGGCCATCAACAAATAAAGGCGTATGTTTAGGGCCATAGGTATCTCTACCGTACTTGAGGACATTATCGGCAAACTCCTTCACTGCATCGAGGTATTTGCTTTGTTGGGCCGGGGCTACGGAACACATCAAAAGGGAGGCCAACAGGGTGAGTAGTAATAAGTTCTTTCTCATATTCACACCTCTATTTGAAGCTCTCAAATGCTCCAATAAGAATATCACCCTATCCCAGCAGGAGCAAGATGTCTTTTCTGCTCGACTACGGAGTGAGGAATATGAATGCAACCATATCTTTTTTTCCGAAGAAAAGAAGATGTGTGTTCTCAGCAGCTAAGCAGGAAGCAGTTCCTACTCCACACCGTAGTGCTCCCCTGAAATCAAGACACTTTTAAGCGGCAGCGAGGGTATTAT
>CAYWOD010000285.1:0-3788 GCA_964459805.1 uncultured Pirellulales bacterium
AAGAACTCGTACTCGAAAATGGGCTGAACGTTAGATTGTTGGGAATAAAGACGAGGCCGGAAACCAGGAACGAAGCGACGGCTTTCTTGAAGGACAAGACTCACCGGCAAAAGGTCTTCATGAAGTTTGATGCAACAAAACATGATGATCGCAACCGCTTGCTCTGCTATATGTACCTGCAGAATAAAACCTTCTTGAATGCTCATTTGGTGAGAAGCGGCTTGGTAGATGTCGATACATCTGTGGACTACAAATTGAAGACCAGGTTCCTTGAGGCGAGAAGAGGGAAATGATGGCAAAGGAATGGATAAAAGGAAGGGAAGGTAGAAACCTTAAGTTCAAGAGAGAGGCCCTGCTGAACTATGGCCTCAATCGTTGGGGACTGAACAAAGCTCACAGCGTGGGGCCCACTTCAGAGTTAGTGAGAACTTGCTCACCCAAGTCGTTCGAAGAATGGGAGCATTTCTATTTCTCAAATGCTGTGCAGAAGAAGCGGGACGGCCTCAAGATAACACGCGAATACATTGCAGACTTAGGTCGAAAGCTCTACGTCAAGCTTTCTGAGGTGGTCCAGAATGAGCTTGAGTCTGTACAGGAAGAAGAGTGTATTGACTATGCATACAACCTTGTTCTTAATCGTACATATGAGGGGTATCAGACGGAAGTCAAGACCGTTTATGGCCAGTTAGAATCCATCCTGGAGGAGAAGATCGAGCCTGCTCCTGACGAATGGGATAGAAAGTACAACGTCGACTTTTACATCAAAGTCGGCGGAGCTTTCGTCGGTCTTCAGATCAAGTCTGTTTCCGGCTTGGCGCTTGACCACTACCAGTGGGAAAAGATGCACGAGGTCAACCACGCTAAGTTCACGGAGAAGTTTGGCGGACAAGTTTTCTTCATTTATTCAAAGAAGGTGGGCAAGAAGGCCAGGATCGAAAATGTTGAAGTGATAGCACAGATAAAAGCTGAGATAGCACGACTCAAAGGAAGCGGGGCATAAGACACATTTTGAGTTTCGGGGGTGTCTGACAAGAACTTAGGCAGAAGTGGGACATGAATCGTAAGATATTCGTTGCGAGTACGAATCCGGGTAAGCTTGCTGAGCTGCGGGCGATGCTGGATGCGGATGTCGAGTGGGTGGGGCTTTCGGATTTTGGGGGGATCGGCGAGATTGAGGAAGATGGGGTTACTTTTGCTCAGAACGCTCGAAAGAAGGCCGCGGAGTATGCCAAGGCGACTGGGCTTTGGACTATAGCCGATGATTCGGGATTGGTTATCGATGCGCTGGGGGGGGAGCCGGGGGTTAAATCGGCGAGGTTCTCCGGCGAGAAACTTGAAGGCGAGGACAGGACGCTGATCGATCATCGGAATATTGCGAAGGTGCTGGAGCTTCTTAAAGATGTGCCGGAAGAGAAAAGGACGGCGAGGTTTGTGTGCTGTCTGTGCTTAGCGAGTCCGGAGGAGATTCTGGCCGAGACGCAGGGGACGGTGGAGGGGGTCATAACAGATAAGGAAATCGGGGAGAACGGATTCGGCTACGACCCGGTATTCTTTGTGCCTGCGTCCCGAAAGACGGTCGCCCAGATGACAGCGGACCAGAAGAATGCGATCTCGCATCGCGGCAATGCTATACGTAATCTGCGGCCGATGCTTGATGGGTTGATTCGGGGCGAAGGGGGGAACCCGGCGTGAAACCCCGGGCTAAATATTTGGGAAGGGACGTGTAGAAAATCGGTTGGAAATGAAGGGGCGGGGTGGGTATTATGGCGGGGAGGTGGTTCGGTGCTTGGGGTCAGACGGGTTTAGAATTAATGTCCATGGGAGGATCGATTATGAGTGGCATTGATCGGCGAAGTTTCTTGAAGGGTTCTGTATTGGCGGTGGGGTCGCTGGGTTTTGTTCAGGGTTGCAGTCAGATTAGTCGGCCGGGGCGGTCCGTTACGGGTGGGCGTCCGAATGTGGTGGTTATAATGACGGACGATCAGCGTTGGGACATGATGAGCTGCGAGGGTCATCCGTTTTTGAAGACGCCTAATATGGACCGGATTGCCGCCGAGGGCGCGCGGTTTGCGAATATGTTCGTGACGACGTCGCTGTGCTCGCCGAGCCGGGCGTCGATGCTGTCGGGGCTTTATGCCCACGCTCACAAGGTCACGAACAACTTCACGGATTACCCGGGCGATCTGGGGAGCTATCCATTGCAGTTGCAGAAGAGCGGTTACGAGACGGCCTATATCGGCAAGTGGCACATGGGCGAGCAGAGCGACGAGCGGAGACCGGGCTTCGACTATTGGATCACTCATAAGGGCCAGGGCAAATATTACGATACAACTTTCAACATCAACGGCAAACGCATAGTCAAAAAGGGTTACTACACGCATCGGGTGACGGATATGACCGTCGAATGGCTCAAGGGCAAGCACGACAAGCCTTTCCTGCTGATAATGGGCCACAAGGCGCCGCACACGCCGTTTACGCCGGAAAAGAAATACGAAACGATCTACGATGATCAGGAAATTCGGTATCCGTGGACGGCTTTTCATCTCGAGGGCAAGCCGAGGTGGGTGCGGGAGCGGCTGAATACCTGGCACGGGATTTACGGGCCGATATTCGGCTTTCGCAAGGACTTTCCCGATACCAGCGCCGAGGGTGTGGTGAAGTTTGCCGAGTTCGTTCGGGCCTATACCGCCACGATTAAGTCGGTCGATGACAGCATCGGCAAGGTCTATGAGGCGCTCAAGGCGACGGGGCGGTTGGATAACACGGTATTGGTTTTCACGAGCGATAACGGGTTTTTCCTGGGTGAGCACGGGATGTCGGACAAGCGAACGATGCACGAGGCGAGCATTCGCGTGCCGCTGCTTGTGCGGTATCCGAAGCTCGTTCGGCCCGGGACGGTCATCGAGGAAATGGTGCTCAATGTCGATATGGCCCCGAGTATTCTCGATATTTGCGGGGCCGAGCCGCTCAAGAACATTCACGGCAGGTCGTGGAAGGGGCTGCTTGGGGACAAGACCAAGGGCTGGCGCAAGTCGTGGTATTACTCCTATGACTACGAAAAACAGTTTCCTTATACGCCGAACGTTCGTGGTGTACGGACGGACGAGTGGAAGTACGTCCATTATCCCAACGGCGACGGCAAGCCGGATATATACAAGGCCGAGCTTTACAATCTGAAGGATGATCCCGGTGAGATAAGGAATCTCATTGATGATAGGCGATACGCCGGCAAGGTCAAGGAGCTTAAGGCCGAGCTTCGCAGGCTGATGGACCAGGCAGGTGCGCTGCCGGACAAGATGCCGGTCTATGAGGGCATAAAAATAGAGCTGCCGCACGAGGAGATCAGATAGGACATTCGGATGGTCGGACGGTTTAGGTGGTTTTGGTCCTATCGTTCGGGTGTAAATTTTGTTTTCGGTGGGCTGTAAGTTCCTTTTTAGGCTCATCTTATGAGTCCCTGTTTTGAGTGGCCTTTTTAGTGTTCGATAAGGGGACGGGACGTTTTGTATTTCGTATCGCGTATCGCGTATGTCGTCCCTTCGGCGATGCTCAGGACAGGCCCTTCGACTTCGCTCAGGGCAAGATTTCGTATTGCGTATCGCGGGGGGTGGGTAATTGGGAGAGGTGGGGGGGGTTGGGGGAGCGGAAATCCAGCTTCGCTCGGGGCTCCGCCACGACAAGTTGGGTTTGTTTGGGTTTGAATTGGGTTTGTTTTCCCGGAGCCCGAAAGCGCGGTTTATTGTCATAATCCTTTGTTGAATAGAAGTTTAAGTTCATTTTTGGCTTTT
>CAYWOD010000286.1:0-3750 GCA_964459805.1 uncultured Pirellulales bacterium
ATGAGGAGACCATATTATGTCTACTCGACGTCTGGGATGAAGCGAGAAGGCTTACTGAAGAAGGCCACAGAAAAGCTCCTGGAGGCCGATGGGCTCAAACGTGGATGTTCGGCTTATGGTTTGGCGTGCGTGTTTGCGTTGGAAGGGGATGAGGACGGATGCCGAAAGTGGTTGAAGGTAGCGGATGAATCGGGGACTCTACCGTCGAGAGACTACGCAATGGAAGACGGTGATCTAGCGAGCGTACGGTCCAAGGAATGGTTTCAGGACATTACATGGGAGCAGGGGGACGAGTGACGTGGGATCCAAGTAGTCAGGATTGCAGGATTTCGACGGATTGGGGGTGGAGGGATTTCAGGGCGGGTAGCTGGTTTCTTCCGAGTGTGGCGTCGATTAGGACCTGGCCGTCGGAGTATTGTTCGTTCAGGATTCGGCCATGGGCGCGGAGGTAGCTCTGGACCTTGCCGTTGGACTGGCCGGCCCTGACGCGAAGGGTGGCCTGGCCGCCTTTGTATTGGTCTGTGACGGCTCGGCTGAATTGGTCGAGGCCGAGGCCGGTTTTGGCCGAAATGCTTATTGCGTCGGGGAATAGGGTCTGCAGCATTTCGAGGCCGCCCAGCTTTCGAGCAATGTCAACTTTGTTGAGGACCTTTAGAATGGGTTTTTCGCCGCAGTCGATCTCGGCTAAGACGGCGTTTACGGATTCGATCTGCTTTAGGGCATCGGGATTGGAGACGTCGATGACGTGCAGGAGCAGATCGGCGTTGATGGCCTCCTCGAGCGTTGCTTTGAAGGAGGCAACTAATTGATGGGGCAGGTTTCTTACGAAGCCGATGGTATCGCTCAGGAGCACCTCGGCGCCTCTGGCCGGGGTCCATTTTCTTGTGCGGGTGTCGAGTGTTGCAAAGAGTCTGTCTTCGACGACGACGCCGGCATCGGTGAGCGTGTTCAAGAGCGTGCTTTTACCGGCATTGGTGTAGCCGACGAGGCAGATTTTGAACAGGCCCCTTCGGGCGTTGATCTCGCGAATCCTGCGTTTGTCGATGGTGGTCAGCTCGCGTTTTAGCTCGGAGATTCTCTTGCTGACGAGTCGGCGGTCGATTTCGAGCTGCTGCTCGCCGGGCCCTCTGGTCCCTATGCCGCCGACTGCCCCAGCGGCGGTGGCACCTCCTGCGCCGGCGAGGGTGTCGAGGTGGGACCACATGCGGGCCAACCTTGGGTAGGTGTATTCGAGCTGTGCGAGCTCGACCTGGAGCTTGGCCTGTTTTGTCTTTGCTCTGGTGGCAAATATGTCCAGAATCAGCTCGGCTCGGTCGAGGACCTTTATCTCGATAAGCTCTTCGAGTTCGCGGATCTGGGCGGGGGAAAGGTCGTTGTCGAATATGACAACGTTGGCCTTGAACCGCCGGACGCGGGTTCTGAGCTGGCCGGCCTTGCCTTTTCCTATGTATGTGGCGGGGTTTATCTTGCGGATTTTCTGCTGGAATCTGTCCACGACGATGGCACCGGCACTTTCAGCAAGGGCGGTGAGCTCGGTCAAATCGTCTCCGTCGGGGGATGTGCGGAGCGCAACGGCCACCAAAATGGCCCGCTCTTTCCTAACCTTGAGCGTCTGACGCAATTTCTCCAACTAAAAAGTACCTCCAAAACAGCATTTCTATTTTAGCATATTTGCGCAGATTACTCAAGAAAGCTCAAATATTCGGGAGATTTGCGGGTCTTTCGGGCACAGTGGGGTTTTTATCGGACACAGGCAGGATTTTTGGGCGAAAAAAAATGTCGGCGGGCACTTTTTGTCTTGAAAAGATGTAAAATCTGCATTAGAGTAATCGGCTTTCAATTCTTTGACGAATTAAGAAGTAGATAGTTGGTTTTTTGAAAGCTTGAAATACTGGCATTGGGAGTAACGGAAGGTTCTTTTTTTATGTTGAGAGTAAAATCACGAGCAGGTGAATCAGTTCAACAGATGATAAGGCGCTTTAAGAAGCTCTGTGAGAAAGAGGGCTTGATCAGGGATATGAAGCGCAATGCGTACTACGAGAAACCTTCGGAGAAGAATCGGCGGCGTATGCGCAAGGCGCAGCGAAGCGCAGCCCGTTAGCACAGACCCTTTCCGCCAATTAACATATCACACACTGAGGCCGAGCAGGCAGTTGAGGTTGCTCGGTTCTTATTTGGGGGGTAATCGGATTTCAGATTTTACATTTCCTATTTCAAACAAGACTTTTGCAAAAGTCCACTTCAAATTGAGTGTGCTGGGACAGGCGGTAGCACCTATACGTATTCCCAGTTTTTCAGCCACTGATAGTCCGGCGGCAGGTTGGCCCACGCTTGTTTGGCGGCATTTTCGAGCTCGGCCTTTTCTTCCAGATCGAGCCGGCGGCGTTCGGTCATGGCCTTGGCCACGGTATCAACCTCGCTAACTCTGTTGAGGCCCGGAATCGGGATCACGGTGTTGCTGTGGAGGATGTAGCGGATGGCCAGACGTGCGCGCCGGTTTCTCTCCTCCTGGTCGCCCCTGAACAGCGAGCCTGCGGCATAAGGCTTGATGCCGAAGGCGCCGACATCGCATTTTTTCAGAGCCGGGAAGAGGCTGTCTTTCGGGGCGGCCTTGCTCATCGTCGTGAACGGGAAGAGGACCACTTCAAGCTCGCTGAAGTATTCGATCATAAACTGGAACCAGCGGCGGTCGTGCGATGCAATGCCGGTGGATCGGGCCTTGCCCTGTTTCTTGGCCTTGGCGAGCGCCTCTATCACCTCGCAGGAAGTGTTGAACGTATGTCGGCCGCCTGGCTCATAGACTGTGATGCGCCACAAATCAGTGTACTCGAGTTTCGCTCTCTTGAGGGCGGCATCGAGGACTTCTGAGAGTTTCTTTGCGGTACGGTAGTTCGGGTTGCGAGGCTCACGACCTGTTTCGGAAAGGGCGAGGTACACCTTATCACGGCGGCTGCCGAGGGCCCTGATGTCCCTGAGCAGCTCGCCGGCGCCGGTGCTGTCGATGAAATTGATGCCGATATCGAGACATCGACTAACGACCTCGCGTCGCTGCTTGTCGTTGCTGCCGGAGTGGCCGCCGAGCCCGACTGCCGATACCATGAAGTTGGTCTTGCCGAGGCGGCGGTATTCCATATTCGGGTTGTAGTTGCGAATTTTGGAGGTTCTGACCGGCTTAACACCGGCAGTCGCGGCCCCGAGGCCCACAGCCACACCTGCCGCAGCCATCGCACCATCACGCATAAACCGACGTCGCGTTACTTGTTTGTTTTCCATCGTTCCGACCCTTTCGTAATAATTTAGAGTTCTATTGTGCATCCGGAGTTATAGCAAAATAGTGCTATGCACGCAAGGGCAAAGAAAAGCGTTTTTTTTTAGTTTTGGATGCGGCTCCGGGCGGCGTCGCGTTCGCTTCTCAACTTGCCTGCGGGAATGGCGGCAAGGACGGCCAAAGTCAACACCAAAAACCGTAAATATTTTTCTTGACAGACAGTCTTGAAGAGCGTATGATTAAGGTGAGTTTTAACCTGTGTCCGTGTAAAAATTCGGGTCTCGTTATGGACAAACAAAGAGGATTTACCCTAATAGAGCTCCTTGTGGTAATCGCCATTATCGCGATATTGATGGCGATACTCATGCCCGCGCTCAATAGGGCCAAAGAGCAAGGCAAACGTGCGGCATGTCTGAGTAACTGCAAACAGTTGGCCCTTGCGTGGGGTATGTATGCCGACGACAACGACGACAAGATCGTCA
>CAYWOD010000287.1:0-3700 GCA_964459805.1 uncultured Pirellulales bacterium
CAGAGGCAAAGCTCTTTGTTTTCAGAACAAGCAATCTCCCTCCCTCGAAGAGGGTCGGGAGGGAGATTGCGGTCGTGCGATTTAGATGGATGTCTAATAGCAGAAGGCGGTTTCGTTAAGGCGCCAGCCTTTTATCTAACCCTCTTTGGTTCCGGCTCGTCCGGGTTAGGCATATACAATACCCTCGGGAAAGCCGACCGGGTAGGCGTCGTTCTGGGCCCAATTTTTTCCTGGACAACTGCCCTGCCGGTGCTGTAGAATCTGCCCGGTGAGGCGAGGCGCTGCCGCGGCCTCTGAGATAGGCATTAGCGGAGCGATGGCAGGTTCCGGCAAGCTTGACCCAGCCGTCGGTCTGATAATCATAGGTGCGGTGACGAGTATCTAGGTTCTCACCCAGGCAGCAGTGGATTTGAAATGGTCGAAAAAAAAAGATGAGTAAGCAAGCATTAGAACATATCTGGTTTATCAGCGCTGCCTCACTTCTGGCTTCTACGATCTGCCTTCTTTTCAATTGTGGGAGGAATCATTGAAAGAATCCGATAGGCCAACTCAGTTTTCGGTCACTCGTTTGGGTGCCTATCTTGCCTATGTCGAGAAACGCCGGATGATGCGGGCTGCCGCCAAACACATACAGGCATTAGAGAGTGTCTGTGAGATAGGGCCGGGCAGAGGTCATGTATTGAAATGGGTGAAAAACCGGAATGCCAATATTAAGTATACAGCTATAGACCAGTCGGACGTATCTCGGTCGTTGCTTGTAGGGAAAGGGGCGGACGAGTTTATAGTGGCGAACGCGCCGCCTGTGCCGCTTGTTAGGGCGAATATGTATGTTCTGATGAACATTCTGGAACACATGGCGACCCCCGATAAAGCCGATGAGTTGATTCAACAGATTCACTCTAATCTTACACCTGGCGGCCTTATCGTGATTCAGGCCCCGGATATGCGATTCATGGGTCGGTGGTTTTACGACTTCTGCGAGGAGCATAACTACGTTACTTCGTTGGGCCGTGTTGCCGGATTGCTCGAAAAGCACGGGTTCGAGGTCTCTGTCCAGGATTTGTACTGCGGGCCGCTGAGGCTGCCTTTGGGCTACCTGCTTTGGGTCCCGTCGAAGATTCTTACTTGGCTGCTTTTGTTCCTCTGCCCGAAGAGGAGGACTACTTTACATAAAATCCCGAAATTCGTATCTGCGCTTGTGGTCGGGAGGAAACCGTGACAAGAACTCTATTGATCTTCCTCTTGGTATCGTTTCGGGTGGGTCGCAGCCATCGTCCATCATGCAATAGGCAACAACTGCGTTTCCCGGCTCTCGTTTAACATGCTCTTTATCAGCTTGGGGACCGATTCTACGGGTGGTCATTGTGAGAATACCGAAGGGCGACGCGGCAATCTTGAATCATTCTAAGGCGTGTACCTGAGCAGAAATCTCATCCCCTGCCCTGCATCGGGCCACTTCTTCTTAATATACGCATCAATCCGTCTGGCCCACTTACTGCCCGTGGAGAGCCCAAGATGATTGAACGTCTCGAACTCCACAGGCTCAAACCCGGCGAACGTATTCTGAAAAAGCTCTTGTGCGTCGAAGCCGTATTGGGTGTGGAAATCTATGATTTGTTGAATTTCGGTGCCTCTCAGGTCGAAGTCGAGCAGGTTCTCTTGTCTTAGCCGGCGGGAGATTTCACCGAGCATTTTGTTTCGGCGGCGATAGCTCTTGCTGATTTTGCTCATTATCCGCCTCATCAGGCTCTCGGCAAACGGAATCCTCTCGGCTATTCGAAAAAAGACCGTGTTCGGCCTGAAGAGAAACCTGACAAGCCCGCAGAGCACATTGCCCGGAAACGGCAGACGCGTGTTCCTGTTCGGCTCATGCGCGACGATCAAAACGCCGCCGGGTTTTAGAATACGCTCGCACTCCTTGGCAAAAGGCCCAAGATCATAAATATGATGCAGCACCGAGTTGACGGTAATGACATCGACCGAATTGTTGTCTATGGGTATCTCCGTCCCGTCGATTTTGCGAAAAGAGCACTCGCAGCACAGCGGGCTTGCTTTGATTTTGTCCTCGCATACCTTCAACATTTCGGTTGAAAGATCGCAGCAGATAAGGCAGTCCTGTTCTTTTAGGTACGGGCCGATTACCAGCGGCACAAAGCCCGTCCCGGTGCCGTAGTCGAGGCAGACCAGCGGCGATTCCTTAACCAGATACTTCTTCGCCATCTCCCCCCAGAACCCCTCCTCAAACTGCCATATATCGCCGTGGCGGTCGTCGTACACCGCGTTTTCCAGATCGTGATAGATCTCGTTAATCCTCTCCGTCAGCCGGGCATCCGCTTTCATCAATATCCGTTTCGGCAAATTCATCCCGCCGCTCCCCAAAACAATGTCGTCCCGACTGCGTCCGGCCTGTCCGCCCTGAAGTCGGCAGCCTCGGCTTCATATCTCGAATCTGGCATATACGTCACCTGCCCTTTTCTCGTCGCGCAGAGAAGCGAGTATCTCGCACATTTGCCCCGGCTTGACCCATTCCGACAGAACCATGCGCACCGGCTCGTCTTCCAGGCAATAATTGAATTCGACCGTCCCGATTTGGCCAAGACGCTTCACACTGTTAATCGCAGAATCCATAAACTCCGGCGTAAACTCAAAGCAAACAACCCCGAGCGGCTCGGACAAACCCTTAAAAACCTCGTACTCATATCCCTCGACGTCCACTTTCAAAAAGCTCGGACTCCCGTACTCCCCGACCAACGCGTCCAGTGTCGCCACAGGCACGGTCACCGTCTTGTCCCAATCGCGCTCCGAATACCTACCGCTCGCCCTGACGCTCTCGATCCACTCCTTCGAGAGCGACGAAAGCGAGTGCGAATCACAAAGCAACATCTGAGCTTCTCCCTCCTTATCGCCAAGCGCCTTCTCCACCAGGACCACCCTCTCGTCCGCGCCGTATTTCTTCCTCAGTATATTCATACAGTGGGCCTGCGGCTCGACGGCAACCACCGAGGCCCCCAGCTTCAGGAATACCCCCGTTCTTCGCCCGACATTTGCGCCGACATCAAAACACAAATCGCCCTCACTGACAAATTGGGAATAGAACCTGACATATTCCGCCTCCGTATTCGTCAGCCAGTTCTTAAACGCCACCGCGGCGTCATAAAGCCCGCACATCCGAAGTGTTTTCCTTACTAACCTGTTCATTCAAAGCTGCCCTCATGCTTCCAGTTGCGCATCACGATCGCGGAGCCCTTGAGACGACCCCGCACAAGCTGAACATTCAGTCAACCCGAATTTCATAAAGAACTCAATACGCCAATCGTATCCATTATTCAAGGCAAGTGTAATACAAGTTCTGCCCAAGAGGCAAGGCTCAATGTTATAATCGCCCGCACACCTTCCGATCACCACTCGCCCTTATTCTTCCACCGTCTAGCGTATGTTTGTCACTTGCGTTCGTAAGTGCTTGTAAAATAAGGACTCGATTTTAAGTTTGTCACTACATCTGTGTTTTTGGGCGTTCTGGGCCGGTGTTTTCAGGGGTGGGCGGGGCCAGGTCCCTGATCCCTAAGGCCGCTGCAATACGCCGGGCATCTCGGCCGCCGGCGGAGACGATGCGCAGGCCGTTGTCTTTCGGGTAGCTCAGCGGGTGTCTCTTAGGGGGCTCGGCAGTTTTGCCGGCCATCTGCTCGGCCAGCTCTGCATT
>CAYWOD010000288.1:0-3614 GCA_964459805.1 uncultured Pirellulales bacterium
ATATAGTATTAGTCAAAGGCTCGCGAACAGCCCAACTGGAAGCGGCTGTCGAGAAGCTAAAAGAACTTTTTTCGTGATGTGCGCCTTCGCTCAGCGAAACACAGCGCACCAGCGATAAGTATTGCGCAATACGCAATACGACATACGATATACGACATACGATATACGCAATACGAGATACGAGATGATATACCACCTGTTATGGTACTTGAAGGCCGGGGGCCGGCTGGGTTTTTATGCCTATCAGAACGTGGTCTTTCGGTCGGTCTCGGCAACGCTGACCAGCTTTCTGATTGCCATTTTGATTGGCCCAAGGATTATCCGCTGGCTGATGCGCAAGAAGATCGGCGACCGGCCCGAATTCCATCACGCCACGCTCAACGAGCTGACCAAGGAAAAGGCCAATACACCAACGATGGGCGGGCTCATTATCATCCTTTCGGTAGTCGCCACCACCCTGATGTGGGCGAAATTTTACGACCCGTACGAAAAGCTGTACAACCCATTCCTTCACAAGGCGATTTTCTTAGTTGTATGGTTTGGAGCTCTGGGCGGCGTTGACGACTGGCTCAAGCTCACCGTCGTCACCCGGCACCGCAGCAGAAGCGGACTGAGGGCCTGGGAAAAGCTCATTTTCCAGATCGGCGGGGCGGTGCTCATTGCCTCATTCTTATACGCCGATTTTGTCAATATAGAGGACGCCAAACTGCTCTGGCTGCCGTTCTATAAGCACGGTCTGCCGATGGGGAAATGGGTGTTCATTCTGATAGCGATCTTCTATCTCTCGGCCACGAGCAATGCGGTCAACTTGGCCGACGGTATGGACGGACTGGCGGCCGGCTGCGTGGCCATAGTCTCGCTCGTGCTGGCGCTTCTGTGCTACGTCGCCTCTGAGACGATGGGCCGCACCACGCCCGTAACCTGGTCCAGTTACCTTCTGCTGCCGCACATACCACAGGCCGGGGAGCTGAGCATCTTCTTTGCAGCGATCTTTGGTGCCGTGCTGGGTTTCTTATGGTTCAACTGCCATCCCGCGCAGACCTTTATGGGCGATGTGGGCTCGCTTCCCTTGGGCGCTGCGATGGGGTACGGGGCATTAGTAACGAGAAACGAAATTCTGCTTTTGATTATCGGCGGCGTGTTCGTTGTCGAGTTGTGCAGCGTGGTGCTCCAGGTAGGCTATTTCAAGTACACCGGCGGAAAACGCCTCTTTAGATGCGCCCCAATCCACCACCATTATCACCTGATTGGCTGGAGCGAGCCACAGGTCGTCGTGCGTTTCTGGCTGCTCGCCGCAGCATTCGCCGCACTCGCCCTGGCAACACTAAAAATCCGCTAAACCCTGTTTTTAGCTATACTTGGCCAATATCTCTTTAATTATTTGAATTTATGGTTGCAATTAAAATACCTTTCGAGTACAGTGTGACAAAACTTGGCGGGAGTCGTTGTATTTTTGTTTTTCACCGTGCGAGGCAGTTAGAAAGAAAAGTGTGAAACTTTCGGTTATTCGTTCTCATAAAAGTAGACGGCCGCTGAATTGTTCCACTGGTGAGTACGTAAGTAAGGTTTGCGCCTGCAAAATGGATTGTTGAAGGGAGACTGCTATGTTCAAAGCAAAAGACATTATGACGAAAGAGGTGATCAGCGTAAAAAAAGACACCCCCATATATGAAGCCGTAGAACTCCTGGCAAAAAACGAAATTACGGGCATCCCCGTCGTCGAAGATGATATGACTTTGGTGGGAATTCTCACGGAAAAGGATGTGTTAAGGTTGTTCTACGCTGATGAAGATGAGAAAAATAAGACAGTTAATTATTTTATGACACAACCTGCAGTTCATTTTGATGAGGATGAAAGTCTCCCGGATGTTTGCAATTGTTTGATGGATAACCCCTTTAGAAGAGTCCCGGTTACATCAAGCGACAAACTGGTTGGCATTATCAGCAGGCCAGATTTCATTAAATATATTCTTCAACTAAGACGCGAAAGTATCGGCATCGCTTGAGAAACGAAAATAATACACCACACCGTATAATTTGCGGCGTCTGAAAAGCTTGATGCTGCAGCAACGCGGCATGTCACAATCTTCGCAAAAATCCCAGCCAGATTAATTATACGTCAAAATCCTCTTCTATATGGATTTGGACGTTCTTTCTGCAGCCCGTTGTGCTGTCATTGGAACTCATTTTGTCCAATTTCCTCAGTGCCAGGAAGATTTTGACGGCGGTAATCGCACAGCCAATTCCGCCGAGAAAGAACACCGTAGCGGCAAGAAACGCAAAAAGATCAGGCAGCGCCAGAATAAGAACGCCGAAGCCGATCAGAAGTAACCCTATGATGAACGTGCCGGCCGCAAATGCCCTCGAGGCCCGAGAAACTGCGTTTGTATAAAAGCGAAAACTCATGGATAACCCCATACCCACTCGGAAGGAAAGAAAGCGGGTTCCACGAAGGAACCCGCCCACGCTCGGTTTTTTAGTACATTCCGCCTCCCGGAGGTCCTGCCGGCGGCGTTTCCTTCTTTTCGGGAATCTCACTGACTATCGCATCGGTTGTCAGCAGCAGCGAAGCAATCGAAGCGCCGTTCTGCAGCGCAACCCTTTCGACTTTGGTCGGCACAATTACGCCAAACTCGACCATATCGCCGTATTTCTTTCGCAGCGCATCGTAGCCGAAGTTCTTTTTCTTACTCTCGATAACTTTCTGGGCCACGATCGAGCCGTCAAGCCCTGCGTTCTCGGCGATCTGTTTTATCGGTGCGATCAACGCCCTGCGAATAATATCAACGCCGATTTTCTCATCGCCTTTGGCTTTGACTTTGTCCAGCGCCGGCAGAGCCCTGAGCATCGGAACGCCGCCGCCTGGCAGGATGCCTTCTTCGACAGCCGCCCGGCAGGCGTGCAAGGCGTCCTCCACACGCGCTTTCTTCTCCTTCATCTCAGCCTCGGTAGCGGCCCCGACATTGATCTGGGCCACGCCGCCTGCCAATTTCGCTAATCTTTCCTGCAGTTTTTCGATATCGTAGTCACTGGTGGAGATATCGATCTCATTCTTGAGCTGCTCGATTCTGCCCTTGATGGCGTCCGTGCTGCCGCCGCCTTCGATAATGGTAGTGGTATCCTTATCGATGGTAATCCTCTTTGCCCGGCCGAGCTGCCGCAGCTCAATGTTCTCTAATTGAAGACCCAGGTCCTCAAAAATCGCCTCGCCGCCGGTCAAAGTGGCGATGTCGCTGAGCAGTGCCTTGCGTCTGTCGCCGAAGCCCGGCGCCTTGACCGCAGCCACCTGCAGAATACCGCGAAGTTTGTTGACGACCAGCGTGGCCAGTGCTTCGCCCTCTACGTCCTCGGCGATGAGCAGCAGTGGTTTGCCCTGTTTGGCGACCTTCTCAAGCAGCGGAACGAGCGACTTGACCGAGCTGATTTTCTTTTCGTGCACGAGAATATACGGCTTTTCCAGCACAACGGCCATATTCTCAAGGTTGTTAATAAAGTGCGGACTCAGATACCCCTTGTCGAACTGCATACCTTCGAGCAGCTCGACAAGTGTCTCCAGTTGCTGGCCCTCTTCGACGGTGATAACGCCGTCTTTGCCGACCTTCTCCATCGCCTCG
>CAYWOD010000289.1:0-3597 GCA_964459805.1 uncultured Pirellulales bacterium
CCCTGGCGCTATCAAAAGAGTACATTTCGATGCCTAACTGCGAAAGTTGGGCTAAAGCCAAAGCCGCTGAAATGGGCAAGAGCTTTGCTCTTTTCTTATCGACCATACTGTCTCCTTTGTTTCCGTTGACGCTTGTGCACGATCTAATATCCGGCAACACTCGGCTGCGAAGGCTCTAAATTCCAGATATTACCAAACTTGCCGGGCAAATGCGACTATGTGAGAGCTTGCTTCTTCAAGAAAGGGCATTGAATGTCAAGCTAATGGTGCTTTTCTCGTATTTCTTGCCGAAAAATCCCCATTTTGAGTTGACGAAACGCTAAATCACTTGTAAGATCCAACTTATGGCCCTTGACACGCAGTTGGCCAGGTGGTACAATAGTATAGCATTAGAAGGCCAAATCCTGTGGGCATAGACCAACCGCCTGTGTTGCCATCATACGCAGAGGAAGAGGGCCTTTAGAGAAAAGTCTCGGTTCCGCCGAGCACAAAAAGAGGATTGAAACAAATAGAAGAATGAACACTAAGGAGATGCAAGACCATGTGTGAACGAAGGAGATTAGCCGTGCTGCAAAAAGGAGCTTCCAAGAGGGCAGAAAAGAGACTCCCGGCGGGTTTTACGTTGGTAGAGCTGCTGGTTGTGATTGCTATTATAGCACTTTTGATGGCGATCCTGATGCCGGCCCTAAGAAGAGTCAAGATGCAAGCAGAAGAGATTGCCTGCAGGTCGAACTTGAAGCAGGTGGGGCTCATCATCTACCTTTATCTGGACGACAGTGATTTCACAATGGCTCACTGTTTTGTATATGATTTCCCCGGGAAGCCCAGCAGCGCCTCCAAGTGTAATCAGTACTACTGGCGCTATCCGGACGGGACTTACTATAAGTATTATGAGAATGACTCTTATTGGGGTACGGCGTATATAGACTATGTAAAGAACCCTAAAGTGTTCGGCTGTCCAGGCATGAGGAATGTTGCTGAAACGATGGCACAGGATTTGCTTTATAGTGTTGATCCTAAAGAGATCACCCAAGCGGCGTTTGCCCTCAACGGCTGGCTGGACAGAGAAAAGGTCAACTCAATACGGAATCAGAGTGAGGTTATTCTAAGTCACGACCACGTTGAGCCGAGAATTGAAAACGGCGTCAGGGATATGCTCTTCAACAGCGGCCCCGGGACTATGAATTTGACTCATTATCGACAAGGCGGTGGTCGTGCCAAGTGGTACAGGGGGATATTCAGGCATAACAGAAGGTCCGGTGACGAGTTCCGAACCGGGGGAAGACTAAACGTCTTGTGGCTGGACAACCACGTCGGCAGCATCAACGAAACAACGGGTGATGACATACCTAAGCGGTATTATGACCCGCTCGGGAAAAACTGATTGGGGCTGCCGCCGCTTTCAATAAAATCCTGCACGTTTCTATTGGGGGCTCAATCCAACCGTCACCGTTGTGGCCTTCAACTCAACGCCAGGATCGCGTGCGGATCAGCTTGGCTCTTTCGTTGCACCGGCTTGCCGGTATAGCGCCAAGGGCTAAGGGCTCTCAGAAGATGGTCTAACCGGATCGAGCTTGAAGCTGGCTCGGACGGGGGCCTGGTTGATTTCTATTTCATTGGTTCGGACGAACTCCTCTGGGAAATTGTACTTGAGCTCCCTTCGCGGGTCGGCCAGTTTGATATCGTCATCGTCGATTTCCAGTATTATCTGATATCTCATGGCTTCATAGGCCTGCTTGGCCGCTGCGGTGGCCCTGATTTTGATGGGGCCCCTGACTTCGTCTTGGTTTGTTATTTGCACACTGTATTTGCCCTGAAGATTCACGCTCAGCGCCATGCCGAGCTTGGGAGCGGTTATAGTCTCTTGGCTCAACGGGTCCGTGGGCGGGGGCATTTTGACCTTTACAGGGGTGGGGGCGTGTCTTATGAGGCCTTCGGCGAGGACGACGTAGGGCGTTATTGGAATCGGTGTCAATCTTGCCCGCTCGATCTCGGCGTGACTGAGCTGAACGCGGGCGGTGCGCGTGCCCTCCGGGACGAACATCTCAACCTTCGATGGGTCAATGTTCTCGGCCTTTTGAGGAACCCCCTCCTCATCGAAACATTCGACAGGAAGCGGCTTCTTACTAAGCTCTACAACATTGACGTCAACAACCTCAAGCTCACATGATTCAACCTTGAGGCCAAGCCGCTTAAGCTCCCTGTCCTTTTGCAGGAAATCAAGCACCCGTAAAGGACGCCCGGGCGGCTCGGTCATCTTCTCGACGACCGGGTCGAAGACAAACCTTATCGTCTTGCCCTCGGTCGGCAGCTTGCCCTCCAGGGCGACAAAGGCCGAGTGGGGGCCTGAAAGAGTTACCTTGATATCAACGGACGGTTTTTGACTGAAGCTTACCCAAAGCTTCGGGTCCACCGATTCATCCACCACAATAACAGCAGTCCGGGCCGGAGGTGTCTCGTCCAGCGTCAGGTCCGCCCAGACCCAGATCAGGACCGTCAGAGACACCACAATCGCTATCTTGCCGTATTTGAGCTTTCTCATTCCCGCTGCGCCCATTAGACCGTTCCCGCCAAGTATTTCCTTAACACAGATTCATCCACATCGCGGCTGAGCTTGCCGTTTTGGGCGATTGAAACCCTCCCGGTCTGCTCACTGACCACCAGACAGAGGGCGTCCGAGCCGGTCGTTATGCCTATCGCCGCCCGATGCCTGGAGCCAAGCTCGACGCCGCCGATACTGCCGGCCTCGGCCAGAGGCAGTTGAACCCTCGCTGCGAGCACCCTGTCGCCGCGGATTATAACCGCCATATCGTGAAGGGCCGTGCCCGGATAGAAAATCGTCTTGAGCAGCTCAGCGGTAACCGCTGCATCGATGCGAACGCCGGTCTCTATGAATTCACCCAGTGCGACCCGCCTCTCAAGGACAATTATCGCACCGGTTCGGCCCGAAGAAAGCTCTGCAACTGCGGCGATTATCTGCTCGGTCGCCCTGGACAACTGACCCGATGAGCCGGACCAGAAGCGGGGCCGGCCTATCCGAATAAGCACTCTGCGAATCTCCGGCTGAAACGCCGCCACCGCTATTATCAAGACCGCAATCAAAAAGCCCTTGTAAAGGTATTGCAGACGAAGAAACTCCAGCCGCTCAACCACCAAATTCAAGACCAGAACGCCGACGACGAGAATGAATATAACACCCCTGAACAGCCTCTCTCCGCGAGTGCCTTCGAGAAAATCCACGACCCAATAGACTACGAGCCCGATAAGCAAAAACTCAATGCCAACCACCCACCAATCGTAGTTCGCCACCCGCGTGAAATAATCAATGAGCGTTCTCACAAATCAATCCTTCAACTGTGTTCAGCAGTGATGGGCAGCGATGCCGAACCATCAAATCCCTTTGATTTTATTATCCGTGTGTCGTATCGCGTAAAACCAACACAATACGATATACGAATTACGGTATCCGCTTGTCGGTAAGCTTGCTTGGCTTATCAAGCAGCAGGGCCCTGTCTATGTCGGCCATCATCTCCTGGCGATTTATACGGAGGACGCGCCGGTGCCTTCTGTGGCCCTCGGCCGCGGACTCACCAAGCT
>CAYWOD010000290.1:0-3516 GCA_964459805.1 uncultured Pirellulales bacterium
ATCTTGCTCCGAAAATTCCTGAAATTTTCTTCCAACAGCGTAACTTGGGCTAAGATCGGGCAGCCTTGTGCGTAACGCGAGGGGCGCGAACGTGCCTGCCCGGGTCCCTCAGAATGCCTCCGCCGGAGGCCGTATCATTTCTACGGTGGTCTGGAGTGTGGGCAGCCGTATTTCTCATACTTGCCGTATTCCATCTGCGACTTATCGCTCGGGTCGTCACCTAATGCCGAGCGGACCTTGCGGACACTCGCATCGACAAAGACCACGTTGCATGTACCGCCGTTTGGCTTGCTCACGCTATCGTTTGTTCGGCACGCTTTCATTCTGTTAGCCTTCACAAGTTTTCTGCCGTCCGCCAGCACCTTCTCAGTATGTAGTACATGCCCTGGCGGCCGGGCCCAACGGGGAATCACTATGGTTAGTAGCCGAGTCTGCCCCATACGTCTCGCCTGAAATCCTCCAGTTCCTTGATGCCCTCCGGAGTAGTTGGCCTAAAGCCGCCGCCACCGTACCAATCTTGGGTTTCCCTGGCGCGGCGAATAGTCTCGGCGGCTTTCCACTTGATATGGCTGGCCCGGCCGTCTGCCCACGATACCGTCGTGCCGTCGCCGTGACGGGCGGGCGGGTCATCCCACCAGGGGCCCGGGTTGTCGTAGTGGACGGCAAAGCTGTCCGGGGTCATCGCGCCTTCGTCGATGAAAACCATTCGCTCGGCTGCGGTCGGACTGCTTATCTCAGTCCTATACTTGATCCATATCACCGTTCCACCTACCTTCTTGCCCACGGCGTACGGATGATGTCCGCCGACACTAGTAGTACCGCCGCGGTGCAGGCCGTTCATAGCGTCCACGGCCGCATACGTGACGAACTCACCTGACCTTCCTGTAGGACATTTGTAGAGACCGTAGTTCTTGGCCACAGGCCACAAGGCGCCTTCTCGGATGGCCTTCTCCTTCTCTGCATCAGTGAGCCCACTGTTCAGGAAATTTTTGTTGTTCCAGTTGGCCCCCCAACCCTTGCCTACCCAGGCTCTCTCCACAATGCCCGAGGCCGCACCATCGTGCGTCATCCCGGTTTTTGTGTAATGGAACCCGCCGGCGCCGTTGACGATTTTCTCATCATTATCGTCCGCATACATGAGCCAAGCCAGCGTCAGGCTCTTGAGATTATGGAGACATACGGCCCGCATGCCCAGCTCCTTGGCTCTCTTGAGTGCCGGCATGAGTATCGCCATAAGCAGGGCAATGATGGCTATTACGACCAGCAGTTCTACTAACGTAAAGCCCCTTCGTTTGTTCCTGATAATACTTCTTCTGTACGCTTTCATTGTTTTAGCCCCTACAAATCTACTGTGCGGACGAGCAGACCCCCCGATTCTCTGCCCGTTTGCTCATAAAAACTCCCAACTTAATAATCCTTATAGTGCCTCATCCACTGCGGCCAGGCGCTTGAGCTGACCCCGCCCTGAGACTATAAAGGTGCGCCACAGGGGCTTCTTGTTCCGTTGATTCGCCTTTTTAGCAGCCAAATCAACACCCGCTGACCGACAACACCGTCACACCTGTCTATTATAGCACTGCTTCAATCTCTTTGTAACGACAAAGTCGCGAACGCTCCACAAAAGCGTCCTATAATTACAAGAAACGCGGTTTGTTCAGTAGTCTTTGAAGTTCCTCATCCACTGCGGCCAATCACTCGGCATAACGCCGCCGCCACGCGTCCAGTGTCCGGCAGTGTTGTATTGCCGATGCCACTTGAGGGTCCAGAGCTCTTTAAGGCCCACCTGTCTGCAAGACCAATCCATAAAGAGCATGTTGATGCGTTCGTTGTGGCGGTCGATACAGAAGTGCTTCATTTCCTTATTAAAGCCCGCCCACTCGCCGTCATAGGCAGGCGGATTGCCCCCCGTACCCTTTTCGTATGGTCCGCCCCCTCGCCACATCGTATCGGCAAACACCGGTATATTGTTGCCGCCTGAAACGTCAGACGTCCTCCAGTTCCACGCAGTCGGACGACCCTGAATATTGGGAAGACCGGCCGGGAAATCGTAAATCCAGTCGTTTGCGCCGTAGCTGCATTCTTCCCGCAGGTCCAGAAATCCACCTGAGCCCATGACATAAGTGTTCAGCGGACCACCCCAGTCCTTCCCGTCAAGCCGCCGTTTCACCGCACTTGGGCAGCGAAGGATGTCGGTCCTTGTTTGCCACTGAGAACGCAGCCCTATTATCCATGTCCCGCGCTTCCACCCCAGAGTCCCGGCTTGGCAAAACTTGTTGTCGTTGTCCTCGCAATACAGCCCCCAGATTAGAGACCATTGGTGCAGGGTCACCTTACAGGCAACCGACTTCGCCTGTTTCTTGACCCGATTTAGTGCCGGCATCAATATTGCCATCAACAGTGCGATGATGGCAATTACCACCAGAAGCTCTACCAGCGTGAATCCTTGTCGTTTGCGCATAATCTTACTCCTCGATTCACCGTCAGGCGCCATGCTTGCTTGCCGGCCCCACAGGTTCGGCAGCATCTTCTGTCGTAAGTACGCCCATCTGATGCAAACGCGCACAGTCCCTTCTTTTCTCAACTACTTCTAATTGTACCCGCAGACCGGACCGCCGTCAAGTCAAAGTTGAGATTCCGGAAAGATTCTTCCCCTGGGCCGGACCACCCCCGGTTTTTTACGCAGGGTCGGTCCACGTGGTCCCGAGCGACCGGCCGGTGCAACCGCACGCAGATTTGGGCCCGTTAAGGCGCATAAAAAAGGCTGGAACCATTGTGGACTCCAGCCTTCGTGAGACAGCGTTGCAATTAATAGTATATACTGCAAAGCTATAATTTACTCACTATCTCACCAACCAAGATATATGAGAAGAAAAGAGCTTATAAGTACAATAGTAATTATAAACGCGGGGAGGACCTTATGCAAGCTTTTTTTTCAAAAATTTTTCGATTTTTTCAAAGTTTTTTTGTTTTCTGTCAATTTCGCGGCTTTTTGGCCCTCCAGGGCCGATTCCGGACCATACGATTTGCGGTCCAAAATTCGCCCTATCGCCGACGCAAACCGATATTCAGCTCCGGTTTGTGAATATTGCTCGCCCGATCAACCCCCTACCGGCGCAACGCAGAAGATATAAGTAAGTGGTTCCGACCCGGTGTTTCTGACGTCATGTGTTGTCTCCGGCTTGATATAGGCGACCTTGCCTACGCCGACCGCGAGGACCTCTTTTTCCGGCCCAATCAGCAATTCGCCGGAGCCCGAAAGGAAGACGAGGATTTCCTCTTTATCTTTGGTGCTGTGCTCGCCACAGGCCTTGCCGGGCTCCAGGAATACTCTGCCGACCTTCATTCCGCCCGTCTGGGGCGGACCCTCCAAAACTCGCTGATATTCGGGTTTATCGTTCAGTTTAACAACGAGAGCTCTTTCTGCCGATGCCATAGGCTCTCCTTAAAATCTACCACTGAAAGCTTCTGCAAAATTGCAGGTTAGGCCTACTTAGAAAAGAAAAAATCGTTTCTTGA
>CAYWOD010000291.1:0-3504 GCA_964459805.1 uncultured Pirellulales bacterium
TTAAGGCGCCAGCCTTTTATCTAACCCTCTTTGGTTCCGGCTCGTCCGGGTTAGGTCTAACTTGCAATTTTGAAGAACTCATTGGAGAGAGCTGCCTCAAACATACTCACTCAATTCCATATCTTTTGAGCTTTGTGCGGAGAGTCTTGCGGTCTATTCCCAGCGATTCAGCTGTCTTGCCCTTGTGCCCATCAAACATCCTGAGCGTCCTTTCGATATGTTCCTTTTCTATGTCCTTAAGCCGGCGAATCTTACCCATATTTGACTTTGAAGGTGTCTGGATAGTCAGTCCGTAATAAAGCAGATCAGAGGGTCCAATTACGTCGTTTTCGGCTAAAACGACGGCACGCTCGATGGCATTCTCCAGCTCCCTGACGTTTCCCGGCCACTCGTACTCGACCAGAGCCTGCATGGCCTGATCAGAAATAGCCCTTATGTTCTTCTTTCTTTTGTCGTTATACTTCGTCAAGAAATGGTTGGCCAACAGCGGAATATCATCCCTTCTTTCACGCAAACAGGGCAGAGCAATAGGAACAACGCTCAAACGGTAGAACATATCTTCGCGGAACGCTCCGGCCATCACAGCTTTGTCCAGATCCTCGTTCGTGGCAGCCACGATTCGCACATCGACTTTGACAACCTGGGAGCTTCCAACTTTGGTGATTTCTCTTTCCTGAAGTACACGAAGTAGTTTTGTCTGAATATTTACGCTGATATTCCCAATCTCATCGAAGAACAGTGTTCCACCATTTGCCAGCTCAAACCGGCCGTATTTGGTCGCCGTTGCATTAGTGAAGGACCCCTTGACGTGGCCAAAAAGCTCACTTTCAAAAAGACTCTCAACCAGACTTCCACAGTCCACCGCTACAAACGGTTTATCACTCCTGCTGCTGTAGCGGTGTAGCGCCCTTGCCACAAGCTCCTTGCCGGTACCGCTCTCCCCGCAAATAAGAACAGTAGAATCGGTGGGACCTACCTTCCGAATCAGCTCCTCAACCCTCTTCATCGACTCGCTCTGACCGATGACTACCTCTGGTCCGAAGCTTGTTTTCAACTGATCTCGCAAAAGAACGTTCTCAAGGGTAAGTCCTTTCTTTTCTAATGCCCTTGCGACTATCATCCTGAGTGTGTCCGGCGTGAAAGGTTTGGAGATAAAATCATAGGCTCCTTTCTTCATGGCTTCGACTGCCGACTCGACGGTTGCATAGCCGGTTATGACAATGACCACAGCGGCAGGATCGCCCTCCTTTATCCTCTTCAACACCTCCATGCCACTCAATCCCGGCATCTTCAAATCAAGGATAATGACATCGAAGGATTGTTCCTTTACCATGGTTAGCCCCTTCGGGCCGTCCTCAGCCATCTCTACCCTGTTTCCACCCCGACAAAGCGTTTGCCGGCATGAATCCCGCATGGATTCCTTATCATCAATGACCAGAATGTTAGCCTGACGCGACATTTAGCCTTCCTTTCTCAGGGGTAACTTAACAACGAAAGTGGACCCTTTCCCCGGTTCGCTTCTCACGTCTATCATCCCTTTATGTCTTGCAACAATGCCATAGCTGACAGCTAAGCCAAGTCCCGTTCCGTGCCCCACTTCCTTTGTAGTGAAGAATGGATCAAATACCTTTTCTATGTTCTCCCGGTGTATTCCACAGCCTGTGTCGGTGAATTCAATCTCGATGGCCTGGCCGTCGGGCGCCGTTCTCGTTGCAACAGTCAGCTCGCCTTCCCCGCCAATGGCCTCGGCCCCGTTCAAAATGATATTAGTAAAAACCTGTTGTATCTGACTGCCATCCATCATTACGTTTGGCAGAGAGGCCGAAAACAGTCTCGTTATCTTAATATTTTGGAATAATGCCTGATTCTCAAGAAGAGATAATGTCCGCTCTAAGACCTCATTTGCATCCAACTGCTCGACCTTGGGCTCGGTTTGACGAGCAAAATCGAGGAGGCCTTTCACAATGTCTTTGCATCGTGTAGCTTCCCCGACTGCTTTCTCCAGATTCTCACGGCGAGGATCCGCTGCATCCATTTCCTCTAAGGAAAGATGAGCATACATCAAGACAGCACCAAGTGGATTATTTATTTCATGGGCCACTCCGGCAGCCAACTGTCCTATAGTAGCCAGCCGTTCCGACTTCATTATCTGTTGTTGAGTGTACTCCTTTAACTGTTCGTCTCTCTCTTTTAATGAAGAGGCCATACGGTTAAATGTTTCCGTAAGTTCTGCTATCTCATCTCTTCGAGTAGTCTCAACCCTGTATCCAAGGTTGCCCTTTGCCCACTGCTGGGATGCAGATACCAAACGCTTAATCGGCTGCAATACCTCATTGGCCAGAAAACTGGAAACCACCATGGCGATGACCATCCCGGCAAGCGTGATCGCCAAAAAGATCGCGACGGCCCTCTTTTGCATGTCCATAAATTTCTCTTCCAGAATCCCAACATAGAGAATGCCGATTACTTTCCCCTGGATATCCTTTATCGGTTCGTACGCAGCTATATACCAGTTACTCACGACAAAGGCTCTGTCTATCCACGGCAACCCTTTTACCAGCACCTGCTCGTACACCTCTTCGGATACACGGGTCCCAATTGCTCGGCTTCCGTCCTCTGCCTCGACATTGGTTGAGATACGCAGGTCCCCTTGAAAGATAGTGGCTGTGCCAATGTCCTTTCCTTTATACTTGACCCCTTGATATACTGTCTCTTTGACTTCATCAACAATTTCGTAGTTCCTGTTAAGCAAATCACCTCCATACAGCACGCCGAGCAGGCCGCCATCATACCGAAAGATAGGCGCAGCGGTTTTGATCATCATTCCTGAAGTCTGCTCAGTTTCCGGGATCACTTTTGCTTTTGGAGTGGGAACAAACTTTATATACGCCTGCTCGGCAAGGCTCGGCCCTTCTTTCAAGAGCTGCCCCCTCGGCACTATCACTGTTGAAGTAATCACTTGCCCGCTTGATAATGCCCGGCTTATAAGCTCATCTTGCCCTTGATTGTCGGCGGTGACGGATGGATTCCGCGCCCTGATGATGACACGCCCATTTTCATCGGTAAGGGTCAATATATCCAAGGATTCCCTCTTTCTTATCTCCTCCAGCTCTCTTTTCAGCCTTTCTATATCCTTGTCTAAAAGAGCGTCCTGTATGAAGAATCTCAGGGCGGAAAGACGCAATACGGTTTCAACCTCCTTGGTTTTCTCCTGATATATGTGCCGGGCGGAATTCAGGTCAATTCTCACTTTGTCCTGAGCCTGGCTGACAATACCTGTGCCGATTAACCGAATAGCTACAATAGTGGCAACCAATCCAGATATAATAATCACGGACAGAAAACTGGTAATCAGCTTTGCTCTTAATGAGATTTTCACAATCTTTCCTGAAGAACCGTAGAATTAGTTTAAGACTCACACCTTCTTAAAAAAGCTTCAGACGCCTGAATCATGTTGTTTGTATTTACGCTATATCTTAATAGTCTTCCGACCGAAAAGCAAGC
>CAYWOD010000292.1:0-1978 GCA_964459805.1 uncultured Pirellulales bacterium
GCCTTGATAAGCTGGGGGATAATTGTGGTGCACCTACGCATTAACCGGATGAGGCACAATTAGGCGCACGCACTTGAAAAACAAACTCGGCCTCTCACAACCTGATGTAGGCTTGGCGTTTGATTTTGCCCGTTGAGGTCTTCTGAAATTCCTCTATTCGTATATCCAGAGCGGCGGAGGAGATCTTCTCAAAAGAGAACAGGCGCTTACTTTTCTTCTGACATTCATTGATGCTCTGCCAGACGAGCGTTTTTAGGATATTGGGCTGCTTGAGCAAGTCGGCTTGCGAATGATTAGTATGGTTTACTATGGCATCCCAGGCCGGCTGGACAATCGCCCTGACCGTCTCGGCCTGTACGCCCGCGGAATCTGTCTTCAGACCAGGGACGACCAATATCTCGCCCACGAATCGCGCCTCTAAGAGCGCCGATTCAACCAGTTCCGGATTGACGTTTTTTCCGCCGGGCAGCACGATGAGGAATTTCTTGCGTCCGGTGATGAAGAGGTTTCCATCGGCGTCCAGATAGCCCAAATCGCCGGTGTGCAGCCAGCGAACGCCGTCGCTATCGGTCTCAACAGCGTCTTGTGTGGCCGTGGGGTTCTTGTAGTAGCCCTTCATAATACAGGGCCCGCCGAGCATAATCTCTCCCTTCTTGCCCGGGCGCAGAGTCTCATTTCGCTCGTTGAGAATTTTCACCTCCAGGGTGGGAATCGGCCCGCCGACAGAGCCCAGCGTCCGCACATCCTCGTTAAACCCGTAAACCGGCGAGTTTTCGGTAGTGCCGTAGCCTTCGTACAACAGCAAGCCCCTCTTCCAGAACACATTTAGGACCCACTTAGGCATCGGCGCGGCCCCCGAGAGGAAAAATCGCAGCGCCCCCCAGCCCAGCTTGGCAACGATACGTTTGCCCACCAGCTTCGGGCGATAACGGTCGAGCACTCTGACGAGGCGATTGGCCTTTTTCTGCTTTGCCAGGGCCTCTTCAATTCTTTTGGCCAGGACTGTAAAGAGCGCCGGTATTGCGACAAAGATAGTGATGCTCTTGTCGGCGATAAGCTGAGGTATTTGGCGGTACTCATTGGTGTAGATATTCTTGGCACCGACCGAAAGAGTGAGCAGCTTGCCAACGGTCAGGCCAAAAGAGTGATGAGGCGGAAGGATGTGCCCCAGCGTGTCCTCGCTGGTTATCCTGATCCTCTCCACGGTGCCGTCAATGTTCGCAATAAGATTCGTATGCGTCAGTTCAACCTCCCGCGGGTCGCCGGTCGTCCCGGAAGTGCAAAGAATTACCGCCGTATCGTCGGCGTCAACCTTGCCGGCAATCTCGGCCAGCAGCTCATCGATTTGCTCAGGGGCCATACTGTTTTTTTCATCATCCAAAGAATCGCAAAACGGGGTCTCTGCCATTTCAAGCAGCCCCAGGCACCGGCTGGAAGCGAAATCTCGCAGTTCTCGGCGGGATTCGGCATCCTGATAATCGTCAGCCATAACGAGCAGTTCGGCCTCCGTGTGAACCAGGTGGTTTATTACCCCTTCGACACCCCTCTCCGGGTCAATCAGCACGGGCACCGCACCGGCAAGAACGGCACCCCAGAAAGCCACGTCCCAGTCGGTGCGGTTCTTGCCCAACACCGCCACCTTGTCACCGACCTCAACCTCCGCCCCTCGAATAAGCCATAACGCAAATCTTTGCGCCCTTGTTCTCAATTCTCGGAACGTAAGCTGCTCGGCCCGTCCTGTCCTGATGACTTCAAGGCATTGCTTATCAGGGCGCTCGACTGTCGCCAGCGACTGGTTAAAAAGCTCGACTAACGTTTTGAATCTAAACCGCGTTCGCATCTATAGGTTAGCTCCTGTACAGACGGGCCCCGACCTCCGAGCTGTTCGGGCCCCCGCCCAAAAGCTGCTCTGCCGAATGTTTTCATCAACAATACTCTATCCGATACGGCACAATTGAGCAAGACATTTATCCCGACC
>CAYWOD010000292.1:2078-3502 GCA_964459805.1 uncultured Pirellulales bacterium
ACCTCGCCCGTTCTACGCGGATTGACACGAAACCTGATAGAGCCTACCCAAGGCGGCAGGAAACCTTGTAGCGCTTTCCATATTCGTCGGCGGTGAACTCGACAGGCAGAAATTCCTTTATTACTTCCATATTGGTCGCAAGGTGTTTGGAAAGCTCGTTGGTCGTGTAGGTCCCGGCCTGTGAAACGGCCATATAGATCAACAATTGATCCGCGAGATAGCGGTCAACCGCGGCCCCGCTATCGAGAAAGTGCCCGGCTGAATCGACGACGTCGCCGACCACCTTCTCCGACGGCTTGCCCCGCTCGCCGAACGCCGTGAACACCGTCGTTCGATTTTCGCCACAAATGCGAATCATCACGCAGTTGCCCGGCCCATCGCTATCGGCCACTTCAATATGTTCGATCTCTTCGATGCCCAGGCCGCCTTTTCGCAGCAGTCTCTCCTGACGCTGCGCAATATGCCCGGGCAGCCTGGCCGTGTATATCCTGGCGTGGATTTGAATTTGCTTGTCAGGTTCGCGGATGTCAATCGGGGCAGATGAAGTCCTCTCCCACTGATGCACGTTAAAGGTAAGCCTTCCGCCGCCGGCCGGGTAGAAACCGTGCTTGGCAAGTCCGCCCCTGGCGCGAAAGCCCGCTGTCGAAACGGCCGGGAGAAAGGTCTCGCTCAGAAAATCATAGGGCGGCGCCATAGGATTATGCGTTCCGCCGACGACCGTGACCCTCGATGGCTTATACGCCAAGAACAAGGCGGGCAGAACCGTCTGAATCACCAAGGATGCCGAGCCGGCCGAGCCTATATCGAAGTGATAGTCCCCGCTGCGGACGGGCCCGGGCTCAAAATCCAGCACCTGCGAGCCAAGGGTATCTCCTTTGCATCTGCCGCCGCTTATCTCGCGCGCCGCCCGCGCGCAGCTTAGATGCTGCTTGGCCAGGCCGGGATTGCGCCGGGCCGCGCGGATATTCTCGATATGCAGACGCTTGCCGGTCACGCACGCCAGCGCCAGGCTCGTCCGCAAAATCTGCCCTCCGCCTTCCCCGCTGCTGCCATCAATCAAGACCGTTTCCATACTATCCTTGGTCCAACTCTATCGTGACATCGCCAATAACAAGACACCGAATCCGCTCGATTTCAAGCTTCGGTGTCCTGACCGTCGCCACGGCCTGTTCCCACCGCTCTATCACGCCGACGGCCGCGTCCTGTCCATTTTCGTCGCGAAGCCCGACCACCCTGCCGACAAAACCTTCCTCGCCCGGACGTCTGCCCGTCTGAACCGCCACCTGATTCAGACTAACTTCATGGACACTTGACTCCCGCAAGTACTCGGCGAATTGCCTCTGCCTGTGGCGACGTCGCTCCTGTGGTGACTTAGGACTTGTAAATAAATAACATTTTATTCTGGCTGATGTGGTTCTATTGTG
>CAYWOD010000293.1:0-3455 GCA_964459805.1 uncultured Pirellulales bacterium
GGCAATTGCCGATGGTCAAATTTCTGCACAAGGCCCGTTTCCCGCCAGAGACCATCTCGATTGGGGCCTCGCCACTGGGGCCAATCCGCACCGCAGACCCGCACGCTTCTCGTCAACATCGCACAAGGCAACGATGTTCTCGGTCGCTGCACCGTTTACGTCGGCAGCACCGCGACCGCCGACGCCGATCCCGGCAACGTTCAACCTCTCGTTGGCCTGGGTACCGCGCACCAACCGGCTATTTGACAGAATGACCAGGCCTGAGCCGCTCCAGGCTGCGTGGCGTCAGGAAATCGCGACGATTCAATTGTCGATGCATTGTTCTTTACTCGTTTTCTGTCGAAGAATGAGTTCTGCAAAATTGCAGGCTCATCGCTGAGAGCTTTCCGCTAATCCTTACTCTTCAAATGCTTCCCCTCGATAACCTTTATGATCCCCTTGCCCAGGGCATCACCGATGAGAAAATAACTCTCCGCATTACCGAACCAGTGGTGACCATGACCTTTATTAGGCGACTGCTGAGGATCACGCGCGAAGTCGTGGGTAATGACAAAAGCGGCGTTATCGATCTGTTCGGCGCCCTTCTTCTGGGCCTTTCTAAAAGCCGCCATATTCCCGCCGGCCTTCGGGCCGCCATTACCGAGCTGCCCAATAACAACAGGCATATTCGGCGACTTGAGTTCTTTGCGCAGGTCCTTTACGAGGTTTACCAAATTCTTATCATATTCCGGTATCGCCTCGGGGGTGCACATATCGTTCCAGCCCTGCATCCAGACAAAGCCGGCAATCTCGTACCCCCGGCCGGCCAAATCGGGAAAAGTCTTTTCCATATTATCGAGGGCCTTGTGGATATCTTCCAGCATCAGCTTGTAAAACTGCCCCACCGTCCCCGGCGAGCTGGGAGGACGGAAATCCTTAAAGAGACTCTTTCCACCCCAGGCGGTCTTTATCAGCAGCACCGGCTCGGCGTAATAATCACCCAGCAGATGGCCGAACTGCAACTCCGGGCCGATATGACTGCTGCCTCCATAACCGGTGTATCCGATGGTCAGTCCGCCGCTTCGCTTTCTGAACGTTATCTTGACGTCATCGCGAACGACCCATTCGCCTTTTTCGTTCTTGAGGTGCTTATAAAGGTGGGCCTTTTTCGGATCTTTCATCGTATTAACAAGGTTTCCCTTGCCGGAGTTGTAGTATTGTGGATGGTCCATGGAAACAACTCCCTGGCCTTCCATATTCGACTGACCGGCAAGGAGAAAAACTTTGACCGGCTTCTTGGATTCGCCGGCTTTCTCGGCAAAGCTGCTGCTCAATAGACACAGAGCCAAGCCTATAAGAGAGACGTACTTCATACAAACTCCTTTCAAAAAGACTAACCACTGAAGAAGCTGCTGTATCCGGCGATTTCGGCGTCTTTGTTACCGTCATCAGCCAATAGCAGCCTATAGTTCTTTATCACTTTCTCGTAAGCCTCGGCGTGTTCTTCAATCACCTCGCGGCGGTAGTGCTTAAACCATGGGACTTCAAAGACGCAGCGGTTGATGCTTTCTGCGACCGGCAGCTTTTCGAGGTACTGGTCGATCTTCACAGATTTGTCAAGGTGGGCAATCCGCGTAGGCCTGCCGTGTCCGTAAACATCCATAGTTGTGAACAGCGGATGCAGGTGCAGGGGCTTGTTGCAGCCTGGATTGCAGATCGAGCCTTCTGCACGCACCGCCTCGCTGAATCTTGATAACGAGAGACCTTCGAGCTCCTCCGTCACATACTTGAAATGCGGATAGTACCAGCCGCCCTTTGTGGTATTTGTGCCTTTCTCAGGCCGCATGGGCCTGACCCCGGCGGAACCCTCAAGCAGGTCACAGAAATAGTTCATCGCTCTGTCAATCTGAGCCATCTGTTGAGGATATAGCTCCAACTGCACCAGTCCCAAAGCCGAGCTCAACTGGTGCATGCGATGTTTGAATCCGCCAGAGGGCAATCCTGCAAAAGGTTTGAGTTCTTCCGATGTGATCTCGTCGTGACGGATATAGTGTCCAAACAAGAGGGCCCGCTCATAGACTCTGCGGTCGTCGGTGAAGAATATCCCTCCCTCACCTATGGCCAGGGCTTTGCCGGTCATCAGGGAAAAAGCCGCGGCATCGCCAAAGGCGCCAATCTCTTTACCCTTGTACAAGGCGCCGTGAGCATGGGAACAGTCTTCGAGGACTTTTAGATTGTGTTTGGCGGCGGTTTTCATAATGGCATCCATATCGGCCGGCATACCTGCGTAATGTACGACCACAAGGGCTTTCGTTCGCGGAGTGATTCGGTGCTCAATATCCTTTGGATCAATGCAGATGGTCTCAGGGTCCACATCGGCGAAGATGACTGTGGCACACAGCGTGTATAGCGGCGCGACAGATGCCCAATAGGTAATACTTGGTGCGATCACTTCATCGCCGACGCCGATACCCAAACCGTACATGGCGCCCAAGATGGCCGCGGTGCCGTTATGATAGGCCAGGCCATATTTCCTGCCAAGTACGCGGGCATAGTTTTTCTCAAACTCTTTCGTTACCTCGATAGCGGACATCTTTCCAGCACGCATAACTTCCAGGACCGCCTGTTCGTGCCGGTCGGTAATGATGGGCCACGTGAAAATATCCGCCTGCTTCGACTTGACGGATTTTTCACCACCTAACAGTGCCGGCTTGTTCTTTGTATCCCCGTCTCGGCCCATCGTGGCCAGCTCTCCTTTCATATTTTGCAGAACCCCTATTTCGTGAGCATCTCTCTCACTGCTGCGCCAACTCGAGCGCCCTGGTTGTGATATAGTACTTTGCCAACATATTGGGAACTTCCCATTTGGGCAGTCTGCCCTTTGCCAAGTACTGCAGATACGTTTCCGTAACATATCGAAAGTGCGCTGCGTGCCCGATGCGATATTTGTCGGGTATCAGTACTTGCCAGCAGCTTCCCTCTTGTTTGAGTTTCAAGCCCGGGTATCTGCTTTTCAGCGCAACCCGTCTTCTTCCTGAGCCACCTCTTAAAGTCTAAAGCAAAAGCCCCTAATAATCAAGCAAAATCTGCGCAGAGTAAAACGGGAATTCTTTTTTGGAACCGGCCCTTATAAATCCTGGCGATCTTATTTTGTAAAGACTCTCGGTCTGCAAGAGCGAGCAGCCTATGTGATGAGATTTGGCAGTCCTTGGAGAAATGCATGCTTGAATTTTTCCCAGTCGCTTTTGCCAACCTCATCTTTTGCGGTTGATATTCCGTACGTGATACTTCTAAGTAAATATTGTCCATCTGGAAAGCGTACCGGACAGTGCGCATGAAGGAAAATGCCTCTTACTTTTTCATTTTGAACATCCTTCAATTCTCTATTTGTAGTCTGTCTCATTTCCTTTATCCACCAGTGCCTAATACTACAGCGCGACATAGTTATATCTCCGATGGTATACATGTCTGAATTC
>CAYWOD010000294.1:0-3455 GCA_964459805.1 uncultured Pirellulales bacterium
ATGAGGAGACCATATTATGTCTACTCGACATGAAATGGTGATGATGGACGGGACCGAACCCAAAAAGATCCTGCAAACGGCCATTGATAAGAAAGTGACCGCCATTATGTCCTATTTATCTAAGGGTAAATGGCACGTTGCCAAAGTGCTCCTGACCGGCCTCACAGACGACAGATTGAATGTCCAGAGCACTCACTCCGAGAGAAAGCAGCATCCGATAAACATACAGGTCGATCAGCCGGTCGGTATATCATTCAAATATGAGTACGGCAAGTTCGTCTTCGATACAACCGTGGTCGCCCTTGAGCCGTCGGCGGACCAGACCGCCGGCGGAACCGTAGTGCTCACCGTGCCCCATCGCATTGAAGTGGTCCAGAGGAGAAGCTATTTCCGCGTGGAGGTGCCCGGGTCTCTCAAAGTAAATGTGACACTGTGGCACCGCAGGAGCAAGCCGGACGGCCAAAATGGAACACGCGATGAGGCCGAGGATACAAGCCGTTACTGCCACGGCAGGCTCGTTGATATTTCCGCCGGCGGCGCGCAGGTCGTAATTGACGGCCACTCGCCATCGGCCGAGCCTCAGTTCAAAAAGGGCCAGTTCATCACAATGCGCTTTACCCCTCTGCCTTACGAGACGCCGTTGCTCCTCAATGCCCAGATCAGAAATGCCCTGCCAAGAACCGACGGCGAAAGCATTTATCTCGGACTGCAGATTGTCGGCCTGGAAGCCAGTCTCGAAGGCCGTAAGGTCTTGACAAGGCTTGTTGGAGTCGCTGAGCGGTACTATCGGATGAATCAATCCGGAGCAAGGCGTCAAGATATCCGCCGAGTCCCAAGCGCGGTCTAAAACGCCGCCCGATCTATTTCTCCACCTCCAATTTCGGGACCGCCTGCACCAGAGGATTCTTCTTGATTATCTTGAAGTAAAGCTTCTTCGCAACACTGCTCGCAGCGAACGTGCAGAACACCAACACGAGAGCTGCAGGCCGCTGCCACCACGCAAAAACGAGCAGCAGGAGCACCCTTATAAGCTGGCCGAACGGTTTTTTGCCTTTGATGTACTGATTCAATACGTGCGGGTAGCGAAGCCTGCTGACCATCAGGATCGCCACGCCAAGCGCCAAGAGCGGCAGCACGCACAAGATGGCGCTCTCGCAGAGGGCGTAGGCGGCGGTGTTCTTGTCTGAAATCTCCGGAAGCGCTTCCTGATGGAAGATTATCAAGCTGACTATTACCCCGGCCGCAGCCGGTGTCGGCAGGCCTATGAAGCTCATGTGCGCCGACTCGTCTTCCTCGTTTTCGACGTTGAACCGGGCCAGTCGTATCGCCGCGCAGCTTATATACGCCGCCGCTGCCAGCCAGATGAATCGCTGGAGGAAGTGTTCATTGGCGAAGCCGGCCAGCCCGAGTTTGTGCTCGAGAACTTTCAGCATCAAAAATGCCGGTGCCACGCCGAAGCTGATTACATCGCAAAGACTGTCGAGCTGGCCACCAAAGCTCGATGTGCTCTTGCTCATCCGCGCCAGCCGACCGTCCAGCATATCCGCAATCATCGCCAGCACGACCATATAGCCTGCTATTGCAAAATAAGAGAATTTCCCGATGCCCCCATTTGGATCTTTGCCGGCGAATATGATAGCAGTAAACCCGCATACGCCGTTGAGAATAGTTATCAGCGAAGGCAGAATCGTAATGTAGTTCAGCCTCTGCCTTCGCACCCGGCGCAGCAGGCTCTTCTTGGCAGCTTCCGTCTTCAATCTCGGCATCGCTCGTACCTTACAAGGGCCGTCAGGCCCGCTTTGACCTTCTCGCCTACCTCCACCAGACACCGCGCTTCGGCGCGAACCGGCAGATATAGCTCCGTCCTTGACCCGAATTTTATCATTCCGAACTTCTCTCCACTCGCCAACTCTCCTCCGGCACTCGTCTCGCAAACGATTCGGCGAGCAATTGCCCCGCTGATTTGGCGCACGACAAGCCTATCCTTCGGCTCGTCTGTTCGAACCAACGCCAAATCGTTCGACTCATTGACCAGGCCGGACTGTGGATTCATCGCGTTCGTGTATTTGCCTTTCCTGTACGTAATCTTTGCAACCTCCACATTGCACGGAGCGCGATTGATATGCGTGTTGAATATACTCAAGAATATTCCTATCCGCACCGCCTTGCCACCGATAAAACCATCATCCTCCACCGTCTCAATGTCCGTTATCGTGCCGTCCGCAGGCGCCAGAAGGAGGTTCCCATCCGAAGGGCACGAACGCTCCGGGTCACGGAAAAAGCTCAAAGACCATATCAGAACCGCGCCTAAGACCGCCTCGGCCGTAACCACCACCCACGGCTCCAGAAGTCCCCTTGTGCTTACAAACAGGACCACCATCGCAGCCAACACCGCCCCCGGATAAACAGCCACCTGCGGCAACCCATATTTGGTCAGCGGAATTCTCATAAAGAACTATGATAATCTTTCCTCGACGCTCAATCAATATAAATAGAAAAGGCCGACCCTGTGGCATCGGCCTTTCGGAGGAGGGTGATGGTGCAAGTTTTTAGGAACCCACCGGCCCATTAGCGATAACTCTCTCAATCGCTCTCTTTGGGCCGGCTTCATAACTGCCGTTCCTACTATATAGAGACGCCAAAACACCCCAAAAGTTACGAAAATTCTCAGAAATTCCAGAAAATTCCAGAAAAAACAGCGATTACGCACCAAAAATGCCTATTTTTACGTATCTTTTACGTTCGCTGTCACTGCTGTCCCTTACGGTGCAATTCGCCCACGCTCCGATAACGTCACCACAGCCTCATAGCTTCCCGCGTCATATATTGCACCCGCGAGCGTTTACCGGAATATCTCGCCATACCCACCGGCGGAAAAACTCTCCAACGCCCTTGACTTGGTTACCTAAACTCAGTAATCTCTCGCAGAGAATTGCCGGATGCTGCAAAAAAGTAGCAGCTTCGCAAAAACGTAGTGAAAGGATGTGAGATGTTCACAACGATAGTTGACGTGACGGCCAGAGAAATACTCGATTCCCGCGGCAACCCCACCGTTGAGGTTGATGTACTACTCGACGATGGCTCCTTTGGCCGGGCCGCCGTGCCCTCCGGCGCCAGTACGGGCGCCTACGAAGCCGTCGAGCTCCGCGATAAACGCGCCAAACGCTACCTCGGCAAAGGTGTTGCACGCGCCGTCAAGAACGTAAACGAAATCATCGCTCCCGAAATACTCGGCTTGGACGCCCTGCTGCAGGAGGAGCTTGATGCCCTGATGATCGAGCTCGACGCCACCGCCAACAAAGGCAAGCTCGGCGCAAACGCGATATTGGGTGTCTCCCTGGCCGCCGCCAGGGCCGCCGCGGATTGGGCCGGCCTGCCGTTGTACCGCTATCTGGGAGGATGCAACGCAAATATCCTGCCCGTCCCGATGATGAACATCCTTAACGGCGGAAAAC
>CAYWOD010000295.1:0-3437 GCA_964459805.1 uncultured Pirellulales bacterium
GGGAATACAAACTAAACCTAAATGAGGAGACCATATTATGTCTACTCGACAAAAACTATATTTTACTACATCATCCTTTTGTTTGGTACTTTTGAGTGTATTTGGTTGTGGCGGTCGGCAAATGAAACCCGTGCAAAAAACACAGCTTGAAATACGCCAAATGCAAACCCGAACATACGATACTCAAGACACGAAAATGGTTGTGAAAGCCATGCTAAACGTTTTGCAAGATGATGGCTTTATTGTAAACCAGGCTGATTTAGAGTTGGGATTTCTAAATGCAACAAAAGAAGTTGATGTGGAGAATCAATGGGAAAAGTTTTGGGCGATATCCGACGAAGGCTGGAAGAAGAACTCTATTACTACCTGCACGGCAAATGTATCAGAGTTTGGCGATAAAACCCGTGTAAGGGTTAATTTTCAAGTCAAAGTAATGACGAACTTAGGTGGGGTTGCGGCTGTTTACCAAATTGATAACCCTGAATATTACCAAGAGTTTTTCTCTAAGGTTGACAAAGGCATATTTATCGAAAAAGAGAAGATTTAGTCACACTCTTGCTGCTCAGCTTGGATGTGATGATGAGAGGAAAACGCCGCCTCTTTTTTGTCGAAAACCTCGCCAAAACTCATTTCCAGGCCAAAAACGCGGTTGTCTTGTGAAAAAAATTTGCAAAAACCCGTAGTTACCCGGATAGACAAAATCTGAGGCAAATTGTATAATAGTATGGGTGTTTTTAGGCTCACAAGCAGTTAAGGAGGAGCCGGCTGACCTGCTATAAGGACGAAATGAAGGCTATAATTGGAGGAACAGAACATGTGGCGCAAAACTTCATCTATTCTCATTTCTTTCGTTGTGATAGCAGTTTCAGGCGGCTTCTGCCTTGCTGATTGTCCATCCGCTGATCTCACCGGCGACTGCTTTGTGGATTATGAGGATTTCGCTCTAATGGCGGCTCAGTGGCTAACCGGCGACCCCTGTGATCCCTGTATTCCGGATGATATGGCATATATACCGGATGGCGAGTTTGAGATGGGAGATAACGTCGGTGACGGTGCGTCGGATGAGTTACCTGTTCATACGGTAACGGTGGATTCGTTCTATATGGGCAGATATGAGATCACGAATCAGCAGTACTGCGACTATCTCAATTCCGCTTTTGGTACGGGTATTTATTTTTCCGGGGGAATAGTGTACGGCACCGGAAACAACCAGCCCTACTGTGATACGCACAGCATTGACAGCGATAGTCAGATTGAGTACAACGATGTAAGCGGAACCTTCAGCGTCAGGGAAAAAAGCGGCCGTGATATGTCGGATGACCCTATGGTCCAGGTAAGCTGGTACGGGGCGGCTGCATATTGTAACTGGCGAAGCAGCGAGGAAGGCTACGAGAGTTGCTACGACCTTTCAACCTGGGACTGCAATTTTGCCAACAATGTCTACCGTCTGCCAACCGAGGCCGAATGGGAATACGCCGCCCGCGCCGGTCTGAGCGGCAAACGGTTTCCCTGGGCAGACCCAAACATAAGTCATAGCCGTGCTAATTATTACGCCGACCCCGTCAGTTACCCATACGATGAAAGTGCGACCAGTAAATATCATCCGGCCTGGGATGACGGGATTTGGCCTTATACGTCCCCTGTAGGCACCTTTTCTGCAAATGGCTATGGTCTTTATGATATGGCAGGCAATGTCTGGGAATGGTGTAATGATTCGTACGACTCAAATTACTATAATACAAGCCCATACGATAACCCCGAAGGTCCTGCCAGCCGCACGGGTCGTGTTCTCCGCGGCGGCGGTTGGAGCTACAGTGCGGACCACTGCCGGGTTACGCGCCGCAGCGGGATCAGCCCGGACAGGCGGTACGGCCAGGGCGGGTTTCGCATTGTCCTGGACTTAGAATAACACTTTGCCCTTTTTCCCTTTTACCCTTTGCATCCGAGCAAAGCGAGGACCGTTAGAGTTGTTACCTCTAACGGCCCGAGGGTTGGGTTTTTTCAGAGAGACGTCGATTGATAGTAGAATCCAGTTGCTGGGTACGGCGCGCGATTCTATGAAGACCAGTGCCACCCGGCATTAGCTGCGCCTCTTGGCGTGCTCAAAACGACAGGGCCTTTATTCTCTCGGCTCATTGCAGCAAGATACTACCGTGGGTGTTCACCTCAACCACCCCAGACAATCTCCCAGAACCGCTCTCACGGCGACTTTGCGCTGGTAGAATGGCCGCTCTGGTGTGTTTGTAAGTGGGTATTGTTGTTTAAGATGCCAGCGTACAGGCGCTGTCCGCATTCTTCGTGTTTGGCTTGGGTGCGGTGATTTCAAGGAAAACTCGTATCTCGTGAGGGGTGAAGCGTATCTCGTAGTTTTTTCTTTGTGCTGCGTGCTCTGGAATTCTCCTGGCTGCTGCCAATTGTGCGGCATTTGTCAATTCCTCTCGGCCAAGCGTTGCTTATGAGCTTTGCGAAGACAATTCCTGCACCAGACGTCTAATCCATCTTTGCTGCGCCGGTGTTTGCCAAACTCACTCTCAGGCTTCCACTTTTTGCATTTTCGACATCGTTTCTCTTTGACGCGCTTAACAATCCGATGGGACTGCTCATATTTGTAGCGCCTTTTCACAGGCCCTGTGCCGGTTCCGTAGTATTTGCGGACACGCTTTCGCTCACACTTCTTGCACGCATCCGCTAAGCCGTCCCGCTGGCTACGGTTCTTGCCAAATTCACTCTTGTCTTTCCACCGTTTGCATTTGCGGCATCGCTTTTGTTTGACACCATCAACAACCCTGTGCGAGTCCTCATAGCTGCGGTATCTTTTTGCGTGCTTACCACCTGTCCGGTTGTACCAGTAGTTGTACTCACTCCTACATTTTTTGCACCAACTCGACAAACCATCCCGGCACCTACGTTCTCTGGCAAAGTTACTCTCATCTTTCAACTTCTTGCATCGGCTGCATCGTTTCATTTTTGCTCTAGGATTGTTTGATTTCGGCTTTGTCCTTAATTTCAAGTCAAAGGTGGGGCGCGGCCAGACTTGGAGACCCCCAAGAGAGGGGAGCAAGACCACCCCGCACCAAATCTTCAATTGTTGCCGGCAATTCTAAGCCATTTTGGGCCTTGTGGCAACACTTTTCCCCGATTTTCCTTGGCCGGCAAGCGAATATACTTGTGGCGTTTTTTGTCGAAAACCTTGCGGATATTCTTCTGCTGGATCTGGGTGAGTATTGTGGTTCGGACTTTGGTTGGGTGCATAGGAAAATGACCTCCATAAGCGTTCAGTGGAAGTGCAACTATAAAAATGTTTCGGGTCAAGAATGGCGTTCAGGGAGAGAATGGTAGCTGGGCCAACAGATCTTTCAACTCGACGTTTATGTCATATCTGCTTTCAACCCTGCTTAGCCGAGGCTGCGAACGACATTGGGCCGAAGCTAACCTAT
>CAYWOD010000296.1:0-3428 GCA_964459805.1 uncultured Pirellulales bacterium
GAGGATGAGCGGGTTGAGCTTAGTATGCCGGGTAATATAGACAGGTACGGCAGGCGACATTACATTCGGATTGATAGGGTCAATTACAGCGACGGCTCGCATCCCGATAATTGTCCCGGCGGCGTGGACCTCTGGCCCATCGAGGCCGACGGCGCCGGTAAATCGCTCACTCGCACAATACCGCCCAACTACGGCAACGACCCCAACAACTGGGAGGCACAGGACCCTTCACCGGTATGGTAGGCGGGATGGATCAAGCCACTTGACAATGCGATTCTTGATTGCCCAGGCGGCGAATTTATCCTCGGATACCCCGAAGGCGTCGTCGACGGGTTTGAGAAGTTTTTGTGCGGCTTCGGCGCCGCCGTGCGTGCCCAGCATCACGTGCAGCACCGCGTCATCCTTGAACCTTTTCCAGACGAATTCTTCGTCGCAGAGGTGGTAAACACCTTGGGGGTCCAACCACACGTTGCTCATCTGCTGCAAGCGGTCTTGTCGGAAGTTGATTCTCAGGTGTGGCAGGGTATAGCCGCAGGCCGTTCGATGGCCGAAGCGGATTGCGCGCCACGAGTCGAGGTTGCGAAAGTGATCGTCATCCCAGATATTGAGTGTGATATATTCAGCCGGGTTTTCCTTTTCGACCTCGAGCATACGCTTGTAGGCCTGATAGACGCTGTAGCCGCCGACGCCGTAGTTGCGGATGGGCTCGGCGATATGTGCGGCGAGATACTCCTGCCATGTTTCGCCGTCGCTGACCTGGTCGCAGTGGGTGAAGCTGTTGCCGTATATGTGGATGCGAGAGGGTCTGTCGGGGAAGTTGATTACCTTGCGGGCGCCGTCCCGCTCGTAGCTGTAGAAGCCTTTTGAGCCGTCCACGCTTCGGGTCCGGACGGAATCGCACAGGACCCATCCAAGTTTCCAATCGAATGTCCAGCCATCGTTGCGGCTGAGCTTTTCGGGGCCCTGCTCGCGGCAGATGAAATTTTCGACCTGCTGACGGGTGGGCATAATCCTGCGGAGGTAGTCTCTGACCGGCGAGGTGTCTATGTCGTCCGGAAGCACGCTGTTGCCTTTGGTGGTTGGGAGCGTTGTAACGGCCGTGGCGGCGGCCAGCTTTAGAAAGTCGCGCCTTTGTATCTGGAAATCTCCTGCTCAAAAAAAGCCTTACGTATTTTGGGTACGCTGATAGTTTCTGTTTGGAAGACGACGTATATTGTATCTTGCCAGGCAACTTTTTCCAACGTTGTTTTGCAAAGGCCGCTGCGGCACCCACGATAGCCGGGGTGACTACCTTGCTCTTGACTGCTCTGGCTGCGAAGATACAATGTGGGCTGTTGTGCAGGATATATTGAGTTTGACGGACGAATCTTAGTTGCTCGTAAGGTTGCACGGGCAGATTGGGAGAAAAGAGTATGGATCGGCGTTCATTTCTCAAAGTTGTCGGCGTTGCCGGTGCCTCATCGATTTTGGGGTGTTCGACTGAGCTGGAGCAAAGCCGCTCGACTGCGGTCGGGCCGGGGCGTGGTGTATCTCTTGCCGCCGGTGGTGTTGGCGATGCGGGCAACGATCGCGTTGCCATCGATCGGGATATGCTGCGAAGCAGGAATCAGAACCGCTCGACGGTGGTGTGTCGCAACGGCATAGTGTGCACGAGCCAACCTTTGGCGAGTATTGCCGGCGTTGATATTCTAAAGGCCGGGGGCAACGCTATCGACGCCGCCGTCTGCGCCAACGCGATGCTCAGTGTTGTTGAGCCGATGAGCTGCGGGCCGGGCGGCGATTTGTTTGCCATTGTCTGGATCGAAAAGGAGAAAAAGCTCTACGGACTCAATGCCAGCGGACGAGCGCCTTATGATTGGAGTCTCAAGGAGGCCGCGGCGCTCGGGCTCAAAGATATACCGACGTATGGGCCTTTGTCCTGGAGCGTGCCGGGCTGTGTGAGCGGGTGGGCGGCATTGCTGAAGAAGATGGGCAAGCTCAAGTTTTCGCAGGTCCTCGAGGCACCTATTCATTACGCTCGCGAGGGCTTTGCGGTGACGCCGATTATTGCCGGGTACTGGAGGAGCGTTAATGCGGAGCGATTCCCGACTTTGGGCAAGACCTTTGCACCCGAGGGTAGGATACCGCGTTTCGGTGACGTCTTCAAGAATCCGGATATGGCCCGTTTCTTCGAGACTATCGCCAAGGGCGGCGAGAAGGCGTTTTATCGGGGCGAAATCGCCGAGAGCATCGTTAAGTTCTCCAAGGCCAACGGCGGGCGGTTTTCGATGCGTGACTTTCGGGAGCACACGGCCGACTGGGTTGACCCGGTCAGCGCCAATTATCGCGGCTGCGATGTGTGGGAGCTTCCTCCGAACGGCCAGGGGATCGCGGCGCTGCAGATACTGAACATTCTGGAGCATTTTGACATTGGTTCGTTGGGACCGAACTCGGCCGAGCATCTGCATTTGTTTATCGAGGCGAAGAAGCTCGCTTTCGAGGACCGGGCCGTCTATTACGCGGATATGGACTTTGCCGATGTCCCGGTCAAGCGGCTTATCTCCAAGGAGTACGGCAAAGAGCGGGCGAAACTGATTGACGCCAAGCGTGCGGCGCAGCAGGTCGCGCCGGGCAGGCTGTCGGGTCTTTCGGACACGATCTATCTGACTACCGCAGACAAGCAGGGGAATATGGTCTCGCTTATCCAGAGCACGTATTACGGCTTTGGCTCGCAAATGGTGCCGGACGGTCTCGGCTTTGCGTTGCAGAACAGGGGCAGGCTTTTCTCGCTCAATCCCAACGACCTTAATAAGTTGGAGCCGCACAAGCGGCCTTTCCATACGATTATCCCCGGGTTTATGACGCGCGGAAGCAGGCCGGTCTTTTCGTTCGGAGTAATGGGCGGGGATTTTCAGCCGCAGGGACATTCTCAGGTGCTGATGAATATAATCGATTTCGGGTTCTCGCCGCAGCAGGCGGGGGAGCAGCCGCGGGTGGCGCATTTTGAGAGCTCGACACCCACCGGACACAAAATGGCCGGCGGGGGCAGCGTCGGCTTCGAGCGGCATATTCGGGATGACGTCAAGCGCAAGCTCGCTGATATGGGGCATAAGGTCAGGTTCCGGAGCGGTGCGTTCGGGGGGTATCAGGGGATATGGGCCGAGGCAAATCCCCTGCGCTACTTCGGTGGTTCCGACCCACGCAAAGACGGCTGCGCGATTGGTTATTGAAGGGCTGCGATCTATAGAAGTCCGGCGGCGACAGTCCGATTTGCAGGGAGCAGGGCAAATGTGAAAAGAGGCGGCGGGCCCTTCGGCGTTGCTCAGGGTATGGGATTGGGTTTGTATTTCGTCCCTTCGACTTCGCTCAGGGCAAGATTCCGTATCTCGTATCTCGTCCCTTCGACTTCGCTCAGGGCAAGATTGCGTATCGCGCGAGGTGGGTAATTG
>CAYWOD010000297.1:0-3406 GCA_964459805.1 uncultured Pirellulales bacterium
GGAAAAAATTTTTGAAAATCGTGGTTTCACCGCCCAACTGCGAAAGTTGGGTTAGACTGCCAATCTGGAAAACTGTGAAGGTTATAAGGTAGGCCAGCCCTGTCAGCGCGAAGTATTGGAAGAGCGCCCAGCCCCACGAATTTGTCTCCTGCTTTGTTATTACAATCGTCGCCACACACGGCGCGCTAATCAGACAGAACAGCATAATGCAGAAACCCGTCAGAGGGGAATGGTCGGCCCGCAGCCGCTCTCTCAAGCTCTGCGATTCTCCCTCGGCGCTGCCGACGGCATAGACTATCCCCAACTGCGAGACAAATACCTCCTTGGCGGCCGTCGCCCCGATAAGGGCCGTTCCGATCTTCCAGTCGAAGCCTAACGGCTTGAGCGCCGGCTCAATCGCATGTCCCAATCGCCCTACCGCCGAATACCTAAGCTTGGCCTGCTGTGCCTGCTCGGCGTCCAAACCGGCCAATGACTCGGCCCCGGGTTTTGGATAGCTCATCGCCAGCCAGAGGATTATTGATATGCCGAGGATTATCGTGCCCGCCTTGCGCAGATACATCCAGCCCCTCTGCCACATGTGAATGAGAATGGATTTTCCAGTCGGCATACGATACGGCGGCAGCTCCATAACAAACGGCGTGGTCTCGCCTCTGAATAAGCTCAGCCGCAGCACCTTCGCGCAGACAACAGCCAGCACAATTCCTATCAGGTAAATCAGCCAGAGCATCAAGGCCTGTGTCTTTATTGTGAAGATGCCCGCTTTGACCAGCACTTCGTCCGCGAAAAACGCCGGTATAATCAGCATATAGATCGTCAGCCGGGCACCGCAGCTCATCAGCGGGATTATCATTATTGTTGTGAACCTGTTCCGTTTGTTCTCCAGTATTCGTGTGCCCATTATCGCCGGCACAGAGCAGCCGAAGCCAATCAACATCGGGATAAAGCTCTTGCCGTGCAGGCCTATCTTGTGCATTATCCGGTCCATAATAAAGGCGGCCCTGGCCATATAGCCGGAGTCCTCGAGCAGCGCTATCGCTGCAAACAGCAGCAGAATATTCGGCAGGAACACGATTACCCCGCCGACGCCACCTATTACGCCATCAACCAGAAGTGACTTGAGCCAACTTTCACTGCCGCCGGGCCACAGCCCGGCTATTGTGCTGCCGGCCCAATCGAAAAACAGTTGCAGCCAGCCCATTGGGTGTTCGCCTATCCTGAACGTGAGGGAGAAAACCAGATACATCAATATCAGAAAAATCGGCAGCCCCAGAACGCGATTTGTCACTATCGCGTCTATCCTGTCGCTGGTGCTGTGGCGCGATTCCACGGTGCTCTCGATAGTCTCCTGGCAGGCGCCTGATATGAAGCCGTACCGCCGATCCGCAATTATGATCTCCGGCTCATCGTTGAAAATCGCTCTGACATGCTCAATACTGGCTCGGACGGCGTCGAGCACATCGGCGCTGTGAACTTTTGCGGTTACGTCGGTGTCCTGCTCCAACAGTTTAACGGCCAGCCAGCGCGGCCCATATTTCTGCGCCAACTGCTGCTCCTTCTCAGCTACGATGCCCTGAATTTTCGCCAGCTCTTCCTCAATCTCGTCTCCGTAGTGCACTATGTGAGGGTGGCGCTCTTTATCCCGCTTGGCTGTTTGCAGGATTGCCTCGAGCAGCTTGGTTTTGCCTTTGCCTTTATTGCCGACGGTGTGCACAATCGGCGCTTCCAAGAGCCTCGACAACTGTTCAATATCGAACCGCAGGCCCTTCTGCTCGGCGATATCACTCATATTGAACGCCAGAACCAGAGGCAGCTTCATCTCAATTAGTTGGGTTGCAAGGTAAAGGTTGCGCTCGATATTGGAAGAATCAATAATATCAACCACAACGTCGGGGTGCTCGTCGGTTATGAAGTTGCGGGCGATCAGCTCCTCGACCGAATAGGCGGTCAGGCTGTACGTCCCGGGCAAATCAACAAGCGTTATCTCGTATCCGGCGTATTTGCACAGGCCCTCCTTCTTTTCGACGGTCACGCCGGGATAGTTCCCGACGTGCTGCCGTGCCCCGGTGAGCATATTGAATATGCTGGTCTTTCCGCTGTTGGGATTGCCCGCCAATGCTACGACAATTTTATCCATTTGAGCAATTTCCCTCGTGCAAAACTGCCACCCAAAAAGTTAGGCGTGCCGAACTATGTACGCAAAAAAACACAGTCTCCACTACAAGTCGCTAACTTCTACAATACCATAATCTTATGGGCCATGCCCCTTCCTAACATCATTTTCGACTGCTTTACCATTACCACAAAGGGCCCTGGATGGCTGTTGCTTACCACGGTTACTTGAGCATTCGGGACAAGCCCCATCGCGGCGAGTCGGCTGTTCAAGCCCCGCCCAGCCTCGATTTTGGCCACTTTCACCGTTTCACCCACCCTAATCATTGACAGAGGCCTTATGTGCTTACCTTCCATTTGCCGTTCTCCGGTCAACTTGTGCTTGCGGACCACTGCCGTCCGGTGGCCTGGATTTGCAGAACTGCTGGAACTCATCCATTAAACAGTAGCCATTCTTGTTGTTCTGCGTCACAAATTCGATAAAAGACACCAGCTTAGTGATAATCTCCGGCCCAAGTATGTGTTCAGCCCGGCAAGCAGCCTGCTGGGCAACGTCGGTTTCAACGCCTAACACCTTTTCAAAGAAGAACTTAAGAACATTATGCTTCCTGACGATCTGCTCGGCAGCTATCCGGCCGGGCTCGGTAAGCGTAACGTAATCGTAAGGCTCATAATTAGCAAGTCCCTTTTCCTTCAGAGCCCGCAGGGCGCCGGTAACGGACGATTTAGAGACCGTCAGCCTCTTGGCTATGTCCTTGCTGCGTGCGACGTTAGCTTCGCTGGCGAGGTTGAAGATCGCTTCGAGATAATCCTCCAAAGACGCACTTAACTGACTCTTACTGCCTTCGGCCATATACGCTTCCCCATACTTTGGACGTTTATCCTAATATAGTTAGCTACGCCTAACTATGCAAGAGAGTTCCTGAAAATTTTCTCAAATCAAGCAAAATTATGTCCAAGCCACGAAGACACCAAGCCACCAAGGGAGCTTAACCACGAATTAACTTGGAGCAGCATAGCCGCAAGCAAAAAGTTCGTGTATTGAAGAAACGCCATAACACATTAAGAATAAAGAGCTTACGATTACTCACTACAAAATACGTGGAAGAAAAACAAGAAGTTGACGGATAGTATTACGAATTGGCACGAAGAAAAATCAACCACAAAGAACATTGAGTTTGCCAGTCATAAAAAAGGTGTTTGCTTTGTGTGGATTTTGCGGTAGAATATATTCTCGAGCGGGGCGTGGCGCAGTTTGGTAGCGCGCTTGACTGGGGGTCAAGAGGTCGCTGGT
>CAYWOD010000298.1:0-3405 GCA_964459805.1 uncultured Pirellulales bacterium
CCCTCGCCAGTGCGGGCATCAAAATGCCCATCAACAGAGCTATGATTGCGATCACGACCAATAGCTCAACCAATGTAAAACCATTCTTTTTCTTCATTTTTTTCTCCTTTATTCTACTGAGATTCGCAAGTACGACCGTTCTCAAGTACAGTTAGATTTACTTTTGGATAGATAAATGCTTCCTGCCCCATGAACACAAAGCACCAACACCCCTTTTTCTTTCCGCACGAATCTCCTAAACGATATTTCTTCACTCTAAAACGGTCGATTCAATCATAATAATACCGGCTCTTACTACTCAACCTTATTCACCCAACTCTGTTCCGGCCCAACATCCCTGCTGAGAGACACCGGACAAAACAAAAAATCACCCCTTTTTTGGCAGGCAGGTCTGTGATATGAAAAAACGAGCCAATTATTATGATGACAGTTAAACTATGATAAAAGCTTTTACACCTGCCTGTCACTACTTCAAATATAACACAACCTGCTGTGCTTGTCAAATTATTTTCGTCAAATTTCCTTAATTTCTTGAAAAATTTTCCAATTGGCGTAGTATCTTGGTTTTTAGCCTGGAATCGCAGTTATGATCGCCGGAAACATTTTGAAAAACACGAAAGAACTCCTGCAGAAACACGGCCAGAGCCATCTTTTGGCCTTCTGGGACCGCCTGGACGCGGACCGACGGCGGAATCTGCTTGCCCAGGCCCGCAGCCTGGATTTGACCAGAATCGATGACTGGGTAGCTAATTTCGTCAAAAGATCGCCTTCTGTGAGGATACTCACTGACCTTGCCCCCCCTCAATTCTACGGCGCCGACCCGGCTGATCCGCAGCAGCAGGGAAAATATGCCGCAGCGCTCGAATTTGGCAAAGAGCTGATCGCCGCCGGCAAGGTCGCCGCATTCGTGGTCGCCGGTGGACAGGGAACCAGGCTCGAATTTGACGGCCCAAAGGGAAATTTCCCGATAAGCCCCGTCAAAGGCAAGACCTTCTTCCGAATCTTTGCCGAGACAATCGCAGCCGCCTCGCAGAAATACCGGACCACCGGCCCCTGGTACATTATGACCAGCCCATCGAACCACGCCGAAACTATCAAAATCTTCCGTAAAAACGATTATTACGGCCTCGACCCCGAAAACGTTGTCATATTTCAGCAGGGCACATTGCCCAATTTCGGTTTCGACGGCAAGATTCTGCTCGCCGACAAGGCCAACATCGCCGCCTCGCCCGACGGACACGGCGGAAGCCTAAAGGCCCTCTACCGGAGCCGAGCCGTCGAAGATATGAAAAAACGGGGCGTCGAGATCATCAGCTACTGGCAAATTGATAACCCGCTGATAAATGTCTTTGACCCCCTTTTTATCGGCCTGCACGCCCTCGACAAGGCCGAGATGTCCTCAAAGACGGTCATTAAGACCGGCCCCTACGAAAAGGTCGGCAACTTTTGTATCGCCGACGGCAGGCTCACCGTCATCGAATACTCCGACCTGCCCGACGAGCTGGCCGAGAGACGAAATCCAGACGGCTCGCTCGTCTTTCAACTCGGCAGCATCGCCATCCACATCATCAGCACCGCTTTCGTCGAAAGATTAAACGCCAAAGGCTTCTCCCTGCCTATCCACAGGGCCGTCAAGAGAATCCCGCACATCGACCAGGACGGAAACCCCGTTGAGCCCGACCAGCCGAACGGCGTAAAGCTCGAAACCTTCGTCTTCGACGCCCTGCCGCTGGCCTCGAACTCGATTATACTGGAAACCATACGCAGTCAGGAATTCGCACCCACCAAAAACGCCACCGGCATCGACAGCGTCGTGACCACAAAACAGATGATGACAGATCGCGCCGCAGACTGGCTTGAATCCGCAGGCGCCACCGTCCCTAAAAAAGCAGACGGCTGCCCCGATTGCACCCTCGAAATTGCCCCCGGCTTCGCACTCTACAAACAAGACGTAAAAGAAAAGCTCCACCAAATCCCCAAAATCAACCCCGGCGAGGAAATCTACCTCGCCTGAGCCACCGGCCACTCTTTGAATCGCCCACGGGCAACCCTGCGACTACTTCACAGAGAACTTGTGCACTGTTGTGGTCTCGTACTTCTCGCCCGGCCTTAGCGCCACAGACGGAAAGTCCGGCTTATTAGGCGAATCCGGAAAATGCTGCGTCTCGAGGCAGAAAGCGTAGTGCTTCTTATACGCCTTACCGTCTTTACCCACTAAGGAACCATCCAGGAAGTTGCCTGTATAAAGCTGCACGCCCGGCTCGGTGGTGTGGATTTCCATAACGCGTCCGCTTGTCGGCTCATAGGCCCTCGCGCAAAGGGCGAGCTTGCCGGCGCTGCTGTTGAGCACATAGTTGTGGTCGTAGCCGCCTATGTCGATCTCTTTGATCCGCGAGCCAATGGTCATCGCCTTGGTAAAGTCCATCGGCGAATCCTTCACGCTCTTCAGTTCACCCGTCGGTATCAGCCCCTCATCGACCGGCGTATAACGATCGGCGTCAATCATCAGTTCGTGGCCGAGAATATCGCTGCTGCCCTGACCGGCCAGGTTCCAGTAGCTGTGGTTGGTCAGGTTCAGGACGGTCGGCTTGTCCGTCGTCGCCTCATAGCTGAATTTCAACCGGTCGTCGTTCGTCAGCGTGTATGTCACCGTGCAGTCCAGGTTCCCCGGGTAGCCTTCCTCCCCGTCCTTGCTGTGGTAGCTGAGCTTGACGATTGCTTCATCGCCGGTCGCCGTCGTATCTTCGATCTTCCAGACGACTTTGTCGAATCCCTTGATACCTCCGTGCAGATGATTGGGCCCGTTATTCGTGGCCAGCGTGTACTCTACTCCGTCCAACACAAACTTACCCTTGGCGATCCTGTTCGCATACCGCCCGGCTATCGCGCCGAAATACGGATTCTTCTTGACGTAATCGTCGAGATTGTCAAATCCCAATACGACATCGCCCAATTTACCTTTTTTGTCCGGCACCTCCAGCGATACCAAGATGCCCCCATACGTTATGACCTTCGCCCGAAGCCCGTTCGGGCTCGTCATCGTAATAATCTTGACCTCCTGGCCGTCGGGTGTCTGCCCGAATGGCCCTTTCTCTATACTCATTAGCTTGGCCTCCTTACCTTGAGGTTCTTTTACGCCCGCACCTTTTTTTGCGCAGCCGACTAAACAAACCACCACCGCCGCCAAAATCAAACTCACCCAAATTCGTGCCCTCATTTTTTGCTCCTCGTTTGAAAACATCTGTATTCTTGCCACTCGTAACTTCCCACGGAATATACCCGCATTCAGACTGCTTGTCAAAATGTTATTATTGACTCCAGTTTTTTTAAGGTGACGCAGACAGATGTTCCGATACCATATATATGAGACCGAAAGGAAGCGCACAAGAACTGGAACGCCGCCGT
>CAYWOD010000299.1:0-3390 GCA_964459805.1 uncultured Pirellulales bacterium
AAACGATTTTTTCTTTTCTAAGTAGGCCTAACCTGCAATTTTGCAAAAGTCTTGTAAGGAGCAAAAATGACGTCACGAGAGCGTGTTTTAGCGGCGTTGGAGCATCAGGAGAGTGCCCGTGTTCCGGTCGATTTTTCCGGGCATCGGTCGTCGGGTATAGCGGCGATTGCATACGCCAAGCTGCGAGAGTATCTGGGGTTTCCCGCAAGGCCTATTCGCGTTTACGATGTCATACAACAATTGGCGATTCTCGATGAGGACGTCCTTGAGAGATTCGGCGTGGACACCATTGAGCTGGGCCGAGGCTTTGCGCTCGATGACGAATCCTGGTCGCCGTGGGTTTTGCCGGACGGCACTGCGTGTTTTGTGCCCGCCTGGACACGAATCGAGAGGGACGAAGGACGGTGGGTGATTCGGTCGCCGAGTGGTAGAGTGCTGGCCCAGATGCCGGAGCGGACATTGTATTTCGAGCAGACCTATTATCCTTTTCTCGAACGCCGGGACGAGCCGGCGGCAATTCGCGATGCGCTGGAAGAGTCTATGTGGACGTCGGTCGCGGCTCCGCCCGGGCCGATTGACGACGAGGCCCTTTCCCAAGGGGCCAAGCAGTTACGCAGGAAAACGGAGCGCGCGATAATAGGCTTATTCGGAGGCAACTTGTTTGAGATAGGCCAGTTTCTTTATCGCAACGACCAATTCATGATGCTGCTGGCCTCTGAGCCGCGGCGGGCGCACCGTTTTCTCGATGCGCTCGTCGATATCCATTTGGCCAACTTGGAGCGGTTCTTGGGGGCAGTCGGCGAATACATCGATATCATTCTGTTCGGCGACGACCTGGGGATGCAAACCGGTCCTATGATTTCGCCGGCGATGTACCGAGAGTTCTTCAAGCCGCGCCACAAGCTGCTCTGGAACAGGGCAAAAGAGCTGGCTGATGTGAAGGTGATGCTCCATTGCTGTGGAGGAGTTCGCGAATTGCTCGGCGATTTGATCGAGGCTGGCCTTGACGCTATCAACCCTGTGCAGATTAGCTGCACCGGGATGGATGCGGGCGAGCTAAAGGCCGAGTTCGGCCCGCGTTTGACCTTCTGGGGCGGCGGATGTGACACGAGGGATCTGCTGGCGAACGGCACCCCGCAGCAGGTCGCCGAGCACGTCAAGGAGCAGGTCAAGATACTTGGTCCCGGCGGAGGGTTCGTTTTTCAGCAGGTGCACAATATCTTGGCAGACGTGCCGCCGGAGAATATCGTCGCGATGTTCGACGCGGTGAGCGATCCTTCTTAGGCCGTAGCGAAGAATTATATGAGCTTGATAGACTTCTGTATAGTCGTCTTTTACTTCTGCGTTGTTATTGGGCTGGGTTTCTGGTATCGCAAGCGCGCATCCAAGGACCTCGGGGCTTACTTTCTGGGGGGCAAGAGGATTCACTGGCTGGGTCTGGCAATGTCCGGCTCGGTGTCCAACTTCGATATTACCGGGACTATGTGGATTATTTCAATTCTGTACGTCCTCGGGTTCAAGTCGATGTGGCATCACTGGATGTGGGGCTTCTTGATGGGGGCCTTTTTCTTAGGATATATGGGCAAGTGGGTGCGGCGCTCGAACGTGATGACGGCGGCCGAGTGGATGAAGACCCGCTTTGGCAGCAGTGCCGGGGGCAACCTGGCCCGGACCGCTTACGCGCTTATGGCGGTGCTCACTCTGGCCAGCTTTGTGGGCTACGCCTTCCAGGGGATCGGCAAGTTTGCCTCGGTATATATTCCGTTAGAGCTGCTTGCCGAGCATACGTCTATCGGCTGGCTGCAGCAAATCCTTACTGCACACGAAGCCGATGTGCTGGCGGTGACGATAATCAGCGCTACGACGCTCTACGTCATTCTCGGCGGACTTTACAGCGTGGTTGTAACCGATGTCATCCAGACCATCATACTGACGCTGGCCGGCATATTCATCGCATATATCGCCTGGTCCAAGCTGACGCCGGAATTCCTGGCTCAGTTGCCCGAAGGCTGGACTTCATTAAGCGTACCGTGGCGGATAGAGGAATTTGCCGGCACGAAGGATGCCGGCTTTGAGCTCTTCGGCGCCCTTGTGATTGTCTGGGTCGTCAAGGGTCTGCTGCTCAACGCCGGCGGGCCGGCGCAGATGTACGACTTCCAGCGATTTTTAGCAGCTCGTGATGCCCGCGACGCAGCGAAGGTCGGCGCGGCTTGGAGCGTTTTCTTGATAGTCCGCTGGGCGATGGTGGTCGGGATCGCCCTGCTGGCCCTCACCGGAGCTGCCGGCGTCACGGACAGGGAGAAGGTGATGCCGATTGTGCTGGCCGATTTCCTGCCGGTTGGAATCAAGGGCATTGTGATAGCCGGGCTGTTGGCGGCTTTTATGTCAACTTTCAGCTCGACGGTCAACAGCGGGGCCTCCTTCATAGTCCGCGATATCTGGCAGCCTTACTTTCGTCCAAAGGCTTCCGACAAAGAATCCGTGCGGTTCAGCTATGCGGCCACGCTGTTGCTGGTTCTCGTCGGCGTGGCGATAGGTTTTAAGGCCAAATCCATTGCCGAGATATGGAACTGGATGATGATGGAGCTGGGCGCAGGCGTGGTCATGCCGAATGTCCTTCGATGGTACTGGTGGCGGATGAACGGCTGGGGCTACTCGCTCGGCATATTTGTGGGAATAGGCCTGGCTTTAGCGGGCTTATTCGTTGGCGGCGTCCCGTCCTTCGTTACGTTTCCCGTGATCTGCGCCGCTTCACTGGCGGCAAGCATAATTGGCTCGCTGGCCACGCGGTCAGTGAGCCAGGATGTCTCAATTTCGTTTTACCGGTCTGTTCGACCGTTCGGGCTGTGGGGCCCGGTTCGCAAACAAGCCGAATTGTCCGCGCAAGAGCCGGCATCAAAGTCTGACAACGTGCCGCTGACAATTCTTAACGTTGTTCTTGCTATGGTTGCGATTTGCGGGCTGTACTTGTCCCCGATGTACCTGGTAGGGCATTGGTACGCCAGATCAATGATGTCGCTCGCCGTGGCGATTGCGGCCATCGCGGTGCTCGGGTTTACGTGGTATCCGAATCTGCCCGCCGGGCGGTCGTCCGAGGAGGAACAATAGTTGGAAAACAAATAGCAGCCCGGCTGAAATTGACCGAGACACCGAACGTTATCAAGCCAACTTCAATGCCGTTTTGGTCGGACCCCAAGCCTCCATCCAAACCAATTTCGCCCATTCGACCAGCGCAAAGCCACCACCAGAGGCGTCCTGGGAAATTCTGTGGGCTGGTTCAGGTGAACACGCACGGTAGTATCTTGCTGCAATGAGCCGAGAGAATACAGGCGCTGTCGTTTTGAGCACGCCAAGAGGCGCAGCTAATGCCGGGTGGCACTCGTCTTCATA
>CAYWOD010000300.1:0-3370 GCA_964459805.1 uncultured Pirellulales bacterium
CGCCGTTCCGAAACCAAACCCGCAATACGCTATCCGCTACACGCTACACGCTACATGCTACACAAACCCAATCCCGTTCCCTTATCGACCACCAAAAATCGTCACCCAAAACAGGAACTCATAAGATGAGCCTAAAAAGGAACTTACAGCCCGCCAGAAACAGATTTCACACCCGCTTTGCGGCTATTGCGGCTTGGCCGAGGGCTATTCCGCCGTCGTTGGACGGGACAATCCGATTGAATAATACGTCAAAATCGTTCTTCTTCAGGAGTTTTACCAGGCGATTTATCAAATATCGATTGCAGAACACCCCGCCGCTCAGCGCAACCGTACTCAACTTGGAGCTTTCTCTCGCTGCTTTGGCCATCTCAAGCAGGGCCGCGGCGAGGCAATTGTGGAATTGTGCCGAGATAACGCCGCCGGCCACTCCATCCCGCACATCGCCAACCAGCCCTCTTATCATCTTGCCCAAATCAAGCTCAACGGCGCCGCCGGCTCCATTAACCAGCTCAAAATCGTAGTGCTCTTCAATGCCGGTCTCTATGATTGCCTCGAGAGCCATCGGCAGTTGCGCATCGAAATGGTTGTAGCCGCCAAGGCCCGCCACAGCCGCAACTGCATCGAAAACCCGCCCTAAGCTGGATGTTTGCACGGTGTTCAGGCCTTTTTCGAGCTGTTCGAGTATTACTTGCTGCTTGTTCGTGTCGGGTTCGATTCGGTTGAGCAGCCATCCGAATTCGGACAACTTGAAGTCGTCCCCATAAACCTTCTCTAATAGTGCCAGAACGGGTCTTACGGCCTCTTTGCTTGCCCTGTCTGCCCCGGCCAGCTCATAGTAGGCCAGATGGCCGAATCGCTCGAATTTCTCCAGCGACGCAATCATACACTCACAGCCCCAAATTGCACCATCGGTTCCGTAGCCGGTGCCGTCGCATACAAGCGCGATGACCGGGCCCGGGACGCCGTGCTCGGCCAAGACGGAAGCAGCGTGGGCCCAGTGATGCTGGACCTCAACAACCCTGACACCATTTGGAAACTGTCTCGAAGTACGGTTTGTCATTCTGAGCGGAGCGAAGAATCTCGTCTTCGAGCCAGTCAGACCCTTCGCTTCGCTCAGGGCGACAGTTTTGAGATAGTCTGTTAGTGAAAGGGCATACTGCGTGGACAAGTAACCGGGATGAAGGTCGCAAACCGCGACTTTCGGCTTGACCTCGAACAGTCCTCGCAGATGCTCGATTGAATTGACGTAGTGATGATACACCTCCGCATCCTCAAGGTCGCCTATGTGTTCGCTGCAGATAAGCTGGTTCTGTTTTGCAAAGCAAAAAGTGTTCTTCAAGTCCGCTCCGGCCGCGAATATATCCTCCCGGCAGCTCTCTCCGGTGATAATCGGCGTTGGAACGTATCCCCTTGCCCGTCTGAGCAGAACCGGCTGCTCGTCAACAAAATGGACGACGGAATCATCCACCTGTCGGTAAATCTCCCTGTCGTGCATCAAGAAGGCATCTGCAACACAGCTCAGTCTCTCCATCGCCGTTTTGTTCTTGCAAATCAACGGCTCATCGGAAATATTGCCGCTGGTCATTACCAGAACACTTATCCCCTGCGCGAATAGTAAATGATGCAGCGGGGCGTAACAGAGCATAAAGCCAAAGCTGCTAACACCGCTGGCCACCGATGGGGCAATTGGGGTATTCTCTTTTTTCGGCAGCAGAACGATCGGGCTTTGAGGGCTTCTCAAAACTCGCTCTGCCAGTTCGCTCACAATCGCATATTCCTCTATCCTTTCAATTGAATCAGCCATCATAGCAAACGGCTTATGGTCCCGCCTTTTGCGTTCCCGCAGCCGCTGCACGGCCTCGTCATTGAGCGCATCGACCGCCAGATGAAACCCGCCGATACCCTTAATAGCCACGATCTTTCCGCCTAAAAGCAGCCTCGCCGCCTCGGTAATCACCCTGTCGCTTTGCGATTCTATCGTTTTACCCTTACCGTCTGTCAGCCATATCTTCGGCCCACAGGCAGGGCAGGCGACCGGCTGGGCGTGAAAACGCCGGTCGCTTACATCGGCGTATTGCCCGGCGCACTTCTCGCACATCTCGAAAACCGACATCGTCGTATTGGGCCTGTCGTATGGAATGCTCTTGACTATTGAATACCGCGGGCCGCAGTTCGTGCAGTTTATGAACGGATACCCGCAGCGAAAATCTCTTTCGTCGCCCATCTCGGCCAGACAATCCCCGCAGCTCGCGACATCGGCGGTTACTTCCGACAGCGCGGTCCCCCCTGCGTCGCTGGCCCGGATGACAAATTCAGCTTCCCCCTCCACGACCGCTATGTCAACCGCGTTGCAGGATTTCACTTCCGCCAGAGGGGGTTTGTCTGATTCGGACTGCAAACGGGTCAAAAAGTCCGCTATTTTCGCTTCCGCCCCTTGTAGCTCAATTGTTACGCCCCTCGTGTCGTTATAAACGAAGCCTGTCAGCCCCAATCCCCGCGCAATCCGGTACACAGCCGGCCGAAACCCCACGCCCTGCACACACCCCGTTATCAGTATTCTTTGCCTTTTAATACTTGTCCTTTCAGCAGTTTTCTCGGCGATTGTCCATGTCAACGCTTGTTTGAGAGTATTATAATTCACCCGGAACGCAAGGGCAATCACCTGACTTTCCCGCCGCACTTGCATCCCACCCGGCGAAAGTTGAAAAATTTATTTGCAAAGACTGCCCGCCTGTGTTAATATGTCATTGTCTCGGGGCCATAGCTCAGATGGGAGAGCGCTTGCATGGCATGCAAGAGGTCGTGGGTTCGAATCCCATTGGCTCCATTGCTCATAGTCAGTCGGGTCGAGCCTGCACTTAGAATCGAATGATGTCTCTGTCATATCAGGAAGATTGACCGCGCATAACATACTGATTGCCCCACGGAAATACGTTCAGGGCAGAGACGTCCTGGCCCAGGCCGGCAAACACCTCAAGACACTCGGCAACAAGCCATTAGTCCTTTCGCACGCAACGGTCAAGGGTATCGTCGGCAAGATCTTGCTGGCCGGCTTGGCCGAAGAAGGGCTTGAACCCGTGGATGCCGATTTCCAGGGTGATTGCACACGCAAAGAGGTCGATCGCGTGATTGGAATCATCAAGAACACGGGGGCCGACATCACGGTGGGTGTCGGCGGTGGAAAGACGCTGGATACGGCAAAAGCCGCAGCGATTGAGACCGGGATCCGGATTGTCACCTGTCCGACGATTGCCTCGAACGACTCCCCGACCAGTGCGGCAAGCGTATGGTATGACGACGACGAGGATTTCTTGCTGGACCTTGATTTTTGGGTGAAAAATGGGGATTTTGGGGGGTGCGATTGGACACC
>CAYWOD010000301.1:0-3366 GCA_964459805.1 uncultured Pirellulales bacterium
ACCGCCGCTGGCGATGTCTTGAATCGCATAAAAATTAGATGCGGTAGCCCTGCCCATGAAGTCTGGTTCAGCCACAACCTTTGGGACCATACCAAAATGTGGATAATACATACTTGACAACCAGCACGCTTTCAGAGATGACAAGAGCAAGTAACTTCTTATCAAGAGTATGGTTATATAGTGCCAGAAAAATTAGCCACACTCACTGGAACTCACCTAATGTTGCTTGGCACTTCCAGGCCGTGTTTGGTCATCAGTACTGAATCGGACATTATTTCTTTGGCGTCACCATTGGCGATAATGCGCCCCTTGTCAACTAAGACAGCTCTATCGGCAAGTGCTGCGGCGAAATTCATATTACAAGTCGCTATTATCAGCGTCTGAGGCAAACTCGCGAGCAACTTTAGGAGATTGTTGCGGTTTCTGGGGTCGAGACTGCCGTCCGGTTCATCGAGCGTAATTATTTTTGGCGCCATAGAGAGTACCGTCGCGATTGCGGCGGCTCGTTTCTGCCCGGCTGAGAGATGATGAGGGGCCTTGTCGGCCATTTCCTTCAGGCCGGCCGTCTGCAGCGCATCGGCAACACGCGCCTTTACCTCTTCGGGGGTCAGGCCCATATTGAGCGGTCCGAATGCCACATCGTCGAACAAAGTCGGCATAAATAACTGGTCGTCGGGGTTCTCCAGGCAAGAGCAGAGGCGAAGGCGGATTTTTTTTAGATTTTTCCTGTTGATTTCCAAACCATCGACAACAACTCTCCCGGTTCCTTTTACAAAGCCTGCCATCGCGAGCAGCAATGTGGATTTGCCCGCGCCGTTGGGACCTATCAGAGCGAGTTTACGGCCATGTTCGAGGGATAGGTTTATTTTGTCCAGAGCAACTGTGCCATCCGGATATGCGTATGAAAAATTCTCAATCTCAATTGCTTTTGCCATAGTATTTACTGTAAAACCGGTTTTACAAGAAGGTAGAGTCCCGCCATAAAGAGCGCAGCGGCCAGTGCAAAGATATAGTCCGGCAGGCGAATCCGCAGCTTGGAGAGGGTGTTCCATTTTCCGTCAAAGGCCCGTGCCTGCATGGCAATATTGATATGCTCGGCGGTATCGATGCTTCGAATGAACAGGGAGCCGAGCATAGCGGCTGCAATTTTGAGTTCCGCTTTAGGTCCGAGACTTCGTAGTTTTCTGCCTTGTCTGGCTCGCAATATGTGATGGGCTCTGTCAATGAGAACAAATATGTAGCGGTATAGAAAGCCAAGCTGGATGACCAGTATTTTCGGCAGGCCAAGGCGTTGCAGCCCCGTCAGTAGATCGTTAAAGCGAGTCGTAGAGACAAGGGCTATAAGAGCGAGCATTGTAACAATGAACTTGCCGAGAATCGCAAAACATCGCATCCAGCCGAGAGTTAACCGCCAGGAAAACGGGCCAAACGCCACGGTGGCGGGCGTTCTGTCATACAGCGGACAGCTCAGTGCGAGGACCAATACAAATGGGCTGACGAGCAGGATCTGTTTGAAGGCAAAACGCAGCGGAATCTTGGCCCACACCAAAATGGCAAACGGCCCAACAGCATAACAAGCCAGGATGCTAACTGAAGTGCGCGGCAAAGAGACAACCACAGCGGTAAAGACAAGCACAACCACAAATTTCACCCTGCTGTCGAGCCGATGTATGGCCGAATCCTGATAAGCAAATTTGTCTATATGTGCGTGGTGCATTTTGTAAGTCGGCCTAATACTACAACGCTACTTAGATTTTACCAGCAAGCATAATCTCTTGTTGCATAAGCGGTTATGATAGCTGTGTAGAATATCGACAATCGATTTGGCTTTAAGGACACTTTGGCGAATTTGAATTTGCGTTTTGCGCTTTGTTAGCTGCCAGCAGAACAAGCCAGCAGGGCCTCGGGGTTGGCCTTTTGCCTGCTGGTAGCCTAAAGGCGATAAACGCAGCTTGGTATATGATTTTTGGACACATAGAGCCAATTTTTACAGCGTAAGTAGCGTTGTAGTACTAAAGTGAACAAACCAAAACCCGCAGGACCTTCGAGGCCGGTACTGCGGGCATCCAACTGCTATTACAGGGTATTGTAGCAGATCACGCGGTCGGTGACTGCCTTTTTCTCAGAATCCACGCAGTCAACCAGATGGCCGCCATTGTAATTACTGATCCCATCACACCTGCGAAGCTGGTCCAGCCGGGCGAAGAGCCGGCCTGTTGCTCGGCGACTTGGCCGAGTTTCGATGCCCTAACCGAATAATCGGGCATTACGGAATACCTTGAGTGGAAATCATCTATGACGGCAATTCTCGAGTCGTCATTGGCAACGGCCGCTTCGAAATCCGGCTCATCCGGCCTCTCGGCATAGCTCCATTCCAGCCCATCAGGAAGACCGGAGGCAAGCAAAGAAACCCCCGCACCGATGATAACAGTAAAGACCACGAGCGTTGCCAGCACCGCGTTTCTGCTTAATCTGACCTTGCCCGGCAGAGAATCGGCAACTATATCGGGCCTGACCTGCTGGAGATATGCGAGCACCGTGACAGTTATCAGACCCTCGACAAGCCCGACCAAGAAATGAATGCCGATCATCGTTATCAGGAAAGTTGAGAACGGAACCACCAGCACGCCAGCCAATGCCGCCTGGACCGGAACGAGAATCGCGCCGGCCTCGATGGCAACGACGCAAGCGATCATTGCCCCGATATGTACCCGCAGACTGGAGGCAGGTCCGGCTGTAACGATCCTATAGAGGAAGTAGCCGGCATAGCCGGGCACCAAGGCCATATTGATAATGTTGCAGCCCAGTGCCAGGAGACCCCCATCCTGGAAAATAAGACACTGCACGATCACCACGGAGGACATAACAATTGCGGTCAGGTGCGGGCCCAATACGATTGCCAGCAACACTGCTCCGACCATGTGTCCGCTTGTACCGGGCATCGCCGGAAGCTGGAAGTTGACCATCTGGCCGGCAAAGACAAATGCCCCCAGGATGCCCATCAGAGCAAGTCTATCGGTGGTGAGAATCTTCTTAGCCTTGCGGCAGACGAATCCCAGGCCGGCGGCAGCTATTGCGAGCGTCCCTGCGGCAACCGGAACCGACAACAATTCATTAGCCATGTGCATAACAAGAACCGTCCCATTGTTTTTTGGTTGGACCTCTGTCTTTTCTGCTTGCCTGGAGCACTCTGCACCTAAAAGGTCACTTGTGCTCGCGCATAAGAATACTGAATATGTGCTATCGGGTCAAGAAAATAATTGACAGAAACGGGCGAAATCCTTAAATACTCTGAATCTGAAGAACAGTCATTTATATGAGTTCTGCAAAATTGCAGGTTAGGCCTATATTGTTGAAGAATTGCTT
>CAYWOD010000302.1:0-3349 GCA_964459805.1 uncultured Pirellulales bacterium
ATTACAACCTATCTTTTCGCCAAATCCATGTTTCTTAACTTAACACCTATGCCCCTTCGGGGGGTGTGGGTGTTTGAGAGATTTGAGTTTGTTGGAGTTGTTGTTCTATGCGGAATGGTAGTGAATAGCCCTGGAACGGGAACAGTAGCAATAGGTCTTAGCAGCCTGCAAACGGCGTTTTTCGCGTTTTTGACGTCTGATTCCGCCGTGCTACCAGCGGAACAGTAGCTTCGCCCCAGAATCCCTGATAACAGGCCTGAGACAGCCCCCTTTTTCAATGAGCAAAAGGCTTATAAAGAGCAGCGGCGTCCTCTTTGCTGATGGCAAAGAACAACAAGGATGGGCGGGAGAACTCCGATCCGGCTTTTAGAAGCTGGGGCGAGGAGCAGATAGCCCGGCTTTTCGAGAGGAATACGATCGCCTACCAATACGAGTATCCGTTGGCCATCCAGGACCAGGGCAAAGTCAGGATCTACTACCCTGATTTCAGGCTGCCCGAGTATGGCTTGATAGTGGAGTATTTTGGAGTCAACAATGACCCTGCCTACGACAAGCGTACGGAACACAAGATAGCAGCCTATAAACAGGCGGGCATTGATGGGCTGTTTCTAACAAGGGATTCTCTCAGGGGTGATTGGCCCAATAGAATCCTAGGTCAGATAGAACACCTGCTCCACAAGAGGATCAATCGATTTCAGCGTCGCGGCCAAGATCATCAGAAAACGACATGATCAGATTGCCGGACAACAAGTATTCTCAGTTAGATAGTATGTGCGGTTAACGCGTGGGCAGCAATTCCAGGAGTGCGATGTTTCGCTTTATGTCTTCACTTTGCAGTGGTGGGAAAAGCTTATAAAGCAGCCATGTGTTGAATAGCCAAGGCAAAGCAAGAACGATCGATATAGCCAGCGGTACGTTACGTAGACCAAAAACAATAAACAATACAATAGCCTTTACCGATCGACCTGGCGCGTAAACTGCACTCTCTCTTCTCTTTCCGTCTCTACGTCCCAGTTGACCACCAAAGACACACGGATGAAGAATCAGTTGGTCCGGCTGACCAGCTTATAGATGAGCAACGGACAACAAGTACTATGCCCCTCACTCCAAGCTATGACCTGCGGATAAGAAGTTCTGCCCCTTTGTAGTGAGGCGGATGACCGTCAGCCTGCCCCTGCTCGTGGTGGCCATCTCCTCTTCTATGAGGCACTGTTTTAGGAGTCGAAGCTTGAGCTTCTGGCCCTGGCGGACCGAGAGTCGCAGTCTCTTGTAGCGGGCCGCAATGCCGCTGTCAGGGAATTCTTGAACATCCTTGAGAAGGGCCAATTCGATAGTACTATTTTCTTCAAAGTTAGCCTGAGCTTTCGGCGAATTAGAGGCACTGGAAAGGCCTGTGACTGCCAATGGCTCCAGGACGCGTCCCGGGCCCGAGTTCTGCATATGCTGGCGTACAAGAGAATCAGTGGTCGCTCCTTTTTTGATCTTGAATTCTGGAATCGCAATTTGAAAGGGCCTTGTTGCTCTGCCCTGGAGCTTCACAATGGCTTGCCCCACATCCAGCATCCCCAGGATATCCCGCTCCCTGTCAAGGAGGAGGCACTGCCCCATGGCGTTGATGTCGGTCTTGTGCTTGAGGTTGAGGCAGATCGTTGTATAGCAGTTGCCCAAGGCTGGCAAACTTATCTTGCTGGGATGCTGATCCAGGAGGACAAGTGCTTCCCCGAATTCCCGGATCTCGCGAAACACTATTTCCATGACACTCTGGCCTCCCATAAGCGAGCGCCTTTCATCACTTAACAAATGATGCGCTTCCTCAATTAGCGTAATATGCTTAAGCGTCTCTCTCCGCGTTTCAGTCATTCTCTTGTGGTGCATCCACAGCAGCACGGAGCTGGCGAAGAAGACCTTATCCGACTGGGTCAGGGCATCCAGTTCCAGCACCACTGATTTATCAAGAATGTGAGCAAGATTTCTGTTGTTGTCGGCATTCAGGAGCCTGTCCATTTCGCCAAAACACAGCGATGACAATGCCCTCAGTGTCGAGGACAACCATCCCGACTCTCGGCCACGCGTGTCCATATTCCGGGCCTTGGACAGGACATCCTTGAATGTGGGCCACCTGTGTACCGTGCCATCATATACCCCGGCCTCCTGGTAGACTGCATCCACGCCCTGCTGCAACAAAAACGCGCAACCATTGCCCAGACAGTACGCATGACATATGACGGCATTGATCTTCTTGAGCCAAGTCTTGGGATCTGTTCCTTCAGGTGGGATCAAGGGATTGAATGTGAGAGGAGCCACACCCCTTCCAATAGTATATACTTCCATATCCTTGAACTCTGCGATCGCCAGCAGATCTCTGTAGTTCCTCTTCCAGTCAAAGACCAGGAATGGTTTGTTCCTGGCTCTGAGTTCTCGCAGCAGAACAAACGCTGCATTTGTCTTACCGGCGCCGGTCCTGCCAAGTATGGCAACATGCTGAATCCATTCATCTTCCCGTAGGCCAAAGTCGTAGAGGTCCTTGCTGCCGTAAACCACCGAGCCCAGAGTATAGGGCCCCGAGGCCTGCTCCTTAGAGGGCGGGATAAGGATAGCTTCACCATCATTCAAGCCGGCGGAGAGGTACTTGAAATACAGCCGCTCAAGATATTCCTCGATTTGTTGTCTGCCCTCGGTATCCTCGGCGCAATAGGCTTGAAAAACCTTATTCAATTCCTCCCCGAGAATAGGTCTCAGCTTCCGGCAAAGCTGTCGTACATACTCCTGCTGGCTCGGTGTTCCTTCAGCCATTTTGGGCCTCCACGTCGTAAAACACGCGCTCACGACGCTTCGCGGCAGTGTAGGTGTGCGCATTTTCGAAGAGGTCCTGTCTGATATCTTTGGAATCTTTCCAGAACTCAAGCTCTTCCTTGCGATGCTCCTGCTCCAGTTGGAGAACGAGCCGTTCGAGGTTCTGCTGGCCTCTTCCACCGTCTATCGGGTTGTGCATCTTTATGATTGAGAGTTGCTCATGGCACTGCATAAGCCGGCGGTCTATGTCCTTAAGGTGCCTTCTGTGCAGCAGGGCCCTTTCGTAAAGAAGATTAGCTTGATGTTTGAGGCTGATGCCCTGTTCCCGGGCCTGTTGGCCAAAGACTTGTTCGGCTATGCTCGAGTCCTGTGAGTCGGCATACGATGTAAGGGCCGTTTTCAACAGGGTGGCATCGGGCAGGAAATAGTCAAAAGGCCCTTTGGCCGGCAGGCCCGTCTGCGGCCTGCAGTAGGAGATGGCTGACTGGTAGATAGAGCCCTGGTGGTAATCAGCATGTAAAACAGCCACGGGTAAGTTGAAAAAATCGGCAAGTAA
>CAYWOD010000303.1:0-3331 GCA_964459805.1 uncultured Pirellulales bacterium
TTTCTTTTCGAGCCGACGCAGCAGGGTTTGGACCGTGGCGTAAGCTATTTTCCTTTTTGCAGGCAGCTTGTTGCAGACATCTTGTACGGTTGCTTTGTCGAGTTTCCAGACTAACCTTAAGATTTCAGTTTCGGATGGGCTTAAAGCCGGCAATTTTCGCTTTGTCATAGCAATTCTCCTTTTACAAATGTACAAGTAGAATATCGTACATTTGTACAACTTGTCAACAAAAAAATGAAAATTTTTACAGCTTTTTGATTTTTTTCTCATCCTCTAACGGCTGAAAACTCGATTTTGACCCCCGCCCGATGAAATGGGCCTCTTCCGTGTTGTTCCAGAGTAACATTCCCCAGGGCCAACAACCGACTTTTCGAGGCCATTATCAAAGAAAAACTGCCGGATACTGGTGCAAAGATGGCATTTGCCTGCATAAACACGGGCTTTCTTGTAGCCCAACTTCTCAGCCCTGTCCAGCAGGCCTGCAGGACCGTGATTGAAGAGGGTCCGGACGAACTCGCTCTTTGCCGGCTCGAACTGCTTCCATATCTCCTCGAGCGGCCTTTGGCGCACATTCCCGACAATAATGCCGCTGCACGTGCCGTTAAAGACGTTGCCGAATGGGTCGATATGCACGCCTTTGGCGCCGAGAAAAGCTGATTTGCAATTCATCGAAGCCAGCGATTCTATCGGTTCGGAAGCAACCAGCTCAGCTAACTCCCCGCCCGCGCGACCCGTGAACCGGCAGGGATAATCCTTGATCGCAGCAATCAATTTATCCCTGCGTTCTCCGACCGTCAGATTGCTCATTTCCACGGGACTTTCCAAATACTTTCGCCAGCGGACCAGCACCCGCCCGGCATCGAGCATCTCCGTCGCAATCTGCGTCAATCGCCGCACCGCCTCGGTGTCCACGTATTCCTGATGAAACGGGTCCGTGCTGACCTTAAGTCGCCGCATTCCAAGTTCGTCGAGAATCCCTAACCGCTCCCTCGCGACCTCTTCATTTGTAGCCCAAAAGCCGTTCGTCTCGACCAAATCAGCTCCGCCGAGTCTCTGCCTCCCTGCCTCCTCAAGTATCTCTTTCAGGCGGTCCCAATAAAGGAAAGGCTCGCCGCCGGTAATATGCACCCTGGCGGATTCGCTGGTCAGCGCTCTCACCGACCGCCACGCGCTTATCGCGGTATCTACGGACATCAGGCCACCCTTGTCAGGTCCGCAGTTGTAATAGCAGAACTCACATGCGCAGTTGCACTTGTACGTCAGCAGCAATCCCACCGACCGCCACAGCTTAAACTTCGGCTCATTCCGCGGCATCCGGCTGTTGTAAATATTGTCGCCCAGCTCGCTCATAGTTCTCGGTCTTGGCTTCATGAGTCGGCCTCGGCTCCGCCCGCCTGCCCGGACGATAAGGCCTTTTTTAGATGAATTTGAATCACAAGAATATCCGCAGGCGTTATGCCGCTTATTCGAGAGGCCTGCCCGAGCGTGCCGGGCCTAAAGGCAGAGAGCTTCTCTTTCGCCTCGGCCCGCAAATGCGAAATGCCCTCATAATCCAGCTCTGTGGGAATCTTCCTATTCTCCAGGCTTTGCAGACTCACCGCCAAACGCTCCTGTTTGGCCAAGTAACCCTCGTACTTCGCATCAATAGCCGCCGCCTCAAGCACGTCCTCAGCAAGATTCATATTCTTAACGTCAGGATTCTCACCTAACGTTTCCGCAAGAGTATTGTTCGGCCGGCGAAGCTGTTCCCACAAGCTCGTCCCATTCGAGCGCGTGTTGTTCAGATAGCTCTTGAGCTTAGTAACGTCCGCAACCTTCTTTTGAAACTTTGCCCATCGTTTCCGGCTAACAAGCCCGGCCGACTTGCCGATTTCCGTCAGTCTTCGATCTGCATTGTCGGCTCTCAATGCCAGCCGATACTCCGCGCGCGACGTGAACATCCGGTAAGGCTCACTGAGTGCCCCTAAAAACCCCTCATCATCGCTCGTCTCTCCGGCAATGCCCTTTGTCAGCAGGTCATCTATCATAACCCCGATATATGCCTGGTCCCTGCCCAAGACAATCGATTCGGCGCCCTCCAGCCTCCTCGCCGCATTTATACCGGCCATAATGCCCTGCCCTGCCGCTTCTTCATAACCACTGGTCCCGTTTATCTGCCCGGCCAGAAACAGCCCCGATATCTTCTTGCTCTCCAGAGAGCTCTTTAATTGAATCGGCGGACAAAAATCATATTCAATCGCGTAGCCGTAATGAATAATCCGCGCATTTTCCGTCCCGGGCAGCAGCTTGAGTATTTGCTCCTGCACGTCCTTTGGCAAAGAAGTGCTGATACCGTTGCAGTAGATGGTCGATATCTGCTCGTCTTCCGGTTCCAGAAACACCTGATGGCGCTTCTTGTCCGCAAAACGAACGACTTTTGTCTCAATACTCGGGCAGTACCGCGGCCCGGTCGAAGTGATCTGTCCCGAATAAAGCGGCGCACGATCCAGATTCTCCCGGATCAGCCGGTGAATCTCCTCGTTCGTGTAAGTAATCCAGCACGGTATCTGGGGCCCGTCGATCCTTTCGGTCATAAATGAAAATGGCGCCGGCTCTTCGTCCCCATACTGCATCTCGAGCTTGTCCAACTCGACCGTTGCCCCATCCAGCCTGGCGGGAGTGCCGGTCTTGAGCCTTCGAAGTTCCAGCCCAATTCGCTCAAGGCTCTCTGAAAGTTCATTTGCGGCCGGCTCGCCCAGCCGTCCTCCGGGGACCTGCTGCGTCCCCGTGTGCATTAAGCCGCGAAGAAACGTCCCCGTCGTCAGAATTACCGCCGGAGCACGGCATATCGTCCCGTTACCGCAGCGCACCCCTGCCACTTTGTCGGCCTGGGTAATTATTTGCGTTGCTATCGCTTCGACGATAGTTAGATTCGCCGTCTCTTCGAGTCGGTTGCGGGCCCAGGCTTCATACTTGTACTTGTCGGCCTGTGCCCTTGGGGCCTGCACCGCCGGGCCTTTCGAGCGGTTAAGCAGGCGAAACTGTATCCCCGTCGCGTCTATCGCCAGCCCCATCAGTCCACCTAAGGCATCGACCTCGCGCACAATCTGCCCCTTGCCCAGACCGCCGATGGCAGGATTGCAGCTCATCTTCGCTATTGTGTCCTTAGTGATAGTAATAAGGCAAGTCCTGGCACCGATTTTAGCAGCGGCATAAGCGGCCTCAACGCCGGCGTGGCCTCCACCTACAACGATGCAATCAAAGTGATTTGTTTTCGTTCTATTAGACATATTTAGTCAGTATAGCTTTTTGAACTTTCTAATCAAGTCTTGACAATTGATGTCATTTCTCT
>CAYWOD010000304.1:0-3325 GCA_964459805.1 uncultured Pirellulales bacterium
GGGCGTTATCGCGGATAATTCCGCCTCCGCAAAACGCAAGTGTAGAAGATGGGTCAAGGCGGCGATAGGGCGATTGATGCGGGAGTACAAATCGCGCTTTATAACCAAGGAAAAAGTCCAACGGCGTTCAAAGGAACTTGAGAGGCAGGTCGAGCAGGCTGGTCAAGACATCTTAGACAGATTCTCGTATCGGGTGGAAAAACCAGACATAAAGAAACTCAGCGACAAAGTATGGTCGAGAGAGTTATGGCGATTGTACGAGGAGACAGTGGAGGAAGTTTTCAGTGAACGCTATCCAACACTGTCGCGTCTGAAAGCGCGCTAACACAGCGAGAAGTGGGGGAAAGTGAGATAAATAGGGCCTGTCCGGTCAGGCGATTTTTCGGCTTGGCTGTCATATTCTGGACCGGGCTTGACTGCGGAATCGTGGGATTTGTGCATATCGAGTGTTGCGTTTACTGTCTTTCTTGCGATGGGTATGGGTCATATCGATACAAAGCTTATTCATTTTGCTGATAAAGTCTTTGGGTTCCATCAGCATCCTGTTTTTGAACATCCCAATCTTTCAATTATCATGGCACACAAGGTTTATTTTTGGTGGGCACAGCTCACTCTACACTTGGCCGTTTAACAACTCCGATATGATTTGGGCGGCGTGCTGGTTGGATTTGGCGTTTGTCAGTTGTTGCAGGAGGCTTTCCTGGCGGGTGGTGAAGGCCACGGCGGTTTTGGGATCGAATTTAGCAACGTCGGTAATTTGCAGGACTTTGTCTTTCAGGATTGCGATACCAGTGCCTAATTTGGCGCTTATCTGCATTGTGTTACTCAGGCTTTGTGGCAGTGTGGCTGCATCGAACTTGGCTGGCAGATCGGATTTGTTCAGAACTGTCAGGACCTTTTTGCCTGCGATTCTTTCGGTGCGCAGGCCGTCAAGCTGATTGCCGGGTTTGCCGCTGTCAAGAACAAGCAGGATCAGCTCGGCCTTGGCCAGAATCTCGGCGGTTCTTTCCTGAGCAGTTCTCTCGACGGTGCGGCCGGAGGTTGCTGCACGCTCTTCGTCCAGGCCGGCCGTATCAATCAGCGTCACCGAGAGCGGCTCGATTTGGCATTGGGCCGAGACCCAGTCGCGGGTTGTGCCCTCGATGTCGGTTACGATTGCCTTTTGTCGCCCGGCCAGATAGTTCAATAGTGTGCTCTTGCCGCTATTGGGCGGACCAGCCATGACTATCGTACAGCCGGTGATAATCAGTTTCGCCGGTCGGCTGTCTCTGAGTATTTGCTCGGCCTCGGCTGCGATTTGCTCAAGAGGTGTTGTGTTTACGTTGTCCAGCCAATCCGATGCCTTCTTAGCCAGACCTCCGTTGATTTGGTTGGCGATTATCTTTGTGCCCCGGAGAGTCCTGGCATTCAACTGGGTTAGTTTGGCTTCGACTGCGATTGTGTTCGGCAGTTTCTGTGCCGTCAAGAATCTGGTCAGCAGGTCCCGGCTGCTCAGCAGTTTGGCGCCGCGGCGGCCGAGCAGTTGCATAATCATCTCGACGATGAGCGGATTGCCGTGGCAGTTTATTGCAAAGGTATTGGCGGCTTCGCAGCCGATTGTGACCTGGTCGATGGTTTCATCGCCGTCGCTGATTGTGCCGAGCAGGATTTTACCGGCCTTAAATTGCGGCGGGCTTGTGCCGGCGGGTTTGAATATCTTTTTTATGACGGCCTCGGAGGTGTCGCCGAAGAGTTGAATTGTTGCTATTGCGCCGGTGCCTTTGCCGGTCATTGCCGCAGCGAATGTGCTCATAACACCCTCCGGGCTCATCCGGGATATTCCTCTGATACCAAGCGTAATGCACGCAGGATTGCCCACGCCACCTGTATGAAGTGTTTGCCTATGATTATAGCGGGGCCATTGATGAGCCAGCAGCTAAACGAAGCTCCAAGGCCGAGCTTGATAGTTGACCAAGAGTCTGCTGGTTCTCTTGTGAGATTGATCAATAACAACAGAATTGTGAATATTATTGGTAAGAGTGAAATGACAACCAGAATTATCCTTTTGGCCTTTGTAAGGTTTGATTGAAAGACCGAGAGAAGGCCAATAAAGAAACCTGAAAAACCTGAAATGATAATTAAATTCATAAGGAAAAAGGCCAACGCAAAGTGAAGGTCCATTGCTCGAATTGGTTGAGGGGCATGTAGAGCGCCGAATATTTGCCTAACGGGAAAGGACATAAGCAGTAAGCAATAAACAAGCACAAAGCAGATTATGCAAACATCCATTATTTTATTGATAGTTTTTTTCTGCTTAGTGAAGAATTTACTTGGTTTTGGTGGAGGTGGCGTTTTCCCCCCAAAAAAGTGGATTGCGGCAATGATAGCCATCAGACCAATCCAGAACCAGGCATTGAAGAAAATTTTTGGTATTGTTAGTAATACCATTTCGTATCTCCGAACAGCTACTCCATTTTATTCTCGATATATTTTTTGTAGGTCAGGACGATGCCCTTTACAACGAGGTTTGGCACGTAGGAGTCTATGAATTGGCAGTCGTCTGCTATGACTTTAGCGGCTGCGCCGGTGAGGACTGTCTGCGGCCATTTGCCGATTTTCTCTGCGTATCGCCTGGTGACCTCCTCCAGCGTCCCAACGGCCGAGTAGTACAGGCCGCAGTTTATGGCATCGGCCGTATTCTTGCCGTAGGGAGCCTTTGGCCTGGTGACCTTGACGTTGGGCAGTTGCGCGGTATTTTCCTTGAGGGCCTTTGCAGAGACCTCGAACGCCGGGAAGATGACACCGCCCTGGAAGACGCCGGATTCGTCAACCAGGTCTATGGTAACGGCAGTACCGAAATCTGCAACGACGACCGCATCTTCGACGACCGCGTAAGCTGCCGCTGCCGATACTACGCGATCCGTGCCGACTTTCTCCGGCTCATCGACCGAGAGAGTCATCGGCAGCGGTATATCTTTGCCTATGATGTACGGTTTTTCGCCGAGGTCGTTTTTTGCAATCTCCCGGATCAGCTTTGTCCAGGCTGGTTTTACGCTGCTGACGACGATTACGCCGTCGCGCTTTTTGTCTTTTGAGGTCTCGAGCACGGGAATTTCTTGCCAGGCGGATTTGAGGCACTCGGCCAGCTTCACCCGCGCCCGGCCCGGAACAGACTTGATGAACTGCTCCTGGCCGTCACAAAAAAACGCTATATCTATATTAGTATTGCCGATGTCTATTGCTATTATGTTCATAAGTTCGTATCTCAACAAGCATCAAGCGTATCTCGTAGTTGGTCCTGAGTCTTGAACCTTACTTTTACTTGATTCGTTCGCTGATGTCAATC
>CAYWOD010000305.1:0-3251 GCA_964459805.1 uncultured Pirellulales bacterium
AAACCTGTACCGGGCCGGGGATGAATAATCTGGGCGGGTTTTTCCAATCTGCCATCTTATCGTTCCTTTTCGTCTGTTATTCCTGCCCAAGCAGCAATCCAGTCCTTGAAAGAGTTAAAGCTGTAATTATATCGCGAACGACATATTACTGAACTTTACACCAGAATTTTAGCACGAACCACAAAAATAGTCTATGGCTGAAAGGAAAAATGCTTTACACTCCCAGTAGCCAGCATGATATTGACCTGGTGGTTGTCCCTGGTTATTAGAATGCTTCTGGAGAGTGAAATGGATAAAATTAAAAGCTCACAGGAATGGAGTAGACAGGCTGAATATGACATGGAGACCGCAGGGGCTATGCTGGACAGCGGGCGGTACATTTACTCCGTATTTATGTGCCACCTGTCAATCGAAAAAGCTCTTAAGGCTTTATATGCAAAGAAGCTTGCTAAGAACCCTTCCAAAACTCACAGCCTTGTGTATCTTGCTCAGACTATACAATTAGACCTACCTGAACAAACGAAAGAGTTTTTAGAAGTACTCGATGACGTCAGTGTTCCTACGAGATATCCTGAAGAATTAGAAAAACTGATAAAAGAATACAGCAAAGATAAGACAAAGAATATCCTCGATAAATCAAGAGAGGCATTAAGATGGCTGATGCAACAGTTAGAGAAGCTGCACAGTTGATAAAGGATTTCCTCAAAGAGCGCAACATAACAGCCGACGAAATAGTCGTCTTTGGTTCTTACGCCAAGGGTAATTATACAAGGGACAGTGACTTAGATATGGCTATAATCTCTCGGGATTTCAACGAAAAAGACGTTTTTCAAAAGGCTGAGATGCTTAAAGGATTAAAATGGGCACTTGTGGAAAAATTTGAGCTTGCCTTTGACATCGTTCCTATGTCTTTGAAACAGTGGCAAGAATCCTCTTCATTGGTTGTAGATTTCGTAAAGGAGGGGGAATCTTTATCTTTGTTGTAAACATGCAAATAAGAACGGCCACCGATAGCGGCGCATAGTAAAAGCTACAGTTTGTTCATTGTTAAGCCTGTGTACATTTTTGGATAGAAGTAGGTCGATTTCTGGTGCATTCTTTCGCCTGCGTTGGTGACGTCTATTAACTGGTGCATTCTCACCGGATTCATAAAGAACGCCGCCTGTTTGCGAGTTGCGTCGATTTGCGAGATTGAGTCGTCAATTGCGGTTGGGGTGCCTTTTATGTATTGAAGGTTTTCGCCTTTGGTCAGGACCTCTTCGTCGATGCCGAGGAGCTTTTCGAGGCAGAGCTTGTGCAGGACGGCGACATCGAGAGACCTATAGGCCGGGCTCATATTCGGGACGGCGGAATCCATGGCGCGGGTGTCTTTGAGGACGGCGACGTAGAAGGCGCTATCCGGGCCGTAGATTCCGAAGGCGTTTTTGTTGGTGTCGTGTTCGGCCTTCATCCGTGCAAGCATCTTTTGCCTTGCATCGGCTTTGGCCTGTGGGCTGTTGTCAAAGGCAAACTCGGTAACTTCGAAGTTTTGCCCGAGGCCTGCGATTAGTTTTCGCATATTGAAGTTTTCGAGACCGGCTACGAGGCGGTGCGTGGCCAGTAATATCAGACCCTCGTGGCAGGTGTTGGTAAAGGCGAGCATCTGATATTTTGCTGCGGGGCCGGGGTTGTCCTTCGAGTAAGTCAGACCGGTTGTGTAGCGGTGATGGCCGTCGGCTATGATGCAGCTTTTGTCGCTCATCATTTGTGCTATTTCATCTACGGCGTCTTTGTCGGTTATTGCAAAGAGGCGGTGTCCGACGTTTTGTTCGTCGGTGAAATCGATGAGGGTCGGTTCGGCCATGGCACTTTCGATGATTCTCTCGGCAATTCCTTTTTGATCTTCATAGAGCATAAAGACCAGGCCGAAGTCGGCGGCGGTTGCCCTCTTGAGATTGAGCCTGTCGCGCATGGGCTTGCTGAGGATTCGTTCGTGCGGCCTGACGGGCGCCGGCGGGCCGAATTCTTCGAGCCTGGCCAGGGCGATGAAGGTAAGTCGCTGGAACTGTGTGGCGGCCAGCTCGAAATCCTGGACGTAACCGTAGATAGACTCAGCCGAGTCCTGTTTCAGGGCGCCCTGCGCTATCCAGTGGTTGAGGTAGTCGGCGGCCCGCGTGTATTGGTTGTCGGCGTCGCTATCGGAAGGGGTTGTCTTTGCTTTGATAATCCGCACGATGTTGTATTGGTTTTTTTCGTAGAGCTGCTGCTGCTGCGCGGGGCTGATGACGTCGTAGGGCGGGGCGATGCAATCGCCGACATCGCCGACGACGTCGGGGTCGAATCTAAACGCTCTAAACGGCTTAATTTCCATATATTTGGCCCATATTCGCGGCTAAGTACCGTATCAGCTACCCCCATATAACTGTTTGGGAACTGACGGAACGGCAGATATTACAGGCGAAAAATGCGGCTGTCAAGCGGTAATTGGTGAATGGTAACTGGTGATTGGCTCCGCAGGGGTGGGCAAATGTGGGGTGCGTGAGAAATTTGTCAATATTTGCTGGATAGTCCGACGGTTTTGTGGTATAATTGGGGGTAATCACGGGTAGGTTTGAAAATATATCATAATTCAAGTCGTCATCATATTTGGTTTTCATTTCATATCCCGAACCTGCCTGCCAAACGTGTCATAATATCAATCATCACTTGAATAAGGAGACAGAAAGATGGAACAGAAATGGAAAATTGAGCTCAACGTAATGAAGGAGACAAAGAAAATTCTGAAAGGGTTAGCTTGTTCTGTTGCAATTGGTTTAGCTTTGGCAACAGGAAGTGCAAAGGCAACTAATTATGAAATAATTAAAATTGAAAGACCTCTTTTGGGTGGAATCAATGAAAGCCATGCCTTGGATATTAATAATAAAAATGAAATAGTTGGAACATATGAAGTTCTAAGTAGGGTGGACCCAAGGGTTAAAAAACCTTTTTTTAATAAAGATAGACTTTTTTATGAGTTAATAACTGATTTTCCTGGAAATTTTTATGGAAGCGCTGTGGCAATTAATGATTCAGGAAAGATCCTTTTATACGAAGAAGACAGAAATTCTAAAGAATTTAAAGAAAGTTATATTGCATATCCCCCACTTTTTCATGGTCAGCCCCTTCCTGGTTCTGTCCTTGAATTGTCACCTCTCGAGTTTAAAGCAAGGGCTATTAATACTACAGCGCGATATAAGCTCAAGAAAATGAACTCATATATCCGATAACTCCTT
>CAYWOD010000306.1:0-3236 GCA_964459805.1 uncultured Pirellulales bacterium
GGTATTTGAGGACTATTTTACCTTTCTGTTAAAGTATGATGTACGGTAGTTATATGAAATTTACAGCTAATACGCCCTTTAAAATAGCCCAATAGGGCTTTTTAAGCGTAAAAAAGCTTACCAATATCGTGAGGTAGTACCGAGTATTTGGTCAAGATTGAAACTGTGGGCGTCATCGTAAGGCTACGTGGGGCCGGAGGAGCGTGGATACTTCGATGGGTATGAGATTGCCGCGTCGGCCTTCGGCCTCCTCGCAATGACGACCCCTAAAATCAACTTTGACAGAGTAAGAGTCTCGCAGAGGCGTTCTGCTGTATAGCACCGAGACGGCGCTGGGGTCGCACGCCTGCGTTGCCCAATCCTGCGTGCCGACAAGGAGATAGTGAAATTATTGTCGGGCAAGAGCAATAGTAAGTTCTTGTCCGGCACAGGAGAGCCTATGGACTTGCGATTCTGCTGGTAGCTGATAAAGCGATAAACGCAATTGGTCGTTCGGAAACTGAACAACCAGATTGCCCAGAAACTTTGGGACAATACTAAGATATTACGCCGTGAACGGTTGCCTTTTGCAATATGCGATTATCCTGACACTTGACATCGCGGGTCAGACAAGGTATGGTCTGAAAGGAGTATTATGTGAAGGTTCTGCGTAAAGACTTTCTCGAGACACGGAACAGGGCGTGACTGTATGGTCCAGGAAGAACATGTGTTGGTTTTTGAGCGAAAAGTGCTTGAGCAGGCAGGGATGTTCCATGGGCTCAAGTTCGATGTGGATCGGTATCTCCGCAAGGTCTTTGCTCCGGGCGTTTTGCGCTTCATAGCGAGGCCGCAGGCGGAAGCGGACCCCGGCTATAAGCAGCTCATTCCCTATGTGCTCATGACTTACGGCGGGAAGTACCTCAGCTACGTGCGAGGCAAGCGAGCCGGGGAGACGCGGCTTGCCGGCAACAGATCCATCGGCATAGGAGGCCACATAAACCCCGTCGATGAAGTCCCGCTGTTCGATACGGATTTCCGCGAGGCCTACCTCACCGCCATTGAGCGAGAAGTGGCGGAGGAAGTCTTCGTTGAGGCGAACCACACAGATCGGGTTGTTGCTCTGCTCAATGACGACTCCAACGAGGTCGGACGCGTGCATCTCGGAATCGTGCACTACTGGACTTTGGACTCATCGAAAGTCACCAAGCTAGAACAAATGATCACGCAGATGGGCTTCGTGAGCCCCGACGAGCTTCAGGAGGTCCGAGACACCCTGGAGACGTGGTCAAGGTTGTGCCTCGACGGCCTCGACGAGATCACCAAGCGCGGAGAATCCGGGATACGATTAGACGCCCTGTTTGAGGATGCCTAACGGCCCCAAGAATCCGGCTACAATCGTGACGGGCACCCTCCGGCAGTGTGCACGTTATCTTTGTTGGTACAAAACCGGCTTGGGTTATTTGGCCTTATTCACGTCTGGGTAGTTGCTCGAAAGCGTGGATTCCCGCTTAGTGGTTATTTGCCGGCTACAATAGTAATAACGAGATTCACCCTTGCTGCGTCTTCAACTGCGTGGTCCGGCTTTTCAGTAGGTGGTTCATCTTTTGTGAGGGCAGGCTTGGGTATGGTTATCCAATCGGGGCTCTTATCGTCGGCAGCAAATATCGCTCTACTGCGTAACTGCTCGGCGACATCGTTCAGGAGGGCAAAGTCATTGGCAACGCGGATAGAGCTTTCCAGAGTGTCGCAGCCGGCGATCCGGGCAATCTGCCCGGCGGTAACGCCCTCAACGACCACGGGCTGGGCGAAGACTTCGGTCTCAACAAACAAGGTTGCCGAGTCAAACCTCGGCCAATGGCTCTCCAGGTTGGCCAACAGTGAGTTTAGACCTTTGCGGCCGCAAGTAAGAACATAAGTAGTCCTGTCGCTTCGCCGGTCCACGCCGGTACACTCGACAAGGCCGTTATCCTCGATGGCCCTGTTGATAGATGCGTCAACCTCGATTAAGGTCGCCGTTGTTAATTCGAGCCTGCCGTCGAACCGCATTGCGAGCATAGGCGGTGCGGGCTCTACGTCGCCCTGTGCAATACGCGGGTGCTCCGGGGCAGTTTCCGGCACCACAATGGTATAAACCACGGCGCCCAAGACAGCTACCAGAGCGATCATAGCAGCGGCGGCAAAGACCTTGCGAACCAGCAGCTCTCTGACGCCCGCCCTTTCGTCAAAGGCGGCAGGCTGCTCGCCCAGGAGCGTTCTCCTGGCGAGCGAGGCCTTAATATCGTCCAGCAACCGGTCCGGGGCCTCGGCGCGGGGCAACGAGCCTATCAACATCTTGTACCTTCGCAACCGCTCGAGCCGCTGGGCGACGTTGGGGTCGTTCGCAAGCAGGCGTTGAATTTCGGTTTGCTGCCTGGTTGTGAGCTGCCCGTCAATGAAACCACTGAGCAATTCGTTGATATTATCCGGCGCTTTCATTGCAAAAAGGCCTCCATAATGTCTCTCAGATTGCTTCTGGCCCTGCTGAGTCTGCTTCTGACCGTCCCCAGATGAATATTGAGGACTCGGGCAATCTGAGCATAATTCATACCTTCAATATCCCTCAAGACAACAACCGTCCTTTGAGCATCATCGAGCTTCATCAAGGCCCTGACGGCTATTTCGCACAACTCTCTATTCTGGGCGACTGCGGCCGGGTCGGGCGAGCGCTCATCGCTCAAAAACTCCCTCAACAACTGCCTTTTGCGCTCATCGCCCTGGTTGCTCCGGGCCTCGAGCGACCTAATCGCCAGTCTGACGTTTCTCTTGCAGTAATTCAGCGTCAGGTTGACAGCTATCCTAAAGGCCCAGGTGTAAAAGCTGCTTCTGCCTTCGAATCTGTCTATGCTCTCTATTACTTTGACAAACGTCTCCTGGGTAAGTTCCGCAGCATCATCGGCATTTGCACATATTTTCAGTATGACGTTATAGATGCGATTGTGATACTTGATTATCAGGCGTTCCATCGCCCCGGAATCACCCTGGCGGCACTGCTCAACCAAGACCGTATCGTCGATGTTGATATTTGCTGCTTCCAATACAGATTCTCTCAGAGCTTAGACCAACATTGGCCCGAAAAGTTCCCGTAAAGGCCATAAATTCAGACACAGTTTTGGGATATAATTGCAGATTAGGGCCATTAGGTCAATCTAATACGCCCTGAAGGGGCACAAAAAACAACCGGGGCCTATACCGAACTAATCGGTATAGGCCCCAAATTG
>CAYWOD010000307.1:0-3195 GCA_964459805.1 uncultured Pirellulales bacterium
AGAACTAAGAAATTCCCAAAATCGCCTATCCCCGCCGAAATCCCCGTCGCGGGCCTGCCCACCCCCCTCAGACCTGCTCCGGTATCGCGTATTTCGCGCGGTATGTGCGTTTGACTAACTTGTTCGCTTCAACGCTATCGACGAACCGCTCAGTTTTAGAGTCGAATCGCAGCTTCCGATTGCCCACGCGGTGCGCAATATTGCCTAAATGCACCAGCGCACAGCTATTGTGCAGGATTCCAACATCGGCGTTGGGCGATTTGCGGCTCTTGATGCACTCGAGGAAGTCCTTCTGGTGGTCGTAGTCCGGCACTCGCCCGTACATCTGGTCCTCAACCTTGCCGCCCGACGTCGTAACCTGCCACCCGCCCCCGTGCCTGCCGACCGTCATCATCAACTGCGAGCCGTACAGCTCAATCCGCGTGGCGTTCTGCGTCCAGTACGGAAACTCGTCCTTACGCCGGATCGTCCCCGTCGTCTTGCGCATATACCGCGGATACCCGCTCAATTCGAACGTTATCACGAAGTCGTCGAAATCGAAGGTCACAACCTGCAAGTCGGGCACTTCGGCGTCGTCGCCCTTGTGCGCCAGCCGCCCGCCTGAGCACGAGACCGCCTTGGGCATGCCCGGATCGCCCATCAGCATCATGGCCAGATCGAGCTGGTGTATCCCGTCGTCGGCCATATCGCCGCCGCTAAAATCCCAGAACTTGTGCCATCCCCCGTGAAAGATACGCTGATGGTAGGGCCTGTCGGGCGCTGCGCCCAGCCAGGCATCCCAGTCGAACCCGGCCGGCGGCGTCCCTGCATCGCCAAGACTAAAAGCACTGCCCGGCTTGAGATTATAGACCTTGACTAAGGGTATATTACCCAATTTGCCACTTTTGATGTATTCGAGCGCCGCCTTATTATACGGCGCGCTGCGGTTCTGCGTGCCAACCTGCAGAATCCGCTTATACTTCCGCGCCGCCTCAACCATCTTGCGCCCCTCCCAGATATTGTGTGCGTGCGGCTTCTCAACATAGACATCCTTGCCCGCCTGGCACGCCAGAATACTCGCCGGCCCGTGCCAGTGGTCCGGAAGACCTATCATAACAGCATCCACGTCCTTGGAATCCAGTACTTCCCGCATCGTCTTGGCCGTCTTCGGCTTGCGGCCCTGGACCTGGCCTAATCCCTCCGCCGCCGACGCTAAGCGGCCCTCCTGCAGATCGCACACATAGACAAGCTCGGCCCCGTTCTCTATCAGCCCTCGCGCAACCATCTTACCTCGCCCCCCGCAGCCGATCAGCGCGAACCTGACCCGCTCATTTGCCCCCAACACTCTTGGCGACGTCGCGGCAAGACCGGCCACACCCGCAGCACCAAGAACCGACCTGCCCAAAAACTCTCGCCTGTTCATCCGTCTCATATCCCAATCTCCTCAACCAAAAAACTCAATTCTAAATCTGTGTCAATCTGTGCCAGTCTGTGAAGCTTGTGCCCGCGCAGGCGGGTATCTGTGGTCTAAATTCCTCACTTCGCCTTCGGCACCGGCTTATCCATCGCCCAGAACACCGCGTTGACAAGCATCCTGCGGAACTGCGGGTCCTTGAAGTCGTCCACACCTCCCAGCGACGTATAGAAAACTCGCGACTTCCTGTATTTATTCGTCCAGGCGACCGGCTCAGGCTCCTTATCCGGAATCGTCCCGATCAACAGCGCCTGCGTCGAGCCGGCCAGCGGACTCGCTTGGTAAAGCGAGGCGATGCTCGTAAACGGCACCCGCACACCGGCAAGTATCGGATGCTCCTGGGCCCCGTCCGCGACCGTCACAGTCGTCGTAGGCCCCCTACCGTAATGACCGTGGTAATTCCCACCCAAAACCTCCGGGTCGAACCTGGGCCACTCGAAGTGGCCCTTAGGCCCCTTCCCGCGGGCATCAAACGCATGGCTGGCCGTCCGAAGCGCAATCAAAGGCTTACCCCTGGCCAGATAGTCGCGCAGGTATTTCATCTGCTCGGCCGGGAATGCCCGCCGACGTGCGAATACCACCGCCAAATCCGCCTTCGTCAGTGCCTCCATACCCGATATCTCGTGCCGCTCTGGGCCGTCCCGCCCTATACTGCCCTGGAGTGTCTCGCAGCACAATCCGTATTTCGTCTCCAGCTCATGCGCAAAACCAGGCAGCGATTCGGCCGCCCCATATTCGCTCTCGGCCGAAATAAACACCACTCGCGGCCGCTTGTCGTTCTTGAAAACAAACCTCGGCCGAGACGTAAACACCGTCGAGGTAATCGTCGGACAGACGAATTTCTCGATGTGCTCGACTATCAAATCGGTCCCCGTAAAGTGACTCACAAAGGGCCGCTTCCGCGAGTTGTACATCGTATCGGTCAGGTCGCGAGCTAACACAACGTTCTTGCCGTACCGCGCCATATTACGCAGCCCAAAGGGCCGACCCAGAACGCACATATTTGTATGCACGCCCATAAGAACAACGTTCTTGATACCCCGCTGCTCTAAGAGGTTCCATATCTCGGCGCCCGAATCGCTGATAGCATCTTCGTTGCGAATCTCGATAGTATCGATCTGGCTGCGCCACGGCGAGCCGGCCTTGCACTTCGGCTCGCAGTCGCACCCACCGTCCGACTGGTCTATCGGGTACTCGAACTTTTTCTCTAACTCGGCCTTGATCATGCACCACTTGCTGATGTCCTTCGGCAAGTCCGTCTTTGGCGAGTTCTGCGCCCGCTTGCGCGCCGGATGCCCTTCGTAATGCCCGATGGTCCCGCTCGGAGCGTGGATAATCAGCACGCCCCTCTCGCGCGCCTTGCGGACAACCTCATTCATCAAAGGCGCCAGCTCCCCCACACGCCGCGTCGCCCCCTTGCACCAATGCTCGTTCCACATATCGCAAATAATGATGGCCGTCCGCGAAGCCTCCCACTCGGCCTTTTGCTGAACCACCCGGAACTTGCCGCTGCCGGCTTTAGTCTCGGCCCGACTGCGAAGGTTCAAAGTTAGCTTGCCTTTATCCGCACCCGCTTGCGCGCTCCCAAGGAACCCGCTCACGAGCAAAACCGCCGCCAGACAAACGAACCTCGCCGCCTTAAATCTCAATATCCTCATATCAATCAACTCCTCACAGTTCTTTAGTGTAAGGCTTCTGCAAAATTGCAGGTTAGGCCTACTTAGAAAAGAAAAAATCGTTTT
>CAYWOD010000308.1:0-3068 GCA_964459805.1 uncultured Pirellulales bacterium
GTTTTACGCGGGGTTTTGGCCTCAAACGTATTTGATCCGGCGTTGCAGGGTTTCCCTATCAAAACAAAATCTTTTGTCGTATCCCTTCGTCCATACCTTGCCGGTGTGCCCGTTCGCCTTCAGAGCAAGTCGGCCCGCTTTCTTGTAATAAGCCATGATCCTGCTTATCGGCTGCGACGTGTTTTCCACGACGATGTGAACGTGCGTTGGCATGACACACAATGCGTATATGCGCTGCCCCTGCAGTCCCGCCTCTTCTCTGATGGCTTCCCGCACTAATTGCCGCTGCTCATGCGACAATCTAACCATGTTTTGCAGTTGTGTTCTCTTGTTGGCCACCATCAGGGCCGCGCTTCCACGGCAGATCCGCCCATTCTTCACATACCCACGCCCATCCCCCTGCAGCGAAGCCCCATACGTAGTCCAAGTAAGCATATACCCAAGCATCTTTCCCACAACCACACCCCTATTTAGCCCCCGGTTTCACCGGGAGTTCTTGACTGTCCGTTTTCGCTTTCTTCTTCTATCTGCTCGAGTTGCAGGCCGAGCCGGTCGAGTTTTTTCTTGCCTTCGTCGTATTGGTTGTAGGCGTTTCGCAGGTGTCTGCCGAGGACGTCCCAGTTTGAGATGAATTCGGCGAAAGAGGAGTTTAGCTTCTTCAAGTTTTGCCGGATTTCGGCGGCCTGTTTCTCTATTTGTAGGCCGTGAAGCCCCATCACCACCGTCATCAAATAGGCGTACAAAAGGTTCGGCGATACGGGTATCACCTTCTTGTCGAGCGCGTATTGCAGGATATCCTGCGTTTCACCGGCATATTTGACGGTCGTCTCGTAATAGACGTTCTCGGCCGGTATGTACATTATCGCAAAATCGAGTGTCCCCTCGGCTGGCCGGATATAAGACGAGGCAATCTTGTCGATATGCGCGGTGCAGTCCTTGAGGAACTGCCTGCGAAGCTTGACTCTTTCCTCATCGCTCTCGGCCTTTACCACCTTTTCAAAGCCCGGCAGCGGGAACTTGGCGTCAATGGGCACGGAAAAGTCAGCTAACTTTATCAGTGCATCGACCATTCTGCCGTCCTTGAACGTGTGCTGCAGCTCGTAGGCGTCCGCAGGCAAAATGTTGGCCAGGAGATTCTCAAGCGACCATTCCCCCATCTGTCCCCGCAGCTTGGGGCTGCTTAGAATATCCTGCAGCCGCCTTACCTCGCTGCCAATCTGCATCATCTGCTTGTTTGTGCCCTGCAATTGGCCGATCTGGTTGTGTAGCTCGCCGAGCACCTTCTGGCTTGATTGTAGGCTCTGGGTTAGTGTGCTCTGGCCTGTCTGCAGGGACTTCTGCAAATTCTCCGACGTCTTGTCCTGGGCCGCTCTTAGCCCCTCAAGCTGCTGTTGTAGCAGGTTTATACCGCTTGCCTGCCCGGCTATCTCTTTTCTCGCGGCAAAGCTCGAGCTGATCAGCCAAACCAGCAGCCCTATCACAGCCAAACCCAAAACGATGCCCGTTGCAATTAAAATTGACTCCATCAGCCTATCCTCAATGAACCCGCCTTGATTATAAAAGTCCTTCGGCCCCTACCTATTTCTTCTTGGCAGTGGTGCGTTTTTTACCCTTTTTCCAGTTATTCATATCCGGCCTGGCCGGGCCGGTGTCGAAAAAGCGGACGCCCCTGCCTATGCGATCGTAATCGCCGAGGTCTTCGCGGGCCTTTTCTACAAGTTTCATCAATCGCGCAACGATATCCGGGTGCTTGTCCGCAATATCGTGCTTTTCTTCGATGTCCGCTTCGAGGTCGTATAGTTGCGTTTTGGGGACCGCATCGATCATCCTGGCGTACCACGACGTCCACGGCGGCCTGGCCGGGCGGGGCAGCACCAGCTTCCACCTGCCGCTTCGCACCGCCTGAAGGTGCGTAAAATCGTAGTAATAGAACGCCTCGTGCGGGCTCTTGGCGCCGGGGCGGCCCGTCATCAAGGGCCAAATGTCCCTGCCGTCAATCACGCGGTCTTCGGGCAGCTTTGCCCCGGCCAGCTTCGCAAAGCTCGGCAGCAGGTCCATCGTCGTGGCGATCTCGTCGCAGATCTTGCCCGCCGGAATTTTTCCCGCCCAGCGCATTATGCACGGCTCACGCAGACCGCCGTCCCAGGTCATCATCTTCGAGCCGCGCAGCGGCTCGGCACTGCCGCCGTAATCGCCCAGATGCCCCTCAATCCAGGGCCCGTTGTCCGAGGTAAAGACAACTAAGGTCTTTTCGTCCAGCCCCAGCTCCTTTAGTGCATCAAGCACCTGGCCGAGGCTCCAGTCGAGCTCCTCAATCACGTCCCCGTACAGCCCGCGAGGCGATTTGCCCCGGAAATTCTCCGAGGCCCCTAACGGGACATGCGGCATATTGTGGGAGAGATACAGGAAGAAGGGCTTGTCTTTGTTTTTGCGGATGAATCGAAGGGCCTCGGCGGTGTAGTTCGCCGTGACCATATCCATCTCACCCTGGCTGAGAAAATCATCGAGGACCTCGTTGTTGCGCATGAGCTGAGTCCTGAAGCTCTTCGGATCGACCGTGCGGGTAAAGCCGTTGTGCAAGGGCGTCCCATAGAAGTAGTCGAAGCCCTGGGCGTTCGGCATCAATTCCGGGTCGTATGCGTTCCTGCGCCCCCCTGCCAAATGCCACTTGCCGATAAGGGCCGTGCCATATCCCGCCGCTTTGAGAATCTCGGCGATGGTAATCTCTTTAGGATGCACAATTGTGTGGGCGTTCTTCCTGTTGCCGGGCTCGGCCACGCGTATCGGATAGCAGCCGGTCATCAGCGCCGCCCGCGAGGGCCCGCAGACCGGCTGGGCGTAGAAATTTGTGAACTTCATACCCTCGCCCGCCATCCGGTCGAACCGCGGCGTCTTGATAAGCGGCGAGCCGAAACACCCGACATCGTTATAGCCCTGGTCGTCGGTAAAGAATATGATGAAGTTGGGTTTGCCTTTAGACGCCCCACCCGCGCCTCGCTGCCCGGCCCTCGCGCACCCCGGCACAACCAGCGACGCCGCCCCCACACCCAACGCCTTCAAAAACTGCC
>CAYWOD010000309.1:0-3052 GCA_964459805.1 uncultured Pirellulales bacterium
GTAAAGCACTATGAGTTAGGTGTGTTTGTATCCGAGCCTGTTATAATCCAGTCGCCGGCCGAAGACCTGACCACAGCGAGTGATTATGCAAATTCCACGGTCATCTCGACCGAAGATATTGAATATAAACCAGGCCCCATCGAAGAATACCCGCCGCCCGTTGTCTCCGCCTCAGAAAGCGTAAAATTATCCTGGCGCCCGATTTTGCTTGGTGGGTGGCTCGCGGCAAGTTTGATTTTAGCGACACGATTGCTTGTAACGTTCGTATTAGGCGTTCGTCTGCTGGGACGCGCGCTGTCTCTTGAATGTGAAAAGATTGAACAAGCGTTGCATCTGGTCAGAGCAAAACTTGGAATTGACAAAGATGTAGAGGTTCGCAGTAGCCAAGCCGTTCGCAGTCCTGTGATATGGTGCTGGAGACGCAGACCTGTTCTGTTAGTGCCGAGCGCAGCCGGGCGATTTGACAATGGAATTGACTGGGCAGGTGTCCTTTGCCATGAATTAGCGCACTGGAAAAGGCGGGACCATATCAGCGGATTATTAGCAGAGCTGGTGGTTTGTATCCTGCCGTGGCATCCGCTTTTATGGTGGGCAAAGTCCCGGCTTATCAGATTAAGCGAGCAGGCCTGTGATGACTGGGTTGTAGCCACCGGCCAGCCCTGCACAGACTATGCAGAGTCGCTGCTTGATTTGACACCCGGCGGACAGATGGCATTTGTACCTGCTGTGGTGCGCAGCAAAAAGGGACTGGCCGGCAGAGTCCGCCGCATCCTCAAAGATAAATGCGGCAATCCCCGAACCGGAGCAGTATGGGCCTTGGCAGTAGGCATTGTGGCAACCTGTATTACAGTCGGATTCGCGTTCGCCCAAACTCGACCTGCAAGTATAGACAAAACAAAAACTGAAGCACCACCAGAACCGGAAGCACTAAATAACAATGCACTGCCAGTGGACTGGACGCTGGATTATGATGATGGCCTTCTGCCAGATGGGGGTAAACGTTGGCTCGGTGATATGGCAGAGGATTTAGCATCACTGAAGGTTGTGCCGAAGCCAGTCGACCCAAACGAAAAATACACATTCAACATCCTCTCCTTGCAAGGCAAGGAAATGGGAAGCGTCTATGTCAGGCCCGGGTCCAAATTCGGGGAGGCAAACTTGAAAATACTGAAACCGGATAAATATTTGTTGGAATATGGGCGCGGATGGGGAAAGCCAGGATATAATTTTGGAATGAGGTGCGGCGAGTTTCTGGTTGATTTGAGCCGGCCTGGAATGTATGAGCTTAAGTTCACCCCAAAATTGGGCACAGCAGAGATTACCGGCTCTCTTGGTGGCTGTTACGCAATAAATTTCGAGAAAGTTGGTAAGGATCCCTGGATTCGAGGTTTAGCTTATCAACATGGCAGACCGTATCTCTTGGATGGTTTACCGGCCGGCAAATATCGGCTCAGCGCGGTTACGCAGCGCCAGTCGGATAATGTGTTCGTAAGTCAGGCAGAGGTAACGGTCAGCTCCGGAGATAGAGTGACTGTTAACATGGGGCGTCCTCCTATGGGTAGCTGTTCTCTAAAAGGTTCTATTCTTGGCCGCACTCGAAAAGGGACATGGTTCATCTTAATCCGCAACCCTGGCAGCGGAGAGGTGAAAGAGACAAACGCGTACGAAGCTCGGACCATGGATTCACTCTATGTAGTGCGAGGATCCAACATAGAACAGCAAACAGAAAACCGAGCCCGGTATCATATTGAAGGTGTGGCTCCAAGTAGCTATACAGTCACAGTTACACAACACCCCCCGCTGTTCGGAGTCCTACGACAGCAGTCAAAACCTTTAACCCTCCGCGCTGGAGAGCAAGCCGTGCTGGATTTCGACTTGCGAAGCATCCCAGAGCAGAAAGACAATCTCAGTGCCGAAACAGATGGTGCAAAGGCTAAAGAATCGGGAAACTTTGAAGGACGCGTTGTTCATTTTCCCGCCGATCGGTCGGTTGGGCAGCTTTCCATACAAGATGTAACGCGGGTCAGACGAATCACGTATTGGTTCCACTGGGGAGATCCTACTGAATGGGACTATCTGTGCGAAGCGAAGGGCGATGTTCATGTCCCTGCCGGTAAGCGGTTGTCACTCACAGTCAATAAGACCGGCTGGAAAGACTTGTCCTGGCTTTTGCAGCTCCGGCCGAATGACCTTTCTGCGCTTTACCTTCCAGCCCTATCTACCGACTCTGTCAAGCCGTCCGACAGATGCATGCCGCATATCGCTCATCTGACCGGACTGAAACTCCTGCACCTGGGAATGAGCGGTGTCACTGACGCAGGTATGAAGTACATCAGGAACCTTAAGTCTTTGGAACACTTGCATCTACCCGATCGAGTTACCGATAGGAGTCTGGCTTATGTGGCTGAACTGCCCTCACTGAAAGGACTATACATTGGGACTATTGGGGGCAGTCAGGTTACCAATGCCGGCCTGCGTTATCTGAGCAAGCTGACCTCACTAAAAGAATTGTATCTCAGAGGAGAGCGCATAGGCGATGCAGGTCTGGCATACCTTCAGGATTTGCCGCGACTTGAATACCTGTGTCTTTACGGCAGCCACTTCACCGACAACGGAATGGTCCACGTTAAGAATATACCCAACTTGAAGATTCTGTCTTTTCATCAGAATCTGTGTCGCATCACAGACGCCGGCCTGGTTCATATATCAGATATGCCCAAACTGGAAATTCTATGCCTGCACGCAATGAGGGACATAACCGACGAGGGACTGTCTTATCTGTCAAAAATGCCTTCGCTAAAGAAACTGGAAATCGGCAGCTCACAGGTCACCGATAAAGGACTGGGGTATCTGTCGCAGATTAAGACACTCGAGCGTCTCGATCTTCCTCAAGAGCAAAAGGGTATCACCGACAAAGGCCTGACCTATCTTGGGCAATTACCGAAACTAAAGCACCTTTCGATTTCCCGAATTCATTATAATGACCCAAAAAGGAATAAGGAATATTATACGGACAAAGGCCTGGCCGAGCTGGCAAAATGCCGGCTGCTCG
>CAYWOD010000310.1:0-3040 GCA_964459805.1 uncultured Pirellulales bacterium
CAACCATCCGACCGATCTTGCCCGTCTCGTAGTAATGTACGTCCGAGCCGCAGAGGCCCACCTTCTCAATCTTTAGCAGAACATCAGTATCATTCTCAATACTCGGCTCCGGCACATCCCTTATTTCCATCTGCCGAAGAGCTGTTAGCACGACCGCTTTCATAAATAAACCATTCTTGTCTTCTTTTCTGCGACTTTAGACGTTGAACCTGAAGTTTATGACATCCCCGTCCTGGACAATGTAATCTTTACCCTCAAGCCGTATTTTTCCGGCAGCCTTAAGGGCCTTTTCGCTGCCGACCTCTTTCAGGTCGTCGAAACTGAAGGTCTCAGCCCTTATGAACCCTCGCTTGATGTCGGTATGCACCTTGCCGGCCGCATCAAGCGCTGCGGTGCCCTGCTTTATAGGCCAGGCACGCAACTCACCGGAGACAACCGTCAGGAAGCTAATCAGGCCCAGCGCCGAATAGCAGCCTCTAACGAATTTGCCCGCTGCCGACTCGGTTATGCCCAAATCAGCCATAAACTCGGCCTTGCTGTCGGCATCCAACTGGGCCAGCTCATGTTCTAATTTGGCACAGATTGTGACGACCGGCACTGAATCGTCAACGCAGTCGCCAAAATCGAACTGCTCGTCCAACCGGCCCTCGCCAAGGTTCACTGCAACTGCAATTGGCTTCAAGGTCAGAAACCCGAGCGACTTGATTATCTGACGCTCAGCATCGGTTTCAATTGCCGAGCTGATCGGCTTTTCCGCCTCGATTGCCTCCTGTAGCTTTTTCTGCAGGGCCAACTCTGCCTTGTCATGGGCCTGGGTCTTGGTGGGCTTATGGATCTGCTTCTCAAGCCTTTCTATGCGCGTGGTCACAAGCTCCAGGTCCGCCAGCAGCAGTTCCGTCCTCAATTCCACGAGGTCTCTGGCCGGATTTACGCTGTTTCGATAAGGCGCAACGGCCTGGCTTTCAAAGGCCCGCACGACCAGAACAAGCATATCAACTGTCCGTATTTGGCTAATCAGCCGCCTGGCCGCCGCCCGGCCGTGCTCATCGGCAAAGTTAAAGCCCGGCAGGTCAAGGCAGTCAATCGTCGCATAAGTGGTTTTCTTGGGCTTGTGATATTCGGTGAGCCAATCGAGCCTCTCGTCCGGAACCGGCACGATGGCTTCGGCAATCGCGGTTGAGCCGACCGCGGGCAGTGCTTTGCCGCTGATAGCCGATAGAATAGTGCTCTTGCCGGATTGTAGCAGCCCAAGTAAAGCAGCTTTCAATTGCGCAGCCCCTTATTTATAAACTAAACTTTTTGCAAAATTGCAGGTTAGGCCTATATTGTTTAAGAATTGCTTTTTTATGATTTTCTTGAACAATCACCTAACCACTTATGGCACAATACATTGGCGTTAAAAAGAAAAAATCAAGAAAGGATTTTTTCTTTTCTAAGTAGGCCTAACCTGCAATTTTGCAAAACTGTTGTCATAAACACTCTTACCGTAACAATCATAAGCCACAATAGCCGGAAAATCAACTACCTGCAGTTTCCTGATAGCCTCAGCCCCCAGCTCCTCGTAGGCGATCACCTCGGCCGAGGTGATATGCTGGCTCAGTAGTGCGCCGGCCCCGCCGATGGTGGCAAGGTGGACTGCACCATATTCCTTCAAAGCCTCTCTAACCTGCTCGCTGCGGTAACCTTTGCCGATCATAGCCTTGAGGCCGTTGGCAATCAGTCTGGGGCTGAAGGCATCCATTCTCGACGAAGTGGTCGGGCCGGCAGCGCCGATTACCTGCCCCGGCCGCCCGGGCGTGGGACCAACAAAGTAAATAACGCCTCCTTCAAGTGGAAACGGCAGCTCCTCACCCGCATCTATCAATTCGCACAGTCTCTTATGTGCCATATCGCGAGCGCTATAGATTGCCCCTGAGACGAGCACTTCGTCGCCTGCTCTTAGTGAACGCACGACAGAATCGCTTAAAGGTGGTTTCAAATTCTTCATATTCCTCATATTCTTTCACTTTTCCGGTCACCTTTGTCGTAACGGACCCCGATATTCACCGGCCCTTTTTGACCATTTTCTTGTGCATTTTCAAAACAACCGCGCCATCCAAAATAGCAAAGTCCGCGGTCCTCTTTACGTGCATACCGTCAGCCAGTATGTAGTAGCCTCTCGCATCACGGCGCCCACGATTCTGACCTGTTAATATGCCGCTCCTAATCAACTTCACTCGTACGTACTCGTGCGACGGACGTTTGCCTGCACGTGGCGCCGGATCGTGAATAATCACAATAGCAGGATCCTCGTTACCCTTTTGATCCACACCATATCCGGCAAGTGTAACCCAATGCCCGCCGATGCGAACGTATTCGTCGCTCGAAGAGGTGTATTTATACCAGCCTATATTGAACCAGACCGCAGAATCCCCCTCTAATCCTGCCTTAATCCAGCTCAGCTTTGGAACAGCAACACCTGAACTGAACTGACGGGGATGCCTTCTCCAGCCCTGATACCCAAGGTAACGATAGTCATACCCCTTATCCTTGATATACCGCGAAACGCCTTCAAGGAGACCTCCGACTCCCGTGCCGGTTTTTAAGTTCGTATTCATATACTTCTTCGTGCCAAGTAAACGCGCGATTTCAAACTGGGCCTCTTCACGGTTTGGCAACCCAGGCACCAGATTGTCAAAACCGTTATTGGCGAGCCACGCAAGCGAATTGGCAACAGCCACGGGACCACAATGCGCTTTACCTCCGTTAGGTAACCTCCCGTTAGGGTCGGTCTGAGTCAAATCCGGAGTAGAATCAAGTTTTTCAACATATACCGCCGGAGACTTCCGTATTGACGGTCTTTCAATCCCTGTGCATCGGGCGCTGATAAACCCGATAACCACGGTAACCACAGCGAAAGCTGCGATATTTCTTTTCATTTATCCTTATCTCCAAGTATCACGCCCGGCCACTTACGTGCGGCATAAACCTCCCCCATTACAGAATAATCAAGCTCACAGACTTCGTCAAACCAAAAGCCTGACGATTTAGGGGCTTTTTC
>CAYWOD010000311.1:0-3037 GCA_964459805.1 uncultured Pirellulales bacterium
AAATCGTAAGCTGCACCGTATCCCGCGTAGGCAAAGTAACCAAATCCACCTTGCCTTCCACAACGCCCATCATTGCCGCGGTCAAAGACAACACCAACATTATGCGTTTCATTTTGCTGCTCCTTTTTCCTTGTCATTCCCGCGAAAGCGGGAATCCAGTTCGATCTCTGTTTCTTCCTTCGGCTACGCTCAAGACAATGTCTGTGGCCATTTCCATTACCTGGTCCGAACATGACGGCGATAGTAGTGCATCATCAGCTCTTTCACCGCGGGGCCGTCCTCGTTGCGAGCGGGCAGCTTTATCTCAAACTCAAGCGTGTTGGCGTTCTTCTTCTTGTAATCAACGCCCATTTTCCAGGCTTTCTTATCGACAGTGCACTCTCCCATATCCCACTCGCCCGGAATATGCTGGATCATCGTAAGCACCGCCGCGCCGTCCTTGAAATTCTCAATCTTGGCGGTGATTATTTCGTCCGTGTCGTAAAGGATGAGTTTGTCGTTGTTGTTCTCGATCTTGTTGATCTGGATGTCTTTCATCTTCCGCTGCGTAACCACGATGTCCCTGCTGTCGCCGATATAGAGCTCCATCTTCTCGCCGACCGGCACGAGCCCGCTGACGTCTTCACCCAAAAAGATCGTGCTCTTCTGCCCGTCGTTTTGGAAAAGCCGAGCCTTGCCGCCCCAGAGCGCAAACTCACCCAGTCCGCTTTTGTCGTCGTTTACAATCCGGTAGCTCACCGGAATACCCACGTTCTTGTTCTCTAACTTCTCAGGGTCCCACGGAAGCTTCGCCGCATCGAACGTCCAGACCTTTGTAATCGGCACCTTGTCCGCCTTTAGAAACAGCATCTGCTTGGTCTCTTCATGGTCGATGCCCTGCTCAAACGCCTCCCCGTAATCCAGCAGCACCCGCGCCTTGTCGAAATCCTCGCCGGAGAAGTTCCGCAGCACAAGATAGCTCTTGAGGTCAACAAGCGTCTCCGGCTTATCGGCGATTGCCTTGTACGTAATCAGCCTGTCGATATTCCGCAGCAGGTAGCTGATCCGCACCGTCTCGGCGTAATTATCGGCGCAGCTAATCTCCCACACCAACGCGGCCTCATTGGGCGGATAGCTCACGTTCAACAGCGTGACGTTGTCCTTGTCCGGGTGGTCGAGCGCCCTTAGCCGAATCGAATCGGCGTCAATGCTCACTCCCTTCCACGAGAAGTCCACCTTATTGAGCCCCTTCTGCAGGGTCAGCACGCGCTCCTCTTCAATCAGCGTCCACTGCGGATTGTCTAAGCGAATCACCGTGGCGCCGCGCTCGGGCAGCGCAACTAATTTGATCCGCGCCTGCACAACCCCGCTGACCGCCAGCAGCAATACAATTGCCATCAGTGTCATTCTTTTACCGTTCATAATTTGTTCTCCTAAAAATGTACTTTTTCTTTCATTTCTTTTCTCTGTGTTCTCGGTGCCCTCTGTGGCTATTTCTTTGCCCAATCATCACGTCGCACACCATGATACGTCCTTACCGTATATCCAAATGTCCGCTTGCTTCGCGGCGTCAGTTTCAACTCAAAGCGGGCGTGCGTCGCATCGTGTTTTTCATACTCGACGTCCTCGGCATCCGGTTCTAACGTCCAGTACGCCGTCCCGAACCCCCGTGTAATCTCTATCTCGATAGGCAGCTCTCGCGTATTAGTGATTTCAATCTCCCATGTCCGTATCTCATCCCACCCGGCGATGTCCTTGTCTCTGTCGAACTCGTAGTTTTCCGTCTTGAACGCCATCAGCTTCGGCTCGACCTTGACTAATCGGGCCGGGCCAAGATTCAGCTCAACCTCCTCATCCACCGGAATATACTTAACACTTGTTCCGCCAACGTATGACAGATGCCCCAAATCGTCGGCCAGGCTGTAGATTCTCACCTGCCCATTCGGTATGGGCGTATCCCCGAGATTATGGTCTTCGTCGTTGGCGAACTTGACGAATCTTATCGTCTGATTGCCCCACCGCTCCTCGTCGTACTTATAGAGACTCTCGACCTCGATGTCCTCGGCCTCGAACGAAAGCAGCCTTTTGCCCCACTTGTCGGCAATAGTCTCCGTACCCTCAATTGTATAGAGGAAATACTCGCTCAGTCCTTCTTTTCGTATTTCCTTGGGTCTCATCATTCCGAGACCATCAAGCGCGCGGCCGGAATAAGCTGCAAACAGGCCCTCGCGAAGATCATCCTCCTCATCACCCAGTCGGAGGTCATGGCCGGCGGCACCGCCTCGCCTGCGGGGCACTGGAATCGGACTGCCGTAGGGATACTTGCGCCTTGCCAGCGCAGCTATCTGGTCCAGGATGTGCACCTTGCCGACAATCAGCCGGGTCTGGGCGTTCTCATATTCCTCGCCACTGTTATTGCCCACCCGCACGTATCCCTTCATCTGCATCGTCTTCTCATCTTTCGCAAGTGTCCCCATATAAAACGCCCGCCACGAAATCCCGCTCGTAAAGTACGTTATCTCGAACGGTACCTGGCCGCTGACCTCGGAACGCACCAGCCAGCGGCCAAGCTCCCGCAGCCTCGCTGGGAAAACCAACTGTTGAATATCGATTTTATCGGCCTGCTCCAGCGGCTCCAGACTCAACGAAGTCGGGTCAATCAACGTATTGGCCCACATAAACTGAAGCCAGTTCCAGCCCCTTTTCATCGTCAGATTCCGCTGCTCCCGCACCAACGTCAAATCAGCCGAGTTATAGATAGTCAACTGCACCTTGTCCCGCCGCGGCAGCGTTACCAATTCAATCGCACTGGCCGGCGCAAAAGGCGCCTGCTCGGAAATGCCCGACGCGAGCAAATCTTGCATTCCGCTCCTACCTAATCCGCCGCCTCTCCCCCTGTCGATTCGGGGATCAAGCGGCTGCCTCACTCCTGCACCCGGCGGCCCTTTCTCAACCCCAACGCGCCCTTTGTGTACCTCATCTTTCGGTAAATTAGATACGACCAGCAGCAGCCCAACCACTAACACCGCCGCCGCCGCCCCCGCCCACGCGGGAATCT
>CAYWOD010000312.1:0-3025 GCA_964459805.1 uncultured Pirellulales bacterium
TGGTTACGCTATGAGGATTATCGGTTCGAACATCGTGGTCGCCATCAGTAACCTTGTCTAATTCCGTTTTGTTATCGTGTTCATGTTTCTTAGTAATTGCATCGGCCACATCCACATCTGCCTTAACATTGGTTATAATTGTTGCCTCTGATTTATTATCAACATTTCCTAAACCAACATGAGTTTTTGTCGTGGAATGAGGATTATCAGTTCTAACGTCATGGTCGCCATCAGTAACCTTATCTATTTCTGTTTTATTAGAGTGTTCGTGTTTCTTATCAACAGCGTCTTTAGCGTTTGCTGCGGTTACTTCGCTCACTCCACCGTCGTCGAGCTTTTGGTCTGTGCCTTGGGTATGTTTCTTGGTAACAGCATCATCAATGTTTTCAACAGTGGACGTGGGTTTATTAGTAATAATCGACCAATCAACAGCAGCAACACTGCCAACATCAACCCATTTATCTATTGTTCCGCTTGATTCTGTACTATTCCAAGTATATAATCTATCTCCATCTTTAACAATGTAACAATCATTTTCAGTATTACCTGTTAGTGGTAAATCTCCTGTAGTTGCTACAGTTCCTTTAATTTTTAAAAGATTTACATCTAAAATTTTCTGAAGTTTATTAGTATGCGGATTGTAAACTGTTTTATAGTTACTCATTTGTATGTACTCCTATTTATTTTTTTCTAAAATCTTTGAAGGAATTATTTGCCTAATTTTTTCTTGATAAAATTGTTGCCAATAATCTTTATTAAAATTGGCTCTATTATTACATGCCCAACAAACAGTAACTAAATTATTATCCTTGCAATTTTGTTTGTCATAATCTATATGATGAACATGTAAAGTTTGTCCACGAACTATTAAATGTTCCTCTTCAGTCATACCGCAATTTTGACATTGGTAATTATCCCATTTGCGAATTTTATTTTTTAATCTATAAGAAAATGATATAGGATAATTCCCCGTTCCTTCACCATCTTTATATAAATGACTATTTTTGCCACTATAAAATAAAATTTTACAATTGTTAGAACAAAAATTCAATTTTCTATTTTTTAAAAGACTGGGCTTTTTATTAATAATTTTATGACATAGATAACATTTACATTCTATCCAATCTTTATGAATCGGATTATCTTTGCCTAATTGAAAAAAAACTTTTTCAATAAATTCACAATTCTTGATACAATAATTTTCTTTTTTATCTTTTCTTCTTAATTGCGGATTATCCATCAATTCGGCATTATCTCTAAACCATAAATGTTCTACATCTTCTTTAAATAATAAACATTTAATTCCTTGTAAACCATAATGTTTGTAAGAATCTACTTTTTTATTATTGCATAATGTCATTGCATGATAATAAAAAGTTTCCCAAGGATATTTTAATTTTCGTAACTTTTCTTTTTCTCGATGAACTTGTCGATTTTTGTATTGATAATTTAAAATTTTTTCTGGATATTTTAATCTATATTTTTGTTTATATTTGTTTTTACAATCTTTACATTGTGTATCTAAACCATCATCACTAGACTTTCTTTTATAAAATTGTCTAATTAATTTATCTTTTTTACATGTTGAGCAAAATTTAGTTTTCATTTTCTTCTAAAATCTTTTTAGGTATCTTTGATTTTTGAAGATAGGGATTTTTCTTAATAAAATCTTCTATTCTTGATTGTTCGATTCCATCTATTTCAACAATAGTATTTTGTTTTTTGAGACACCAATTTACGAACTGCACACTTGTCATAAATATAAAAGCGTATGTTTCTTTACTAATAATTCCTGCTTTAACTAATGCTAATCCTCGTCGGGATAACCAGAAACGCCCACTAAAAAAAGGATGTACTAAATTTTCAAATTTATCATTACTACATCTTCGTCTTAATAATAATGGTGTTCCGCACTTTCCGCAAATGGTGGTGAATTCGTTACGATGAAACGGAATGTAAACCTCATATTTTTTTTCAAGTATTTGTAAAGCAGTTAAATCATCTTTTTCTTTCGCATTAATAATTCCCAATCTTTCTTTTAATTGGGCAATTCTATCTTGAACGTCATGAGAAGAAGAAATCGCTTTATCAGGGATAAATTTTATTTTCTCATCTTCAGAAATTTTATTAATTTCATCCTGAATTCTCCGAAGCAAAATTTCTTCATATACTAAATCTGCCAAAAGACTTACTTCGTTATAGTTAGAAAACTCAAAATTTTGAATATAATTATCAAAAAGTTTCTCTGCTGTCTTTTTTTCATCCTTGTCCAAAAATCTATCGTCAATCTTTAACTGTCGCTTCCAGCAATTCATCATCGCCTGTTTTTCTAAATCCGCAGGAGATTTTTTTCGATTTTGTTTTAAATTGGATAGCCTTCTTAGCTCCTTTTTTAAATCTGACATAATTTTTTACCTTTGGTAAAATTTTCTTTAGCCCAAAGAGGCTGAAGATTACTGTAATGAAAGCATTTTCTTTGTTCTTCAGGTTTACTTAAATCAAATTTGGCACAAGTTAATGTGGTCTATGTGCCAACCATAATAACCATGATTTTTCCAAGACATTCCAGATTTAAATTGAGATTGTAAATAATTTTTTAAAAAATCAAGAGAACATCCTAATAATCCATAAAAACTATCACTTTTTTTATTTTTTTTAATAGTCGTATTAATGCGACCTCTTAAATTTCCTGCAATCCTAAAATTAATATTTGTTCTACGCTGAATTTTTCTATATTTTCTATCTTTTTTATTTAATTTTTTTCTATTCTTTATTCTATATAACCTATGCTGTTTTAATAATTTTTCTTTATTTTTATTCCAATGATTTTTTCTCTTTTCTTTACAGCATAATTTACACCAATAATCATGACCATCTTTTCTATTTTTATCTTTATTAAATTCAGATAAGCATTTGTATTCTTTACACTTAGGACAGTGTTTCATTTAATTTCCTTAATTTTTTGCTCACAAATAAAAAAAATCTGCAAGACAAATTCTTGCAGATACAGTTTTCTTAACACAGT
>CAYWOD010000313.1:0-2940 GCA_964459805.1 uncultured Pirellulales bacterium
TAAAACGGAAGCAGGCCTGCTCCAGGTGCAACCCATTCGGCTGCGCTCAGGGCAGACCCTGCCAGGGATAGCCGGCTGGGTGTGACGGATTACCGTATGGGTGGCCGTTCTCAAATCGGCCGCCCACCACACTTTCTCGAAACGGTAATCCAGAACTCCCTCATCCCTAAAAAAACCTCCTTGCCGAAGGCAAGGCAATCTCTTAACAGCGAACTGGATTTGTCCGATTCACGCTGAACCAGTACATTGAGGGTGAAAGCGAGAAAGCAGATTGGCGCGACCGGGACGCACAAATCTGTTGATTTTGGCAAAAAAGTATTCGCAGATTATTGAATTTACCTGACCAATCTGGTATTCTTGATGTAGAAGCCTGGGCCGGCAACTGTGGGATAACTGAGCTAAGCTCGACCGGATGTCGGCTTGGCATAAATAAACAGGTGGAGCTTTTTGGGAAGGCGTGTTAATGGAGACGAAGTTTAACGTCTTTGAAGTCCTCCAGATAGCTGAGAAAATCGAACACGATGGGGCCAAATTCTACCTCAAGACGGCTGACTTGTTCGATGATCCGGAACGCCGAGACATATTTTACAAGCTCGCCGGCTGGAAGGCCAAACACGAAAAGACCCTCGCAGAAAGAAGGAAACGCTTTTCTGAAAAGACCGGACAGTTTGGGACGTTCGACCCCGATAATTATGTGCTGTCCAATCCACATGTAATGGCGGGCCTCGCCGCGTTCGCCGGCAAGCCGGATTCGGGAAGGAGAATGACCGGGCGCGAAGGCAAAAACGAAATCTTCAAGGACACCATCAGAAGGTCAAAGCAGGCCATAGTCTTTTACCAGGGTTTGAAGGATTTTGCCAGGGACCTGGCAGGTAAAGATACAATCGAGCAGATTATCAAAGAAGAGAACCGGCATATTCGCACCCTAATCCAAGGGCTGGAGCACGAGTAATCGGCGCTCTCGCAACAACATAGTTGGTTCCTGTTGTGGAAACAGCATTTGTCATTCCTGCGAAAGCAGGAATCCAGGTTTTTCGATATGGACCCCTGCCTTCGCAGGGGTGACATCGTCAGTTTTGGCTTTCCGCAACAGAAACTATTTATATTCTGGGCGTTTCACGAGAAATGAGCGCCTTTCAGTAAGCTGACTGTACCTGTAGGTACATTGAGGGGTTGGCTTTATGGAGTCGGAAGAAAAAGGACTTTCAGGCAGGGAGAAAACCAGGTCGTCTTCAAATCTTCTTGAAAAGTTGGCCGAACAGTTACATTCGTCCAACGCATCAATCAGACGACAGGCTGCCTTCAGCTTGTCCTGGATGCAGGAGGACGGTTTGGAAATCCTAAAGGGGATTTTGTTCGGCGGTGTTCCCTCAAGGACGAAAAACGCAGCCGCCTATGGACTCAGGAATATGCGCGGCAGAATGAAAAAAATGGCCATTGACGTCTTCACGCAGGGCCTGCAGCACCGTGACGCCGCTACCAGAGGGGTGTGCACAAACGCTTTGGTGCTGATGGGAGAAAGAACAGCCGGGCCTCCATCGAGTGGCGCAGGGGCAAAACCGAGAATCGAGGAGATTCCAAGAAAACGCAAACGGCACAGAAGAATAACTCTTGATCCCGCGGGCGGGCGAAGACCTGTGGGAGCCAGAGGCCCCTCCACAGTAAAAAAACGCCGTCGCTCGCGGTAGAGCCTAAAGCCGGCAAGCCAGCCGGTCAGCGACACCGGACAAGCTGATTGCTGTCAATCCGGACACGGGGCAGATTTGTCTGAAGGTCTCGGATGAAACGCTGGCCGTCCTTCCAGTACCCCGCAGTGGGTTTCAAGTCGGCACCGAAGCCGGCAAAATAGCGGTTTATGCTGCCAACCAGAAGCTCCCTGAGATACTTGCTCACCATTGACGCCAGCGACACCGGCAGGAATCGTTCATCGGCACCGACTACAAAATGCAAACGCATTCGCTTACCGCCGGCCCGCAGCTCGTAGCTGCTGACCGCCCGGCTCTCACGCAGAATCCTCAGCTCCGTGTCCTCGAACATCCTCTGCAGCACTTTGCGATAGCGGACCCGTCCGCCTTGCCTATCGACCATTATTTGCAGCTCATCACCGCCGAAATTGTCAAAAGCCTCCCCTATAAGCTTCGCCGTGGCGGTGAATAACACACTGGCCTTGTTCTTTACGTTGTTCACCATTTTGTTGTAGAACGCAACGTCCAGACAACAGCTTTTCAACTGCACCAGCTCCATACCATTCGCCGATAGATCGTCGGCCAGCACTGCTGAAGCAATCTTCCCGTCGGCAATATCCGCCGCCAGGCGGTAATCACCGGCGTCTTTGTACCAGGGATAGTCCCTTAGTCGCTCGAGGCAAATCGGGCACAATCGCATTAGAAGCTCGGCCAGCGTGGCCGGCTCCTCACCGAGACACCTCAGAGACGCCAGGACCGTTCGCTCCAGATGTTTAATGCCGGCCGATTTGCTGTAGGCCTTTTTGCTGTCGGCAACGAACAGCCGGCCTGCAAGATGTTTGCGCCTGTCGCCGATGCTCTTTCTCAAAACCTGCCACAGATCAGATGTTAGAAGTCGATGTGGCAGCGAGAAAGTGCTCGAAGATACCACCAACGGTCCCAGGATCGGGCCGAAACCAGCTTCATCAATTCCTACTAAAACCGCCATCCCTGCGATCCTTACAATCCATTTTGGCAACAGGCTCCGATGCGACCCAAAACTCACCGTCATTTATGTTATCCGAGAGACATTATATCTACTGCCGTTCCCGAATCAACCGTCTTGTAGATATATCCGGTTAATTCTTCTTGAACACCGGCCAAGGCAGTGGTCGGTCTATTTGCGCAAGAATGCAGCACGATCGGCATAAAGGAGACTTCTCGTTATGGCGTGCCGGGGCTGGGGGGTGCTGGTCGCCAGCTCTCGGCGTCGTTC
>CAYWOD010000314.1:0-2895 GCA_964459805.1 uncultured Pirellulales bacterium
AAAGCGGCGTAAGCGGCAAGGTGCCGGTAGAGATTACGTATCTGACCAGCGGCCTGTCCTGGCGGGCGTTCTACATGGGAACGCTAACCGAGGATGAAAAGACGATGCGTCTGCAGGGTTACGTCCGCGTGACCAACAACAGCGGCGAGGACTACGAGAATGCTCAGACCCGGCTGATTGTCGGGAAGGTCCACATCCTCGACCGGATAGCAGACCTCGCCCGCCGACAATACCCGTATGGTAGGCCCGGAGTGCCGCCTACGCAGATAGAACGATTTAGGGCCCTCGAGAAGGGCGAAAGGGAAGTGGTCCGGTCCTTTGGCCTGACCACAAAAGTTCCAGGTTCGCTTGGGCGTAAGGAGATCAAGAAGGAGGGACTCAGCGAGTATTTCCTTTATACAATCGAGGGTACCGAGACTATTGCGACCGGCTGGTCCAAGAGGCTGCTGAGCTTCGATGTGGATGAGGTGCCGGTGGTGAATCTTTACAAGTATGAGCAGCAGCGATACGGCAATGCGGTGGTGCGGTTCCTTAGCTTCAAGAATGATGAGGAGCACGAACTCGGCGAGACGCCGATCCCAGGCGGGCTGTTGAAGGTCTATAGGGGCGTCGGCGACGAAGGGCATCTGTCTTATACGGGGCAGTCTTCGTTTAAGTACATCCCCGTCGATGAGGATGTTGAGCTAAATCTCGGCCCCGTTGCAAATATCGTCGTAGAGCCGAAGCTTATGAATTACAAGACCGAGAACTACAGGTACGACAGCCGCGGCAATATCTCCGGCTGGGATGAAGTCCGCACATTTGACCTTGAAGTTAGAAACACCCGCGAGATTCCCGTTAAGGTCGAGATAAAGCGCAACTTCAACACACAATACTGGGACCTAAAAAAGAGCGGCCAGCTCGGGCAATTCGAGCAGATCGATCTGGATACGGTGAAGTTCACGCTCAATTTACAGCCGAGGATGAAGAATCAATTCGAATATATCCTAACGACCTATCACGGCGTAAGAGAGGAAGACTGGGTAAGGGCTTCGCGGTGAACATCAAGACTCTATTCAATAAGAGGATTGTCAAATGAAACGTCCATTGTTGTTATTGATAATTATTACAGTCGCATCTGTCGCACAGGGCAAGGTGGATTTGGTTACTTTGCCTACGCGGGATACGGTGCAGCTTACGATTTATAATTCGGCGGATATGACGTTGGTGCGTGAGAGCAGGGCGCTGACGTTGAAGAACGGCAACAACAAATTGCAATTCTCCTGGGCGAATACGTTGATTGACCCGACGAGTTTAGAAATGCTGCCCAAGGCCAATGCGGACAAGATAGACATTGCTGATTTGACTTATCCGCCGAGGGTCAGGAATTTGGGGCTGTGGAATGTGCAGAGCGAAATCAGCGGAAAGGTGCCGGTCGAGATTACGTATCTAACCAGCGGTTTATCGTGGCGTGCCTTCTATATGGGGACGCTGACCGAGGATGAAAAGACGATGCGTCTAAAGGGCTATGTCCGCGTGACCAACAACAGCGGCGAGGACTACGGCAATGCCCAGGTGCGACTTATCGTGGGCAAGGTGCATATTATCGACCAGATAGCGGCCCTTGCCCGGCGACAGTATCCCTACGGCAAGCCGGGGGAAGCAGTACCGGTCAGTCAGCGGCAGGCTCGCAGCAGGTCGTCGCGAATATTCAAGGAAGAGCTCGCGATGACTGCGTATCGGCTTGGTGACGATGCTGCCGGGCGCAAGGAAATCAAAAAAGAGGGACTTAGCGAGTATTTCCTTTATACAATTGAGGGCACCGAGACCATTGCCACCGGCTGGTCGAAGAGGCTGCTGAGTTTCGATGTCGACGAAGTGCCGGTAGTGAATCTTTACAAGTATGAGCAGCAACGGTACGGCAATGCGGTGGTGCGATTCCTCAGCTTCAAGAATGACGAAGAACACAAGCTCGGTGAGACGCCGATTCCCGGCGGGATGCTGAAGGTCTATAGGGGCGTCGGAAACAGGGGGCATCTGTCCTATACGGGCCAATCATCGTTCAAGTACATTCCTGTAGATGAGGATGTAGAGCTTAACCTTGGCCCTGTTGCCGACGTTGTTGTCGAGCCGATGGTGATGGATTTCAGGACGAAGAACTACAGGTTCGAGCGGTGGGGTAACATTTCCGGCTGGGACGAGATTCGGACGTTTAAGGTTGAGGTCAGAAATACCCGCGAGATTCCCGTTAAGGTCGAGATAAAGCGCAACTTCCCCACCCAGTACTGGGAGTTGAAAAAGAGCGGGCAGTTCGGGGAATTCGAGCAGGTCGATCTGGATACGGTGAAGTTCACGCTTAACTTAGAGCCAAGGTCGAAGAATCAGTTCGAATATATCCTGACGACCTATCACGGCGTAAGAGAGAACGACTGGCGGCCACTTGTATCGGAAGAATAGGCGTTTGTTCATAAGGAAAATCCGGTTGCCGGCGCCGGCGAGGGGAAGGCTCATAACTTGTTTAGCTTGGCTATGGTTCGGGCTATTCGGTCTCGGCGGGTCTCGATGGGGGCCGGGTCCTTAGTGAAGGCGGTCATATCAGTGGTGATCTCTTCCGGTACTTCGAGCAGGGCGTAAACTTATTCTTTGCAAACGTTTTCGGTAATCAATCAAGATTCTGCTCTCCACCGGGCGACCCGTCAAGAGGCAATTGCCCCTTGCAAACAGAGCGGCAACCCACCCCAAGCCCCGATCCTGTATTTCGTAGAGCGTCCGGGCAAGGGCCGCCGGATAAATATTGCGCCGGGATTGGGTTTGTATTTCGTATGTCGTATGTCGTATATCGTCCCTTCGACTTGGTTCGGCCTTGCTCACCACAGGTCGCTCAGGGCAAGATTGCGTATCGCGGGGGGTGGGCAA
>CAYWOD010000315.1:0-2880 GCA_964459805.1 uncultured Pirellulales bacterium
CTGACCCTTGACAGCATTATGACATATACTTTTACTTTTTCACAGGACTTTTAAAAGAGGTGTGAAAAACCCCTAATCAACAAAAAGTGTTAGGAATATTGGACTCCACATGTTATATTATCATATTGATAATATTGCAGATGGAGGTGATTATGAGACCAAAGGAACAAGAACGTTCCCAACCGATATTTCACTATTTTAGCATAGAAGAGTTGGTGCCGGATGACCATATTCTTCGCATTATAGACAAAGTTGTGGATTTTTCTTTTGTCCACGAAATGGTAAAAGAGTGTTATTGCTCTGACAATGGCAGACCAGGTATTAATTCTGAACTGGTGGTTCGCATGATTCTTATCGGTTACCTTTACAACCTCAGTGAAAAGAGGCTTTGTGAGGAAGTGAAGATGCATGCGGCTTACCGGTGGTTTTGCCGTATTTCCTTTGATGATAAAGTTCCAGACCGGAGTACTTTGAACAAACTGCGTAATCATAGATGGGCTTCGGTAAACCTTTTTGAAAAGATCATGCATAATATTGTTCAGCAATGTATAAACGCAGGTCTTGTCAGCGGGAAACATCTTAGTGTTGATGGCACGCAGATCAGGGCAAATGCTTCTATAAAGAGTCTTGAGCCCATAGTTGTTCCGATGCCTCTTGATGATTATTTGCATGAATTGAACCTCGCAAGTGATGATAAAAAGGATACGCATCCTCAGGACAAAGACTTTCACGGCGCTTCATTAAGCAATAAAACACATCGTTCAAAAACTGACCCGGATTCCCGGCTCTATCGTAAGTCCAAGGGGAAAGAAGCCACGCTATCCTATATTGGCCACAATCTGATAGACACTAAAAGCAGGGTTATACTTGCCACAAGAGCCACTCATGCAAGCGGGTCGGCTGAACCCGCAGCGGCTCTTGACATGTTGTCTGATATTGAAAACTTTCCCGATCTTTGCCATAAAGTGAAAACCCTTGCCGCTGATAAAGGTTATGGCTCCGCTGAGTTTATCGCGGATATACGAGATAGCGGCATTATCCCGCATATACCATTACTGGCAAACGAAAAACCGGAGCCTATACCTTCATGGAAAAACCGAACATTCAAACCACATATACAAGCGCAACGTAACGAAAAAATCAGACGTGCAAAAGCCAGGAATTTTGTCCGCTCGATTGTCGCAACCTCCGATTATAAATTATCACAAAAACTCCGTAAACGCTCAGAACATGTTTTTGCCGAAGCCAAGATATGCCACGGACTTCACACAGCACGATGTCGAGGTGAACGCTCATTACAGGATCAACTCTACATGACTGCTACCGTACAAAATGTCAAAAGGCTCGTATCTTTCAGCAAAAGAAAGATTAAATCTGTACTCGAAGGCACACTAAATTATATATCTGTGCCTTCATATTGTCTTTCTTTTAATTTTTCGAATGTTATTGATCTGTTATTCAATTCTTTTCACTTGATGAGAAATAAATTCAAAACCTTCACCCTTATTCGGGTATATCTACTCTGTTTGAAATAATACTTTTTCACAGGACTTTTAGACAGTTAATTATGATTAATATTAGGTGGATTCAACCCTCAAGTGCAATACTTAGGTAAAAATGATGGTGAGTTAGTGTATATAATAATTTGCCCTAACAAATCATCCCCTTACTCAAGGAGAGCACAATGGGAAAGTGTTACAACCAACTCACCGAAGGAGAACGTAATCAAATTTATGTGTTGAAGCAAGAGAATGTTTCTAACTGTAGGATAGCCATGATCCTGCGAAGATATCCAAGCACGATTGGCAGGGAGATACGCAGGAACCATGGTCAACGTGGATACCGTCCCAAGCAGGCCCAAAGAAAGGCACAGGAGCGTCGTAAAATACCTCGAAGCTTAAAGATGACCCAAGAGGTGATTTCCTACATTGAGGAGAAACTTCGAGAGGAGTTTTCGCCCGAACAGATTAGTTGTACCATGCGAGGAAGCGTTGGCATTAGTATCAGCCACGAAAGGATTTACCAATACATCTGGCATGATAAAAAGCATGGTGGTGACCTGTACCTGAAGCTGCGTATTGCCGGGGTGAAAAAACGCCGTAAGCGCTACGGCAAGAAGGATTGGCGCGGGAAAATACCGAACCGTATTGATATTGATCAGCGCCCGGAAATCGTTGAAGAGAAGACACGCATTGGCGACTGGGAAGCTGATCTTGTGAGCGGGGCTCACCACCGGGGATTTCTGGTGACGCTGGCCGAACGTAAAAGCAAATACATACTTATAGGTCATGTAAAACAAAAAACTGCTGATGAAGTAAAAAGGGAAATTGTGCGGTTGTTGTCTCCAAATAAGGAGTGGGTGCATACAATCACATATGACAATGGGCGAGAATTTTCGGCACACGAATTTATCAATAAAGGTCTCAATTGCCAGAGTTATTTTGCTAAGCCATACCACTCATGGGAACGTGGATTGAACGAAAACACGAACGGACTAATCCGTCAATACTTCCCGAAAGGGATGAATCTTCGGAATGTCAGCAGTGACGAATTAGCTTTTGTCATGGATCGATTGAACCACCGACCACGAAAAAGGCTTGCATTCAAAACGCCTCATGATATATTTGTGAAAAACGAGTCAAACGGTTTCACCAGTATTGCACTTGGAACTTGAAACCAAGTTATATTGAATCCCTATACATATAGCAAATCTCGAAATGCACATATACTACTTAATTTAAGACCCGATTAATAACCTCTGTGACAATCTCTCTTATTTCCGTGTTGCTCAAAGTATTCGACATATTATCCACTGGAGATAATGGTTTTGGTTCAGCAGTGTTGTTACACTCCAAATTCGTCCCGCAGGAAATTCCATGT
>CAYWOD010000316.1:0-2878 GCA_964459805.1 uncultured Pirellulales bacterium
GAGAGGACCCGCTCAATAAATTGCGGGGGGGGGTGAGAGAAAGATCAAAGATTAAGGTGGAAAATGCAAAGTTGCGGTGGAGGGTGGGAGAGTTAGTGAAATCGGGAGGATAAATGGCAGAAAATGATTTGAGACTGTGGGCCGCGGGTGTGGGCGGATGAGTTAGGCGCACTGACTCGTTGCTAAGCGGTGCCTGGGCGGCATATTAGAGGCGATTGCCAAGCGAGGGAGACTTGTTATAATGGTCTGCATAGATTATGAGAAAGGGAGGTGGTAAAATGAGATTGTATCTTGTCCGGCACGGAAAGGCCGCTTCGAGCGACGTTGACCCGCAGCGCGGGTTGACCGAGCAGGGCCTGCGAGAGGTCAAAAAGGTCGCCGATTTTCTCAAACCTCTGAATATATCCGTCGATTACATGCGGCACAGCGGGAAAAGACGCGCTGAGCAGACGGCGCAAGTTTTGGCCGAAGCGGTGACGGTCAGAGAAGAGTTCGCCGCCCACAGTTTCCTCGCCCCAAATGACGACGTTGCTCCAATCAGAGACGAAATTGAGACGGCCGAGCAGGACGTTATGATCGTCGGCCATCTGCCGTTCTTACCCAGATTAGCCTCACTGCTTATGACCGGCTCAGACTCCAGCAACCCCATAGCCTTCAAACCAGCCGCCATAGCCTGCCTTGAACAACCCACGGATAATCACTGGCAAATCAATTGGATGGTAACACCGGAAGTTGTCCCTGGTTAGGTTGTTTCGGTGTGCAGAACCCATCCTGCGTGGTTTAGATGGATATCCGAATTGAAAAGCGATCCCCGAGCTGGGAGGCTGCCGCCGGCGGTGCGGCGGACCTTGGCGGACTCGGAAGATATGTAATCACTCTCGGCGCTCATAGATGCGAACTCGTTTTTCGCGTATGATTGCGGCGATGGGCGGATTCTGGGAGACGTTGATGAGGTCGATTGGTTTGTCTGGGCGGCGGTGGGGTGTTGCCCCGCCCACTGGTGGCGGGAGGGTGTTGCCCCGCCCACGGGTGGCGGGGCTAATCGTTGTGTTTCTGTATGTATTTGGCTCTTGCGGCAATGTCCTCTTCTGTAAAGCAGAAGCGCTTGTCGTAACCTTTGGTCCAAATTCGGCCTTTACGGTCCTTTTGCCAGAGCGCACGTGTCGTCAGACTCTTATATCTTCCGACTATTTCCTCGATGGACTGTGTATGAGATCTCGCCAATAAATGAACGTGATTGGAATAGACTATTAACGCTTTAAGCTTGTGCCCGAGTTTTTCGGCTTCGGCGAGGATGGTCTGTTCGACAATTTTCTTTTCGGGTGCATTCAATTTGACGGCAGGCGATTTCCGCCTTTTTCTGTTTCTTTCCAGTATCTTACCGTCACCGGGGAGGGTTGTACCATTGGCAACATAACCTCTCTCGTCTCCCGGGAGCCAACTCCCATACGTTGTCCATGTCAACATATATCCTATGGTCTTGGACATGACGTGGATGGTATAGAATGAGTGATGGCTTGGCAAATCCAATTTGGTTAGCCCTGCCACCTGTGGGCAGGGCAGAGCGTGCGACCCCGGCCACAGGTGCCGGGGCTAATCGTGGTGTTCTCGGGGAAACCTACTCTATGGTCGGATTGGATATGTTTGTTTTTTCCCGGTTGGGCCGATTTGGATTGTGAAGGTGGCCTTGTTGGGGTTTACGGCGGCTTTTATGTATTGGCCTTTTGTGGGGTTGTCTTTGTTGGCGATGAATTGTGGGGATGGGTTGCCGGCGTTCCCGTATTGGGTATTGTAGTGGATCTGGTAGATTGCTTTTAGGGACGGCACGGCGTTGAGGTCTTTGAAGGTTCTGGGCTGGATACCCTTTCTTGGTCCGTTCATTGCTACCGCTACGGTGGGGCTCAGGGTCTTTAGCAGGATCGTGTTGTTGCTTCGGTCGAGGCCGTGGTGCGTTACCTGGTAGAGATCGACCTTTCCGATGCGGTTGACGGGATGGGCGAGGTGGTGCTCGACGTTCAGGGTGATGTCTCCTCCGGCGAAGAATTTGAAGTCGCCGTAGGTCAGAACAAGGGCAATGCTGTGGGCGTTGTTCGATGTGTCGGGCTTTGCCATCTCGAAGCCTTCGACGGGGGCGTCGATATCGCCTTTGAAGCCTTCGACGCGCTTTTGAGACGCCACACAATGGAGCCTTATCACAGCGATCTTTCCGGTTGGGTCGTTCTTGAGCGGGATATCTTCACCTGCGCGAAGGAGCTTTGTTCTTCCTTTAGTGGCCCGCTTGTACAGCGGGTTGAGCTTTTTGAAGGATTGACGTTTCCTAACGTCTTTTGGCGGGGTGTCGTTGTCGATAAAGTGCTTGATTGGAATACGTTTGGACATCTCCAGTATGCCGCCGTAGTGGTCGGTGTCGAAGTGCGTAGTGACCAGATAGTCGATTTGCGTCAGGTCGGCGTCCGTGCATGCCTTATACATCCTCTCGGCGTCGCGGTGCTTGGGCTCCAGCGAGCCGGTGTCGATAAGGACCGATTCGCCCAAAGGCGTAACGATGAGCGTCGAGGCGCCTCCCATCATGTCCAGGAAATAGATATCCAGTGTCCTGCCGGCCCCGGCTGATCTATTCTGCAGGCCCGCACAACCGCTTACCGCCAACGCCAGCACTATGCCCAGAAGTACGAAAATACGTTTCATACGATTGCTCCTTTATGAGATAGCTTGCTTACTGAGCCCGTTACAGTGAGAATCGTACAAGAACTGTTGCCATAGGGGCAATAGAAAAACCAGCTTGTGTTCTCTCGGTGTTGCGATAACAATACGGCGAACAGCCGCTAACCCAACTTTCGCAGTTAGGCATCGAAATGTACTCTTTTGATAGCGCCAG
>CAYWOD010000317.1:0-2871 GCA_964459805.1 uncultured Pirellulales bacterium
CCTCAATCTGCCCAATTTTGTTGTTATTCCTTACCAATATCATGAGTGAGTACCTGATTTTTGGGCTGAAAAAAGGGGGTGAAAAATCAAGGAGAAAAGTTGGAAAAATTTTAAAAAAAGTTTAGCCGCGAATTTACACAAATCGGGGACGAAAAAAATTGGCCCCAAGAACGCGGAGGATGCAGAGAAGATTAACCACGAATTTTGAGACTGTAGCAAAGTTAGAGAGTATATGGGTATACGGCCACGTGGCGCTTCTCAAGGGATTGCGCCAGAAACCCAACTGAACATCTAAATTTGGTCGGACAGGAGTTTCCAAGATGCAATTGCCTAAGCAATTCTCACATAAGTCATCTCTGGAAGCGTGCTGGTTGTCAAGTATGTATTATCCACATTTTGGTATCGTCCCAAAGGTTGTGGCTGAACCAGACTTCATGGGTTTATCGCTTTGAGGCAACAGCATTTTGCTGTATCCTATCCAATGCCGTTGATTATGCTGGTGCCCATAATGCGGTAAATTCAGCCGTGTATAACCGCTTCTGGCCCACCAATCTTTCCAGGGAGAACCCGTTGTTCAAGAATTTGGAGTCCTTGCAAGAAGAATTCATACGAAAGCTACCCACAGCTTTTAGGACGATACTCACATTTTACATATGTCGGCTCCTGGCTTACTTGAACAGCCCAATTGGGGTTCCGCCAAGTACATATCGCGCTCGGTTTTGTCGCAGTCATCTCTTGGCCGTCACAGCGGCATGAGTATCTTCCGGGGACGTGTCGCATTCATTGCGCGAGCCTCTAAGGACTCATGACATAATCGCGCTTACGCCCCCATTGACGAAACCTTCAAGGGACCTCGTTCTCGATAAGACTCACCTTTCGTTAGCATCCAATACGTCGCCTCGGCTAAATGACGCCCAACAGCCCCAATCGCCTTGGCGTGATTCTTCCGGTGCCGAATCCGCTTATCCAACCGGCTGACGTGCCTCTGGGGATGACATTTGTGATTCACCGCCACAGAATTGCCGGCCTCACTAAAGGCCCACTTCAAATAGTGATTTGTATCCGGCCGAAGCCTGCCATAACGTGTCTTACCACCACTTGAATGAACTCTCGGCGTAACTCCACAATACGATGCCAGCCGCTCAGCACTACTGAACCGCCTAATGTCTCCTATCTCATTCAATATCACCACCGCCAAGATAAAACCAACACCCGGCATCGTCTTAAGCAGCTTGATCTGCCAGGTTTGCTCGAACAGCTCCTTCATACGCCCCTCGATCGCCGTGATCTTCTGCTGCGCATGCTCAAGCTGCTCCAACAAAAGCACCGTGGTATAATACGTCTGCTCGGGCAACTGCTCCATCAAACGCCTTAAACGCCTCATGCCTTTTACCCCAAAGATGTCGCTGATATCTTCAAACCCATCCTGCAGCCCATATTTATCCAGGACCGAGTGAATTCGGTTCTTCAACCTGGTCCGCCCCCTGCCGAAGACCATTCGGGTACGAGGCAGCTCCCGCTTATCGCGTATATCACCCGGCGGGATCCACACCTTCGGCAGTGTCCCGACGCGTTGGAGCTTATTGAGCCCCTTGGCATCTAATTTATCTGTCTTATTGATACAACCCAACATCAGCTTGGCCTTACGCGCGTGTACCAATAACGGCTGCATCCCTGCCTGTTCGATCTCGTCGATAATCCAGTACCAATTGCCGATTGTCTCGACCGCCACCGATGAGCCGGCCTGCTGTTGGCCGAGGAAATGGACGATATTGCCGCGTCGGTGTTCAATCCTGAATTCTTTAACGTTGCTGCCATCTTTCTCTTCTGTACGAGCAAATGTATACCTCTTGTGGCTGTCAAATGCTATAATACTCATAGCGTGCCTCCTTTCTACGGCCGAAACCGTACTGAGTATTTGTCTTGACGCGGTATTATACCGCACCAAGAGGCACGCTTTCATATAATCATTGCGAGCAGGCCGAAGGTCGACGCGGCAATCTCCGCCTTACATATCAGTGAGATTGCTTCGCTTCGCTCGCAATGACGCAGGTCGCAATCCTATGTCAGAAAGGACCTTATGCTGTGCCAGAGAAATTGGCCACACCCTTTAGCCGCCGCCGGCACGGCGGCGATCATCCTCCACCCCGTCTCACCCCAAGCACCACCCGAGGGCCCGCATCCCCACCCCCTCGGCAACCAGTCACCATTCTTCCGCTCCCGTCAATCCAAAGACATTTCAGGAAGCTCTACCCCCCCGCTCTCTCGCCACTCCTCGAATCGCCCTCGCATTCGCTGCATAGTCCCCTGCCTCTCCTCTTCGGACATATTCTCCCACCTGTCCCTCATAGCTCTCCTTCTCGCCATCTCAGCCTGCCTCTCCTCCTCAGGCATATTCTGCCATCTCTGCATAGCCAGCGCGAACCCCTCTCTCAATCTGCCCATTTCCTCTTCCGTAAGATTAAGGTCCGCCCAGACTCCCTGCCAGCCGCCAAATCCGCTCCCCATCGGAGCTTCGCTCGCGACCGATTCGCTCTCGCCCACCTCTTGCTCTTGCGCCTCCTCCTCAGCAACCTCCTCCGCCTCGGCCTCAACTTCCTCCGCCACCTCTTCCACCACGACAGGCTCTTCTTCAACAGCCTCTACCACTGCCGCCGCCGCCGCCGTCTCCGATTCAATTTGTTTCGCCGCCGGCCTGGCCTGCGGTTTGGGCGCAGCCTCGCTCCGCCACGACCGAATCTTCCTGATGCCCAGCCCCAGCCCCAACGCCGTGACAAGCACCACAACCGCACCTGCCGGCCACACTACCGAACTCGTCTTTTGTCGAGTAGACATAATATGGTCTCCTCATTTAGGTTTAGTTTGTATTCC
>CAYWOD010000318.1:0-2838 GCA_964459805.1 uncultured Pirellulales bacterium
GCCTTTCTTGGGTCTAAAGCTAAAGGCCCAAGGGTATAGACGGCAAGCACCTCATTGGCCGTCAACGCGGTGTCCCAGATGGCAACCTCGTCCACTATACCTCCGAAACCTTCCCGCTGGCCGACGATGTACAGAGGCTGAGTGGGATCATTCACCCCTTCGCAGTAACCGGTCGGACCGGCAATACCGGTCTTGGGATTGTAATCGCCGTTTTCCGCTACCTCTCCATTAATATAAATCGTCGCGGTATCGGCGGCATAGTCATACGTGCAGACTACGTGCACCCACTCTCCGTCGTTATAAGCACCTTGTGGAACGCGGCACTCAGAACCCCAATCACCATAAGCCTGCCAGCCTCCGAGACGCCACCGCAGAGGGCTGTCCTCGTTCTCGGGTCGCAGCAGGATATTGTTACCGGCGACGCTGTCTGTTTCATTCTTGTTCATCATGGTCTGGTAGCTTTCATAGTTGTCCACCATCCACCAAGCTATTGACAGGTCTTGTGTTGTCGGTGTTGGGCCGGGGCCGGCAAGGATCTCGTCGCCGCTCCTGTCGCAATTAAGTGCGGAACCGTCGAATTGGCCCGCAACCCAATCGACATTAGAGAGTTGTGCATCAAAGCCGCCGATAACGTCTTGGGCTACATCCCCTGTGCCCTCGTCAAGCGGCCAGTATGCCAGCAGGTCCGCGTTCGTCACGCCTGGTGTCATGCCCAGCACGAAAACAAAAGAAATTAGATAAATCAGTTTTTTACACATAGTACATCCTCCTTCGACAAAGGATTAAGAATGGCTGTGCGTGCCTTGGCCACACACCAAAACACCTGTTGTCTTCAACAAGCACACCGAGTCTCAGCATTTATCATGCCTGTCTCAGACATCTTCAAATAAAAACGACCAGTTAAAGACTTCCGTTTCCAAATTGAACCTTGATGCTCACCTAACACAACTTCTTAGGACTTGAGCTTACCTCCTTCCTTTATGAGAAAGTGCAAACAACTCGCACATCGGGGAACGAAAATATGCGAAAAAGCAACAATTACATTTTACAACATCATCCGCCTTCATTTCAAGAAAAATCTGAAAATTCGCCGGAAACCAGAGGCATCACACTCCTTTTTGCCCCGAAAACAAGCGTTTTTCCCTGAATTTCGATTTATGGTTCCGTCGGGGATTTGTTTTGCCGGGGTTGAAATGCTCCCCTGCAAGCTTGCCTCTGCACAGATAGATACAGGTAGATATCGCTGCCTCAAAAACAAACCGAGAGCCTGTGCCAAATCAATCGGCACAGGCCCCCGGTTCAAACTCATTCGTTACTTTCCCGGAAAGTATCAGCGCCTCTTACGGCGAAGTAACGCCAAACCGCCAAGACCCAGCAGAGCAATTGTTGCCGGCTCAGGAATACCCTGAATTCCTTGGATCTCCGCCAGGGTGAGCACGTGGTCGTAGATGTACACATCATCGAGCATGCCCTGGTACTCTTCACCGCCAGCTTGACCCATGATTAGGGGGTATGAACTGGCTACATTGCGACCTTCAGGGACGACCGTCGTTCCCGCCAGGACTCCGTTGATATAGCCGCTGAGCGTATCGGTAGCTTCGTCAAAGGTGAAGGCCACGGCTGTCCACTCGAAGTGGACCCAAGAGGCGTCAAGCCAGAGGTCGCCCTCGTTCCAAGCGCCCTCGGTGCCCTTTATCCGGAACCACATGTTCGGGGGGACTTGGCCATCCCAGTCGTCGTGTCGCAGCATCAAGTACCAACCGGGAGTCTCAGAGTAGTCCTCGCCGTCGTAACAGGTTATCGGCCTCTGGTATGTCTTGTCGGTAGGCCTCATCCAAAACGCCACCGTCAGGTCCTCACCGGCACCTACTCCAGTGCCGGCGTCCGCCATGTCGGGACCTGGCCCGAATTCAAGTACCTTGCCACGCTCGGCGTCAGTCGTCCATACGGGGGCTGGGTCGGCAGAGAGCACACCATTGTGGTTGCCGGGGCCAACGCTGTCCCAGGCGATCGGCTCGCCCGGGGTCATTTCATCCAGTCCCCAGTGAGCGACCAGGTCCGCCGAGGCGCTGCTGACCAGGCACAAGACCACAACAGAACTGATTAAACAAGAAATCTTACACATAATACTCCTCCATCACAAAAACAATCAACTTACGCCTTGGCTACAAGCCAAAACAACAGTTCCGTTCCGAAAACATAAGCACTGTGCACACCTGCTTATGCTTGTCGAAACACAAGCAACAAAGAATCTTCACCAAACCCTGTGCTTGCCTGAAAAGAACTCAATTTTAAAGACTTGGCTTTTCATACCCTCTTAACGGATGGCCGCATTGAGTTGTCCGGTTGGATCGCCACTTCATCACACCAACCTCACGACGACCTTCATTCCAGGCTCATCAATCTACGCAATTGACGCAGCCGGAAACTCCGAATGCCTCCTAAAGCCATAGTCCACAATACCCGTGAATCTAAGTTACCTACTTATACCAAATTCACTATATTCCCGTCAAGGAAAATCTTGCAAAATGCGTAACCGGTCAGTTACGGGTGGGTCACTCGGTCTCTCGTGTCGAACGCTGACGTCTTGAAAATCCGCTTTTTATGTGCCAAAATGGGGTTTTACTGTTTACATGGACGCCTATGTGGCAAAATGGTCAAGTGCGAGAAATTTTTGAAAAAATGTTGTCGTGCTATATCTCCAAACGGTGCTTTTCTGGGATTCTCCGAATCTCACGGTCTTATTTGGAGTTCCTGTGCTTGTCAAGCAGAAATGGGACCACGTGACAACTACCCTATCACCCATCCCTTTCAGTATTTGAGAGCTGATCGTATGAA
>CAYWOD010000319.1:0-2801 GCA_964459805.1 uncultured Pirellulales bacterium
TTTTTGTGTGACCGGAATCTAGTTTCCCAATTGCTCTTTCCTACAAGTGAGGTAACCTATGGCAACAGTTACAAAGAAAGAACTTATCGACCGAATTGCAGAACGCACTCAGGCAAAGAGAGTCGCAGTAAAACAAATAATTCAGGTATTCCTTGACGAGATCGTAAGCGAGCTGTGCGAGGATAACCGTCTCGAATTCCGCGACTTCGGCGTCTTCCAAACCCGAACAAGGGCCGCGAGAGTGGCACAGAATCCCAAGACTCTCGAGCGCGTGGATGTTCCTGCAAAGCGAACGGTTAAGTTTAAAATGGGCCGGCTCATGAGAGAAAATCTTTCTGCGCCCGTCGCAGAGTCGGCCAAAACAAAGTAGCTGATCTCGATAAGAAGCCGCGCTCCGAACGATAAGGCCCCGGGTTTGAATGATAAACCGCGAGCCCAAACCCGCTGCGGGGCGCGCAGGTTGTGTGCGTTTTTGTAAACAAGTTGTTCAAAAGGAGCGTTTTATGTCTGATGGCAAAGTCAAGTGGTTCAACCCAAGGAAGGGTTATGGATTCATCGCTACTCCGGACGGACGCGATATATTCGTTCACTTCTCAAGTATTCCTGGTGACGGATATAGAACTCTTGTTGAAGGCGATCCGGTAAGTTTCGATATAGTCGAGGGTGAGAAAGGGCTCAGGGCTGAGAATGTAGTTGCAACATCCGCCGCTGCACCCGAAGAAGAAGAGAAGTCAGAAACCTAAGTTCTTATTTTGGGCCTGAGGGGAGGTTATAAGCATCTCTTACTCCCTAATCGCTCGACTCGCTCAATCAAGCCGAACCGCCAATATTAGGAACCGTTTTTTTTGGTGCGCATCAGATAGTGCAGCGCCCGGGTGGTGGAAAGGGATGCACCACTTTGCCGGCGAACCGCAAAACTCGACTTAGGCGCCACGAAACAAAAAGACATGATTACCGGTCGGCTACAATCTGCTCTGGATTGCAACGTGCTTGTCCTCAACAAGCATTATATGGCAATCCGCATAGTGGGCGCCAAACGTGCATTTTCTCTGCTCTTTCGCGAGCTGGCCGAAGTTGTCTCTCTCGAAGAAGGCACATATTCAAACTACGATTTCGAGAGCTGGTGCGAGGTCAGCCAGTTCCGCCGAGAGTTCGAGCCCGACGGCCACGATTGGGTCTCAACCGTCAATTTCCACATCGCCGTCCCGCGGATCATTCGCCTGCTCTTTTACGACCGCCTCCCGCGCACCGATGTCAAGTTCAATCGCAGAAACATCTTCGCTCGCGACAAGAACAAATGCCAGTACTGCGGAAATCGCTTCCCCACCAGTGAGCTCTCGCTCGACCACGTCATCCCCCGGAGTATGGGCGGAAAATCGATGTGGGATAACATCGTCTGCGCCTGTGCCAATTGCAACGTCAAGAAGGGAGGCCGGACGCCCAAGCAGGCCGCCATGACCCTCATCCAAAAACCCGTCAAGCCAAAGCACAATCCCCTCGTCCACATCCACCTCGGCCACCAAAGATACCGATCCTGGAAACAATTCCTCGACCACGCATACTGGTCCGTCGAACTAAAATGATTCTGCCGTCTCCGGAGGCATAATGTACAATCGCTCGGCTTTGTTGATCGTAGTTATAGTAGCCTGCTGCCTCATTTCTGCGGGATATGCGCCGAACTCAGAAAATAGCGAAAGCGTCAAACTGCTCTTTCCTGATAACCCCGATTGCAAAATCACAGGGCAGCCTGAAAACACACTTCCGAACGTTAACAGAAAAGGAAGAATATCAGTCGAAGGGTTTCTAACCGATATTCCCGTTGACCCCTGTCAGGTAAAGAGCTTACGACCCGACATTTTTAATGAAGGTTACTTTAGCCTCTTCGATTGTCTGGTGCACGTCTGCAGGGAGCATAATATTGAAATAAAATTTCACTTTGACCGCCAATTGCGTACCCACCTCATCGATTCTATCGGCAAGAAGAAGAATTGGTGGTACGCAGCAATTTATCACGGCGGCGGCAGACCTGAAGAGCCGGTTCACAGAATGGATACCCACCCTTACAAAGATTGGATGCGGATAGAAGTTTACCAGGTATCCAAAGAAAGAATTGACCGGATATATTCTGCGTTCGGCGCCGAGGCTGGACGTCTTAGATCAAACAAGGACAAAGTCATTATTCCCGAGGTTCTAATCCAGACACCGAATCAGAATTTGAAATTCACAAACGTTCAGGTCAAAGCCCACGGCATAAGATCCGATATGTTTAAGGGCGATGTGATAACAGCAGCCGACATTATGCTTTCGCTTGCCAAGAAAGGCAAACTTTCTCTGGACCTGCTCTGGCGGGGTCAGTTCGGGCGAGCTTTAATCCAGGGATACTACTACTACTACGCTACAAAGGTTATATGTTTCACCATAAACCTTGAACCTGCAAAGACTTATATCTACCCAGCGTGCAAACCCAAACTTACGATAACATCACGATCGAACCCGGCTCGCTCTTGCTCGCTGCCACATTGGCCGCAATGGCGTCTTGGGGCCCGTGCACCGGTCGGAAGAGCAGAAATGGGAAAAACCGTTTTCCAGGTCAAAACAGCCGAAAGAACGGCCTTCATAGCGTTGTAGTACTACTTCGTCCGATTCAACAAAGACCAGGCACACGACAGAGCAGGCTTTACCTATTCACTGGGAGAAAAGCTAAATGACGGTCCCGACCCCCGAGGCCGAAGGTTCGGCAATAATTTTCTGTCGAGTAGACATAATATGGTCTCCTCATTTAGGTTTAGTTTGTATTCCCT
>CAYWOD010000320.1:0-2027 GCA_964459805.1 uncultured Pirellulales bacterium
TTTACATACTAATTCAAATTCAGGAAATGTCCAATTCCGACTGAAGCATTACAGACCAAGTCGACATTTTGAATTTCGGTCATTTCGATTTCGATATTGTTTGGGATTTCGATATTAGGATTTCGGATTTGCTCCTCCTCTCCCCTCTGCCCTCTGCTTTCTGTCCTCTGTCTTCTGTCTTCTGCCTTCTGCCTTCTGCCTTCTGTTCTCTGTTCTCTGTTCTCTGTCCTCTGTCCTCTGTCCTCTGTCTTCTCTCGCCTCTGCCTTCACCGCACCAGTCCTAAAAACCAGGTGTCCAGTCGCAGCAAGATGCCGCTTAACAGTATTAAAAACGCCGTTTGCACCCCCCGACTTGACTTTTTAGCCCCAAGCGCCTATATCTATATAGCTGGTATTACTAAACTCGCCGGCGCTCTGCGGCCTGAACAACCAACGAAGGCGCCGGCGCAGCGTTGGAGCGACCCGACGAACAGCAAATGAATTGCACCCGTAGAATATACAGAAACAGTGTCAATCAGTGTTAGTCCGCGTCCAATGCCGGAATTACTCAGTTTAACTAAGGAGTTTTGCAAAAGTCTTGTAACTAAATAGTATCTGTTGCGGAAAGCCAAAGCTGACGATGTCACCCCTGCGAAGGCAGGGGTCCATATCGAAAAACCTGGATTCCTGCTTTCGCAGGAATGACAAATGCTGTTTCCGCAACAGGAACTAAATAAGGATTTCAGTTGTGGCAAGAGAAAAAAACAAGGCAGCCAAGTCGAAAGTCCCTGATAAGGTCGAATCTGATACTCAGCCTCAAGCCGGGGATAAGACCATAGACCCGGAAGAGCAGATAAAGATGCTCCTCGAAAGGGGCCGGACAAAGGGATTTCTCACGTACGAGGAAATCAACGACAATCTGCCCGAGGAGGCTGTCAGCGTGGCACGGCTCGACAGCTTGCTTGCAACCCTTGATGAAATGGATATCACTCTGCTCGATGAAGCCGATGTGGAATCTCAGCAAATCGACAAAACACAGGGTGACGTTTTTGAAACTGCCGCCGAAGATTCCATCGATGAGGCGGATGCTCTCTCTGAACGACGGCTCAAAGAGAAAGATGAGCTACTGGAGAGAGAGCTCCGCGCAGCCAACGCCCCCCGCAGGATCGACGATCCTATTAGAATGTATCTGACGCAGATGGGCCAGATACCACTGCTGACGAGAAAGTCGGAAATTGCTCTGGCGAGGAAAATTGAGATAACGCGAATGGGTTTCAGAAGGAAAATGCTGCAGTGCGATTACTGTGCGAGAAACTCGCTTGATTTGCTACAGCAGGTTCACAGCGGTGCGATGTCGTTCGACAGAACGATTAAGACGGGGACGGCCGCTAACATGACAAAGCTGGTAATCAAGAAGAGGCTGCCGGAGAATCTCAGGACCGTGGATGGCTTACTCCAAATCAACCAGAATCTGTTCAAGAAGAGCTTCGATACCCAAAGCGTGAGCATGTCAAAAGAGGTATTGAAGCGCATGCACAGAAACAAGCGAAGGATAGCAACCCTGCTGGAAGAGCTGAGTCTGCGAACCAGCCGAATTCAGCCGATGAAAAGTAAGATGCACGGTATTTGCCAAAAGATGCACGACTTGGAGCGGGTTATTGCGGCCGGTCCCAATGGTGATATGACGGCCGAGGATGTTGAGACAATGAAGCAGGAATCGGCGGGGCTGCAGGATTTGGTTACGGAGACGCCGAAGCAGTTGGACAAAAGGCTGCTCGCGATGGACAGGGTCTGTGGTCAGTACGAGAATGCAAAGCGAATGCTCTCGAGCGCGAATCTGAGGCTGGTGGTTTCCATTGCCAAGAAGTATCGCAACAGAGGGCTGAGCTTCCTGGATTTGATTCAGGAGGGCAATACGGGGCTGATGAGGGCGGTGGATAAGTACGAGTACCGGCGGGGGTATAAGTTCAGCACGTACGCGACGTGGTGGATTCGCCAGGCGATTACGCGTGCGATAGCGGACCATGCGCGGACGATTCGTATTACGG
>CAYWOD010000320.1:2037-2798 GCA_964459805.1 uncultured Pirellulales bacterium
CAAGGTGCTGCATCAGCAATTGGGCAGAGAGCCTACCGTCGAGGAGGTCGCCAAGGAAGCGGAGATGAGCGTGGAGGAGACGCGCAGGGTTATGAAGATCTCGAAACATCCTATCAGTCTGGATCGGCCGATAGGCGAGAGTGAGGACAGCTACTTCGGCGATTTCATCGAAGACGACGGCATCGATTCGCCGGTGGCCTCGGCGACACAGGAGATGCTCAAGGATAGGATCGACGTGGTGCTAAAGACGCTCTCGTATCGCGAGCGCGAGATAATTAAGCTGCGGTACGGGATCGGGGATGGCTATACCTATACACTCGAAGAGGTCGGGCGGATCTTTAAGGTTACGCGAGAGCGCGTGCGGCAGGTCGAGGCTAAGGCCATAAGAAAACTTCAGCATCCGGTGAGGGCGCGGAAGTTAGAAGGATTTGTGGACCACGAAACCGCCTAAGAATTGATTATTGATTATTGATGATTGACTATTAGCAGCGGATGTTGGGTGGTCGATACTTGACGGTCAAGGGCGTGCGCCGTGACTCGTGCCTGGGGGACGTGAATCGGGAGATTGGGAATCCCGATAGGTAGCATCACGAGAAGTGTGGAATTGGGGCTTGGCGGGGAGTGTAACCGTAGGGTTACATAGCTTGGGCGCGAATGGAGGGTTTGGATGCGGTGTAAGCTTAAGCTTACATGGCTTTGCGGGGGAACGGGGGGTGAATGGTTACTGGTCGATAGTCGTTGGTCGTTGGGGGGGCTGGAGT
>CAYWOD010000321.1:0-2733 GCA_964459805.1 uncultured Pirellulales bacterium
TGACGATGTCACCCCTGCGAAAGCAGGGGTCCATATCGAAAAACCTGGATTCCTGTTTTCGCAGGAATGACAAATGCTGTTTCCGCAACAGGAACTATATAAGCACAGATTCCAAAGAGGGCCTGTTACGTGGAAAGAGTAGTTTTTGCAGATTCGTGGCGCCCGTTTTTTTCCGAGATTGGCCTTGAGTCGTTTGATGATTTTTACGACTACGCCGGCGGGACCAAAATAGGCCAGAACAACAAGAGAAACGTTTACAGGCTGACTTTAGGCCGAGAGCCCGACAGTAAAGTGTTTTACATCAAGCGTTTTCACGACTCTCATTTCAAGGATATGCTGACGGCCTGGCGTAATTTCGGCCGGCTGACTTCACAGGCAGGTATCGAATGGGGTAACGCGGACTTGCTCCTAAGAAACGGCATCGACACATACAAGCCGGTGTGTATGGGTGAACGGATTGTGTGGAAGCTGGAGAGAAAATCGTTCCTCATCACCGAGCAGCTAAAGTCAACTTGTTTGCTCGACTTCGTCGTGGAGAGGTGGCGCAGCCTTGACCGAGCGCAGCAGGAAAAGATTATTGTTGCGATGGGAAAGCTGGCCCGCAGGGTGCACGAGCTGAATATCTCCCTGCCGGACCTGTACATCTGGCATATCTATATCGACGAGGGCAGCCTCGAAGATAATTGCTGCTTGAGTGTTATTGATTTGCACAGGATGCTGCGGAACGTCAGAAACGCAAATAAGAAGATCGGCGATCTGGGCAAATTGTACTGGAGCTTGTCAGGCGAATACTTTGACGATGAGCATAAGGACCTGCTGGTCGCAACTTATGCAGGCGATAGCCAGCCGGACAACAAGGACCGGATTGTACGCAAGGTTCTCAGACAAGCCGCCATCACGGACAGCCGGCGAAAACTGGCGGATCACTATGCACGGGTTAGGATTGTATCAGCTTGATTATCTCCTCGAGGTCGTTAGGTGCTTCGGTGGGGGGATTGCTGAATCCGCTGCGTTTTTCTTTGTGGTAGTCCACCGTTACGTTGGGGTCTTTCAATGGATGGCCTGTCAGCACGCAGGCGACGCGCTGGCCGGCGGTGATGATGCCTTCGGATCTCAGGTGTTTTAGACCTGCTATTGTCGCCGCCGAGGCCGGCTCACAGCCCAGGCCGTGCCTGCCGATAATCGCCTTTGCGTCGCAGATTTCCTCATCCGTTACCGCGCGGACAACGCCATCACATATATCAATCGCACGCAGGCATTTTTTCAAATTAACCGGCCGCGATATCTCTATCGCCGAGGCGCAAGTGTGCGGCGAGAAATTACGGGCCGTCAAATCGTTGTAATAATCGTCGATAATCGCCTGGTCAACTCCGCCGTCATTCCAGACGAGCTTCTTGTTATTAACCAGATCGGTCAAGGTGTCGGCGCCGGTTGCGTTAATAATCGCCATGCGCGGTATCCGTTCTATCAAGCCGAGCTGCTTGAGCTCATAGAACGCCTTGCCGAACGCGCTGGAATTGCCGAGATTTCCGCCGGGCACTACAATCCAGTCCGGGACATCCCAGCCCAACTGCTCGATGATTCGATACATTATCGTCTTTTGGCCTTCGAGCCGGAAGGGGTTCAGCGAGTTGAGCAGATACAGCCCTAACCTCGTGCAGACATCCTGAACCTGGCGCATACAATCGTCGAAATCGCCGCGTATCTGAATAGTCTGCGCGCCGTAATCCATCGCCTGGCTGAGCTTGCCGAAAGCAATTCGGCCCGAGCCGATGAACGCCGTGCATTTGAGCCCGCAGCTATGTGCGTACAGGGCCACCGATGCTGAGGTATTGCCGGTAGATGCGCAGGCGCTCGAGGCTGCACCGACCATTTTTGCGTGACTAAAGGCCGCCGCCATCCCGTTATCCTTGAATGACCCGGAGGGGTTCAGCCCTTCGTACTGCAAATACAGGCACCCGGGCCGCATATCAACATATTCGCCGACCGCGTCATTTTGCTGGAGGATAGTCTGGCCTTCGCCGATGCTCACCTTGTGTTCATCGTCACAGAAGTTGAGCAGCTCACGGAATCGCCATACGCCCGAAAAATCCAGCGGATTGTCTCTATTTGCCCACCGCTTGGCAAAGTCGCTCAGTTTGGTGGGAACCTCGATCTTGTCCCAGTTATAGCGTATATCCAGAAGCTCGGCGCACTTTGGGCACTTGAACATCGCCTGGGCACAATCGAACTCGGCCCCGCAATGGGGATTTATACACTTCTGATAAGCGGCAGCAGTCATATTCTCGTATCTCGACATTCGACTGACGATTCACGGGCGACAAACGCCGATTTTATGTATCGTCTGATCTTGCACAGTTCTGGAATTATAAAGAATAAACGGAGCCAATGGTACAGAAATTGGGTTTGTATTGGGTTTGTATTTCGTATTGCGTATATCGTATGTCGTATATCGTATATCGTCCCTTCGACTTCGCTCAGGGCAAGATTTCGTATGTCGTATTTGGTCCCTTCGACTTTGCTCAGGGCAAGATTTCGGATTTGGTCCCTTCGACTTTGCTCAGGGCAAGATTTCGCATGGCGGGGGGTGAGGAATTGGGAGGGGTGGGGAGTTTGGGGGAGCGGAAATTGGGTTTGTTTGGGTTTGAATTCGGTTTGTTTTCCCGGAGCCCGTAGCCGTGGTTTATTGTCATAAGCCTTTGTCGAATAGAAGTTTAAGTTCATTTTTGGCTT
>CAYWOD010000322.1:0-2717 GCA_964459805.1 uncultured Pirellulales bacterium
TCTGGGACGACACTAACATTTTGGTTGCGGCTGAGCGAAGCGAAGCCGCGCCAAGCCCTATGTGGCTATTCTTTTACGACCAGTGCCTACTCTTTAAGTAGGGATTAAAAACCGGTCAATTTTTCGCACATTTTCGACCAAAAGCACGAGTTTTTCACACATTTTTGTCAAAAAGCGCGCAATTTTGCCCACTTTTTGCCCCCTTTTTTCTTGCCTATTTTGCCTAATATGCACATATTAACCCCCCAACCCCCATTTCCGGCCCTAAAATGCACACCACCCAAAAAATAACTGGAAATTCTCCGCAGAAAGCCCGCATTTTGAGCTTTCGCTTTACATTTCCTACCCGCCCGCCGAGAATTCCTCACGTCTGACTATGGCGCCCGGCTACGGAATATATCAGTTCATCCCAAGCGATACATACTCTGTATTCCGGCGCCACACCCCGGCCAGATAAGCGTAATCGAGCCAATCGACGATCCCATCGCCGCAGAGAGTTGCGATATCCCCCGGAGCCCCGCTGCCCAGCCATTGCCCAAACATAACGCCCATATCAGCAAAATCAACGTCGATATCGTCATCCAGGCCCATCGTATATGCATACGGCAGGCATTCCGGCAGTACGTGCACCTCCGTGGTGAACTTGTACTGCCCGATCTCCCCGCCGTCGAAATTCAACTCGACATAATATGCGGTCCAGCCCTCGTTCGGCTCGGGCACCTTGCCGAGGTACGTCCCATCGGCTTCGCGGCTTAGCGGCGAACTCTGCCACATCGGGCCTAAGACATCGAGCCGGAAATCGCGCTTTTCCGGGTTCGTCGCCTGCCAGAGCCTGACGTCCTTGGGCTCGGTCTGCGTTCTGACCACAATTGCCCCATCAGCGGCGACCGACCAGTTGAAATTCGGGCGTTGCGCCCCTGCCAGGACGGACTTATACAAGGTAGTGACTGCCGCGAACGCACTCAAGTCCAGGCCGTGGCCCGTATTGGGAAAATAGCGGAGGTACTTTTCGCCCGGCAGGTCGTGGAAATAGAACTGGGCCGAGTCCGGCAGAAAGAACTGATCACCCGCCGAATTGAGCAGGAATTTCGACATAGTATATCTATGGCGATAGCTGTACGGATCGACAATACCCCGCAGCGTCTTGCCTCTCGGCGTATCCAGCCGGTCGAATATCTTGTTCTCGTCATAATCGTGGATGGCCGGCGCCCAGAAGCCGTATGCGCCGTAGTGGTGCTTCATCGACTCGGCCATATTCAGCACGTCGATAACGGCCGGGCAAATCGCAATCACTCGCTTATCCACGGCCGCGGTCAGCCACGTTGTCCAGCCCCGCTTGGACGCCCCGGCAACAACGAACTTCTTTATGTCCAGAGCGCCGGCGTCCAGCCCCGCCAGATGGTTCTGGATCGTATCCATCGCCCGGACCGCACTTTTTGCCATCGGCAGCAGCAGCGGCCAATTAGCATCCGCCGTCGCCAGGTACTTATCGAATGTATAAGCGATAATCGCATCCTCATAGCGTGGTCCGCCGCCGCCCGGAAAGATCAAAGGCTGGTTGGGGATCATTTTCAAATCGGCCACCACCGAATTGGTACTGACGGCTATCATGCCGAGCATCATATCTGCAGAGCTCGGCGGCGAGCCCCCGTTGCTGCCGCCGTTGATATAGAGCAGAGCAGTATCGCCCTTGGGCTCCTTGGGTTTGGCTATCGTCAGCCAGTGCTGCCACAACGTCCTGTCCACCTCGTCTTTGCTGCGCCAGGATTGCGAAGTCATATCGAGCACGTAAGCGGTGAAGCTCGGCCCATCGATAGTCTTTACCACACTGTACTTATAGCTCGAATCCGGCAATGCGACGTAGTCATCGAGCGCGGTGGCGAAAACCGCCTGCGTTAGGCCAATGACCGATACTACCAAAACCGTCAGTGAATTGTGCTTTTTCATAATCGATCCTTTCTTCACCACAAAGCGAAAACCTGATTGTCCGACCGGTTGTCACTGCACACTTGATGCGGAATCCAGAAAGCTCTACAAGTTGGATTCCTGCTTTCGCAGGAATGACAACCACGAAGTCGGCAACTGCCGATAAAGAACGTCACCGGCTTATATGGGCGGTGGTTCTTCGTCATCTATAGTTTTGGTGGAAAGACTTTGCGCAGGTATTGGGCGTCGTAGCGGCAGCTTCCCTCGATGCCGAGCGGCATTTTCGTTCCTTCCATAACTATCCATCCGCGATAGCCGATATCGTTCATTGCCCGGCGGACCTCCTCAAAAGCAATTGTCCCCCTGCCGTACAAATCGTCGTAGTCCTTCGCGTGGAACTCGCAGATATGCTTGCCAAGCCGGCGAATCTCCTGGTAGATATCGTAGCCGGCTTTGTGGGAATTGCCCACGTCGTAATAGACCTTGACCGCAGGCGAGCCGACCCGCTCGATAATCTCCAGGTGCTCGTCCGCATTGAGCCACGATTCGATTGCAAGGGCAACGCCGGCATCCTGGGCCTTCGGCGCAACCTTCTTTAGCCGCTCAACGACTACGTCGGTACCCTTCGGGTCGTTTCGCAAATCACCCTTGCCGAAGAACGCCAGGAGTATGACGTTAAGTCCCATCGCGTTGGCGACGTCGATAGCCTGAGACACCCATCGCTCGGTCCGCGGGTCGCTCTTATAAGGTATGCCGTTTAGAACGCCCATCGCCAGCGATGCTATCTCCAT
>CAYWOD010000323.1:0-2667 GCA_964459805.1 uncultured Pirellulales bacterium
CTTCAGCAACCATGATTTACATACATTAAAAACAATTATAAAAAATAACAATATTGACCCCGTGTGGCTATCTGCCGAACCCCAACTGGATAATATCAGAAAGCCAGAAAATAGCCGCCGCCGATTCAATACCAGCCGCAAAAGGCCATTAAAAAAAGCAGATAGACAACGTCAAAGACGCAAAATCCGTCGGTAATACATTGAAGATAATTAGAGGGGGCAGGAACCAATGGCACTGTCATGTGTAACACATTGGCTGGACGCGGGTTAGGGGCTGTGTGCGTTCTGGACGATCATCGTGGGATGGTTGCCGAGAGGATATTTCACGCCTGGGTGGCATGGGCGCGCAGGGGTTACGAGAATTCTTGCCGAATTCGTCAGTCAGGCAAACCTATTGGGCGTTACTGGTCACCTCCGTTTCTCACAATGGTGCGGTTCTATGCTTGCGTTTGTATTGATGTCTTGGTTTGGTCATCAGTTTGTAACTCTTGGGACGGCGTTTGATGACGCGAGGTTCGATTCGGCCGGGGCGATTGCCGACTTCGTTGCAGGCAATCTGCAAGAGACTGTATTTGCCCAATGCTTTCCGGACAGCGGGCTCCGGCGGCATAAGCCATTGTGACAGAAGCGTGTTGCTGGCAATCGTAAAGCTCATCTGGCGGGCAAGCTTGTCGTGAACGAACGCCGCCTGAGCACAGACCCACCTGACCAGGTTATAAGCCAGCAATATCGTCCACAGTTCGCAGCGGAGTTTTTTTCAGAGCACTTGGCCTATCCTGAGCCTGCCGAAGGGACAGATTTCCAGCATCCAGTATCCAGCATCAAGTATCGAGACCATCTGAACTTGTCAAAGAGCTAATGTGGGGTCAATCGCCGTGTCAATAACACCCCAACTGTGAAGAGTAATAGCTTAAAGCTCCGGTTCACTTGACGGCCGCACTTTTGAGCAATCCATCAATGCGGGTCTTGTAGCTTTCGATGCTTCGGGCGGAAAGTTTCAGGCCATTGATCATGACAGTCGGTGTGGCATAGACTTTACACTTTGTCGCCGCTGCCAGATCGGTTTTAATAAGCTCGTCGATCTTCTTCGGATCAGCCATCACCACGTCAAACTTGGCAAGATCGAGGTTCAGGGCCTCGGCATAGCCTCGCAGATCCTTGCTCCCCAGGGCTTTCGGGCTGGCAATTATCATGTCGTGCATCTTCCAGAATAACTCCGACCCGCCCTGCTCCATGGCCAACTGTGCCGCCGCATGGGCGGGTTTGGCCTGCCTGTGAAAGCTGAGCGGCCGATGCTTAAAGACGAGGCGAACCTTGTCGGGATAGGCAGCCAGAATCTCCTTGAGCTTCGGATACTCGCGCGCACAGAACGGACATTGGAAATCGGCCCATTCGATGATAGTAACGGGGGCATCGGCCTTACCGAGGACCGGCGATGACCCGATATTGACATCGTAAATGTTGGTATCGACCGGCCGTGGCTTTTTTGCTTTGGATGGAGCCGCGTTGCCAAGAGCAGCCAGAACCTTCTTCATGTCGAACCGTAGAAGCTGTAGCTCCTTCTTTACAGTGGACAATTCCGTGCGAAGCATCCGTATTTCTTCCGAATCGCTGCGAGCGACCTCAAACGTGAAATACACACGGACCAGTTCGTTTTTCGGGTCGTTGGTCTTTATCGTGACCAGCTGCTTGACGGCGCCTGAATCGATCTTGTTTTTGTCGAACATGGCTGTGATCTGCCCCCCGTGGCCCGGCAGGACGACCTTATCTCCCGAAGACCCCATAAAGCAGGCACACGGGCCGCTAACCTTGAGTATTTCCAACGGCTCATCGCCGTCGTTCATTATGGGAATAGTCCCGACGATCGCCTGCTGCTCGGACGGAATGACCCCCAAGTCGATTTCTTTGGAGTCAAGCCACAACACAGGACCGGAAGGCGTCTTCGACGCCGAAGAACCATTCTTGTCGGCCAAACCGCTACACCCAAGAACCAAAACGAACAATACAATACTCAGTCCGAAGATATTTCTTTTCATAACTTCAATTCCCTTCCCTCATATCGCTCAACAACTACCCTGCATATTTGTGTTTTTTCCTTATCAACATATAAGCCATATAGCATTATTTCTTCGTCGTCTTATCAATAATCTTATAGTCGTCAGGGATGCTTAGGTCGAAGTCGGCATCTCTCAAGTCTTTTATATTAACTCTTACTTCTGAAACAGTTATGATTTTCCTGACCTTCGTCTTAATTGCTCTTCCTTCTACCTGCGTTTTTACAGGGAACCATATATCATCCGACACTTTCTTGAATTTCAGCACTTTCCTAAACGTGCCGACTACCTCTTTTCCCTCTTTGTCCCAATAGCCATATTCATAGGCTAATGGAGCATAATTTCTCGCAGGATCAAGCCAGTAGGTAGACCGAGCCACTCCGGTTGTTTCAATTTTTATGCGAACACACTCCCTATTCTCGAACTTCACCAAGTCTATATTTCTTGACAACTTCAACTTCGAAGGAGGCTTGACCTTTGTTTTCATGAGTCCTTTCAAATAATCCGAAAACCCCCGGTCACGGCCATATCCCATGAAGTTCAATATGAAAGGGTTTCCATAGAAACCCGCAGACATCTCACTCCTGATAGTGTCGGATCGACTTGACAGGAT
>CAYWOD010000324.1:0-2661 GCA_964459805.1 uncultured Pirellulales bacterium
GAACAGAATCGGGCAAACAACTGCCTACTATTTTACCATATAAAGAACAGTCCGGTCAATGCCCTTTTTACTCAAACTCAGGGTTTTTCGGAACTCCTATGGATTCACGACTGATCTTAGTTGTAATCCCATTTGCTACAATTACTTTTGAGTATTCAACATCCTGCTTATTGAGCTTAGGTGCACTATTTCGGGTTTTGTCCTTGCTTTGACGCCGGTTGTGTCTGTATTCTGAGCTATTATGACTTATTTGGCGGTACCCATAGCAGCACCGGATGTGGACCAAGCGGGCGACCTAATCAGTAAGGCCATTGGCGCAGGCGCCGAGATGCTTGAGCTTCGGACCGATTATCTGGAAGCCCTCAGCGCCGAGTTGGTCAAGAACCTGGTTGCCCGGGTCAAAAACGTGGGTGATACGGCTGTTCCGATAATCGTGACCTGCCGCGACAAGCAGCAGGGAGGCGCTATTGCCCATACACTTCAACTGCGGATCGAGGTGCTCACCGCTGCCTTGAGGGCCGGTGCCGAATTCATCGACTTCGAGTACGAAAACTATCTCGACATTCAGAGCCAAGAACGCATAAGGCTCGCGCTCTCCCAGAGTTCGAGATGTCGCCTCATTCTCTCCACGCATAATTTGAAAACGAGATTCGACGATATCGGCAGATTGCATCGCCGCATCTTGACGGTCTGCCCGCCAGCGATACCGAAGCTTGTCTATACTGCAAATCACATAAACGACTGCTTCGAGGCCTTCGATCTGCTTCATAGAACCGGTGGCGAGCGAATCGTTCTCTGCATGGGCCAGGCCGGACTAATCAGCAGAATCATTGCCAAAAAGCTGGACAGCTTTGTGACTTTTGGAAGTATCGATGAGCAAAGCGCAACCGCACCGGGCCAGCTCACCATCGCCCAGTTCAGGGAGCTGTACCGCTATGATTCGATAGACGCCGATACCGAGCTTTTCGGCGTGATTGCCGACCCGGTGGGCCATTCGCTCAGCCCCGCTATTCACAACGCCTGCTTCGCCGAAAAGAGTATGAACAGATTGTATCTACCCCTGCTGATTCAGGGCGGGCAGCTCGAATTCGATTCGTTCTTGCGCAGCGTCCTGCTGAGAAAATGGCTGAACTTTCGGGGCTTTAGCGTGACAATCCCGCATAAACGCAGTGCCTTGGCATTTACAAAAACCGCTGGCGGTATGCTCGAACCGCTCGCCGAGAAAATCGGTGCCGCCAACACCTTGCTCGTCACCGCCCAAAGCGGGCTCAAGGCCTACAACACCGATTACGCCGGTGCGCTGGACGCAATCACTTCGGGTATGGGCATTGCCGCGGCCGATCTGAACGGCCTGTCGGTCGCGGTTATCGGCGCAGGCGGCGTCGCAAGGGCGATTGTGGCCGGGCTAAGCGATGCAGGCGCGAAAATAAAGATTTACAACCGTACCATTACAAAGGCCGAGAGGCTGGCCGCCGAGTTCGACTGTGAGTTTGCCGGGCTCGATGGGCTGCCGGGCCTTGATGCAAAACTCCTGATAAACTGCACCAGTATCGGAATGCACCCGAACCTCGACGAATCTCCTTTACCGGATGGCTGCCTCAACAACAAGATGGCCGTCTTCGATACAGTCTATAACCCCGCCGAAACCCTCCTGCTCAAGCAGGCCAAACGCGCCGGCGCAAAAACCATCGACGGAATCGAAATGTTCGTAAACCAGGCCCGCGCTCAATTCAGACTCTTCACCAACACCGACGCCAAACCCGAACTTATGCGAAAAACCGTTCTTGATTGCCTTTAGACCAGCTTTGTGAATCTGTAAGAGATTGCCGTGTCATTGTCCCGTATCTCATTGGAGTAAATATTGACATTTGACGACCTAACTGGTACTCTGTGATAGATCGTATTACCATACTGCATACTGGGTTTGGATATGGACGTTCGCAAGCACATTGATTATTGGAGAACAAGCAGCGACGAGGACTTTGCAGCCGCGGAGTCGTTGCTGGAGAAAGGTCACTTGCGGCACAGCCTGTTCTTTGCCCATCTTGCGGTCGAAAAGATGCTCAAAGTGCACGTGACGCGCGAAACGAATGATATTCCCCCGCGCATACACAACCTCATTCGTCTTGCTGAGATGGCTGGACTATCTGTTGCTCCTGAACAGGCGAATTTTCTACGCAGCTTTGATATGTATCAGCTGGAAGGACGCTATCCGGACTCCACCGGGCTACTCATAGATTCCGAGGCCGCCCGGGAAAAACTTGCCTTAGCTGGAGATATACTGAAATGGTTGAAAGCGCAGTTATGACTGCCATACGGCACTATGTCAAAGCGCTCGGCTCATTTGGTATCCATACGCGCAGACTTGTTCTCTTTGGTTCCTTTGCCCGCGGCGATGCTGATGAATTTAGCGACATCGACCTGGTTGTGATTGCTCCGGAATTCGATGGGCCGCGCGAGATCACACTTGTTGAAAAACTCTGGCAAGCAACCATTTCAGCCGACAACCGTATCGAGCCCATTCCCTGCGGCGAGCGAGAGTGGGAAACCGACCAGGGCCGGCCAATACTCGAAATCGCCCGCCGGGAAGGCGTTGTCATCACTCCCTAAGGACTTGTAAATAATTAATGTTTTAGTCTCGTAGTTGCCGATGTAGGCAAC
>CAYWOD010000325.1:0-2656 GCA_964459805.1 uncultured Pirellulales bacterium
AGGTCGGCGTCGCCCTTGTGGGCCGTCCAGCAGGTGCCGGTCAGCACCAGGTCCGCCGTGGTCCCGCTGGAGGTGTCGACGTTGTCGGGGGTGACGCTCCAGTGGGCGGCGACGTCGGGATCCATGTCGTCGCTGAGGCTGACGGCGACGAAGCTGCCGGTGATGCTGCCGGCGGTGAGGAAGGTAGCGTTGATGTTGGCGGGCTGGCAGGTCTTGGAGGGGACGGGCAGGTTGAGCACCAGCTCGCCGTTGGAGAGCCTGGCGTTGCCGGTGACGATCAGGTGGTCGTTGTCCTCGCCCGGGGTGCCGCCGTCGCCGGTCACGTCGATCCGCATCTCGGCGTACTTCGGCGCGCCGCTTGTGACGACGAAGTCGCTCCAGACGAAGTACCCACTGTATCCCAGCGCCTGGTCGATGCGGACGCCGGTCACGTCGGTCAGGCCGGTGGGGGCGGCGACGGTGTAGGTGTCATAGAACGGCTCGGCGCCGCTGAGGGTGATCAAGCCGGTGGTGCCGTTGATGGACAGGGTCATCCCGCCGGCCGATGTGGCGCTGCTGGGGATCAGCACCGTCCAGATGCCCGGATCGCCGAGGTCGCCGCCGTTGTCCAGGCCGTCGCAGAAGTCGTCGCGATCGGCGGTGGTCACCGACAGGCGGAACTGCCCGAAGCTGGTCTTCACGTCGGAGTTGAAGCCCATGATGAAGATCAGTTGCCCGTCGGGGTCAACGTCCTCGACGAACTCGAAGCCGCCCTCGCAGGTGGGCTGGGCGGGGTAGTTGCACCAGCCGGACCCGGCTCCGATGACGGCGTCGATGCCGCCGTATGCCGGATAGCTGTAGTCGGCCGTGCCTTCCTGCATCGACTTGGCGCCCCCCGAAAAGACCGGCGAGCCGAAGTTCAGGTTGCCCTCGACGGTGAGGATGCCGACGGAGCTACCCGGGCTGATGGCGGCGACCTTTCCGACCGCCGGCGTGAGGGTCAGCGTGCCGGCGCCGTCGTTGAGGTTATACATGCCGCCGCCGGTGACGTTGGTGGTCAGGGCGACGGTGTTGTTGTACATGTACAGCTCGGCGCCGGCGTTGATGTTGATGTCGGTGGCCCCGCCCAGCCGGAGGGGATCGTCGGCCCGGAGCGTGCCGGCCTGGATGTCGATGCTGCCGATCAGGTTGCTGTTGTTGAGCAGGTCGACGATGCCGTTCTGGGGGACGGAGGTCAGCCCCATGCCGTTGCTGTTGAAGGTCATGTAGTTGTTGGCGTCGCCGACGATCAGCTTCTTGCCGGCCATGTCCACCTGGGCCTCGACAGTCACGTAGGTCGAGGTGGAGATCCGGCCCTGGCTGCCCGCGGTGGTCACCACGCCGCCGCCGGCCAGGTAGTAGGCCCAGACATCTGAGGCGCCGTCCCGGGTGGTCAGGCGGGTGTTGTCGCCCAGGGTCAGTGTGCCGTAGGTGTTATTGTCGTAGTTGGTCAGGACGAAGTCGCAGGAGCCGTCGGTCGGCAGGCCGGCGAGGCTGTTGGCGTTCAGCCCGATCTTGCCGCTGTTGAGGTTGTAGGTCGCGCCGGCCCCGTTGGTGAGGTCCTGATTGGTGTAGATGCCGCCGCCGTTGAGGTTGATGACCCCGTCGGTCAGGGCCTTGTCCACGTACAGCACCCCGCCGGTCTTGACGTTGACGGTCCCGGCGAAGGCGCCGCCGGCGCCGGCGCCGACGAGCGTGGCGCCGTTATTGAGGTTCAGGGTCGCGGTGGCCGGCAGGCCGGCGGCGGTGTCGAAGTACAGCCGCGCCCGGGCGTTCATGTTCACCACCGTGGCGGTGCCGACGGCGGTGAGGTTGTTCGCCCCGGCAAAGGTGAAGCCCGTGTACTGCCCGTAGTACTCGTCGTAGCCGTGGCTGCCGCCGCCGCCGGCCAGGTCCACCGCCCCGGCGGTCAGCAGCTTGGCGTCCTGGAACTTGATGCTGCGCAGGGGCTGGGCGCAGAAGCCGATGCCGTTGCCGGCGGCCTCGGAGACCGTCCCGGAGATGGTCGGGTAGCTGTCGATGGTCGCCAGGCCCTTGACGATGCCGCTGATGACGACCTCGGTCCCGGCGGCGACGCCGTCCGTGCCCAGATAGACCTGCCCGGGGCTCTCGATCTGGCCCGCGGTCGGCGTGGGCAGGGCCGGATGGAGGATCGCGCCGTCGTGGACGTGGATGGTTCCGCTCGGGCCGTAGCTGATGTTGGTGTTCCCGGCGGTGTTGATCAGTGCCCCGCCTTCGTACAGGTGGATCTTGCCGTCGTTCTCGGTGGATTTCAGCTCCAGCGTCCCGCCGCGGACCTCGACGACGGGGATGGCGGTCGCGAAGATCGCGTCGGCGACGCTCCCGCCGCCCAGTGCCGGGTCGGTGACCAGCCGGCTGTTCAGCACGCTGACCGTGCCGGTTCCCAGCACGCCGTCGGCGGTGGCGAGAAGCTCGCCGCGGCTGCCGGCGGCCCCGTAGCCGAAGTCGAGGCTGGTCCCGCCGCTGTAGTCGTTGGCGGCGTTGGTCACCTTGATCCTGTCAACGCCGGACCCGCCGCCCCCGGCGACCAGGGCGCCGTCGCCGGTGACCATGGCGGCCACAGTCAGGGTCGTGCTCGCCCCGCCCACGGAGAAGCCGCCGCCGGCGGGGGTCAGCT
>CAYWOD010000326.1:0-2647 GCA_964459805.1 uncultured Pirellulales bacterium
TTTTGTCTCTACTATTCAGTTTTTTGCCAGAAATTGCACAAGAAAGCGAAATTGACCCGCTTTTTCAAGCAAATTTCGCATTTACTGCACTAAAATTTTCAGATAGAATGTACAAATAATAAGTTGACGTTCGATAAGTTGAGTAGATAATAGCCGGCAGTAAGTGTTCACAATCATATTTGTTGTAGATAGAGTGACAGATAAGTTTTTGTAGGAGCGGAAAATAATGGAGCAAATAAAGGTCTTCCTAAACGAAAAAGACATTCCTCGACAATGGTATAACTTGGCGGCTGACCTGCCGACGCCGCTGCTTCCACCACTTGGACCGGACGGCAACCCAATTGGTCCGGAGATGCTGGCGCCGGTGTTTCCGATGAATTTGATTGAGCAAGAGGTAAGCTCTGAGAGATGGATAGATATCCCTGAGGGAATCTTAGACATACTCTACCGCTGGCGGCCGGCACCGCTGCGAAGGGCCGTGTATCTGGAGAAGTATCTTGATACGCCGGCACGCATATATTTCAAGGATGAAAGCATGAGCCCGCCGGGAAGCCACAAACCTAATACAGCCGTTGCCCAAGCCTGGTATAATAAACAATTCGGTATGGAGAAACTGACTACTGAAACCGGGGCCGGGCAGTGGGGCAGCGCCCTTGCCTTTGCCTGCAAATTGTTGGGGCTTGAATGCAAGGTCTTTATGGTGAGGATAAGCTTTGACCAAAAGCCGTTCAGGAAAACAATGATGCAAGTCTGGGGGGCAAACTGTGTTGCAAGTCCGAGTCCCGAGACAAATGCGGGAAGAAAAGTGTTAGAGGAAATGCCTGATACGCCCGGTAGCCTGGGGATTGCCATCAGTGAAGCAATTGAGGAAGCGGTGACTGATCAAACCGGTAAGACACGTTATTCTCTTGGGAGCGTGCTGAATCATGTGCTGCTCCATCAGACAATAATAGGTCTTGAGGCGAAGAAGCAACTGGAAATGATTGGCGAGAAGCTGCCGGACATAGTCATAGGTTGTGCCGGCGGCGGCAGTAATTTTGCAGGTTTGTCTTTTCCGTTTGTTGCTGATAAGATCAACGGCACCGATATCAAGATTATTCCGGTTGAGCCGACTGCGTGTCCGACTATGACTCGTGCGCCATTTGCTTATGATTTTGGAGACACGGCCTGTACGACGCCCTTGTTGGCGATGTATAGCCTTGGACACGCTTTTATACCGCCTCCGATTCACGCCGGCGGGCTGCGATACCACGGCATGGCGCCGCTGGTTTGCCAGGGGATTGTTGAAGGCCTGCTGGAACCGAGGGCGTACCATCAACTGGAATCCTATAGTGCCGCAATAACCTGGGCGAGAACTGAAGGGTTCATCACTGCTCCGGAGACCAGCCAGGCCATTGCCGCGGTCATTGAGGAGGCCAAGAAGGCAAAGGAAGAAGGCAAAGAAAAGGTCATACTCTTTAACTACAGCGGTCACGGGCTGATGGATCTTAGCGGCTACGACGCATATCTATCGGGAAACCTTATTAACTATGAGCTGCCGGAAGAAGAACTGAAAAAATATACCAAAGACCTTGAGAATCTGCCTAAGGCAGAAATGAGGAAGACCGGCAAATGGTGAGACAATTGTCTTGCCATTTATCTTCAATATAAAAATGGAAAAGAGTGTTGTAAAAACAAGGTAGTGTTTTTGAAAGGGAATGACTATGAGAAAAAGGACAATTATTGCAGGTACTGTAATCTTGTTGGCCGCAGTGAGTCTGGGCTATGCTCAGGATCCCGAGCTACATGGATCGATTGATGTAACATATCTGAGCAAATACGTCTGGCGCGGCTTTGACATCTACAGAGACAAGAGCGCGATCCAGCCGAGCGTTAACCTGGATCTATTTGGTACGGGTTTTGGCGTCAGCGTGATGGGGCATAGGGCCAATTCCGGTAAATATGAAAATAATGAGCGCTGGGACTACTCTATATATTACAGGAATAGTCTCTTTGACGGCGAAAGCTATGCCACCAATTACACGCTGTCTTACTTGCGCTACAATTTTCCAGACTGTACCAGCCACAAACGCGCAGGCACTTCATCTATCAGTCAAGACGTGGAAGAGCTGCACGCCTTTCTTTCCTGGCCGAATATTCTGCCGGTAGAAGGCTTGGTTCCAAGATACGTTCTTGTGAAGCTGTGGCCATCGAACAGCGGTTCAACCAAAGTGAACGCACGCGGCACGGCTTCCGGCTGGGCACACATTTTTATGCTTGACTATGGCGTGCCTATGCCTGGTCTGTTTCCAAGCCAGCCGGAACAGGTGCTGAGGTTTCACTCAGAAGCCGTCTTCAATGACGGAGTGCATCCCGCCGGCGGAAATGCCGATCACGATTGGACAAACGTCGTTTTCGGAGTGGCAACAGACTTTGACCTTGGCGGGAACTTCACCTTGACCCCTGGAGTTTATCATCAGATAACAATGGACAAGTCCGTCAATCCCGACCAGGATGAGACCTGGGCCACCGTAGGCGTGACCTACAAATTCTAAGGATTCAAAGATTACTATGCTGCAATGTCAGAAAGGCTGGTTCCTGGAACCAGCCTTTCTTATTTAGTTCCTGTTGCGGAAACAGCATTTGTCATTCCTGCGAAAGCAGGAAT
>CAYWOD010000327.1:0-2635 GCA_964459805.1 uncultured Pirellulales bacterium
TACTGTCTGCCACACCAAATGGATACCGCACGAGAATTAATCAGAATCCGTATAAGAGGGCTTGTCTTGATAGTGCTTCCGGCGGGGATCAGGGCCAGAGGTGTTCATCGAGCCATTGGGCGGCGAGGATGGCGTAGTCTGTGAAGTTTATCCTGTTGTCGCCGTTCAAGTCGGCGGCGAGCATAAGGGGCAGGTCGAAGAGGCCGGTGCCTTCTGTGGCTACGTGCACAATTTCCGGCAGTGAGAGGGCATAGCCGTAGATGCGGAAGTCGTCGATGAGCCCATCGTAGCCGCCGTACCATCCGGAGCCGATCTGGAAAGAAGAGATTCCTGATATGGGTGAGTTCGCATCGGTGCGGCTGTCGTAGAGGATGCCGTTGAGGTAAATGTTCATCGTGCCTGTATTGGGGTCGGTTCCGGCTTGGGTATCTTTGGTGAAGGCCCAATGGTTCCAGCGGCTTGTCCACTGGCTGTCGTATCGGTGGTGCGAGCTAAGGCGGGTCTTATCAAAGAAGAACGGGTAGCCGCAATCCCAGTTGTAGCGGCCCGGTCGCCTCCAGGCGCCGAGGTTGACGGCGATAGCGGGATCGCGCAGCCCGTAAATGTAATTTGAACAGCATAGAGTATCGGTATGGTGCGCCGAGTCAGCGCCCCGCTGCCAGAAGATGATGGTAATGGCGGTGCGGATTTTTGCGAACAGAGAGCCGGCATTAGTTATCTCCACCGCGTCGCCGCGCCCGTTCAAGGCCAGTACGAGTCCTCTGAGCGGGTCATCGTAGGCTGGGTTGGCGTCGCCTACGAGGGTGCCGTGGTAGTTGTTGCCGGAGCTGTCGCCGGCGTCGCCGTCGAACTTGTACCAGGCTAACGGTGGTGCTTGTGGAGGCTTGTGCGGATAGGTATTGGGTGTCCTGTCGAGCCACGTATATGCCATTTCTTCAAGGTCCGGGAAGCTGACGGCACAATCTCCGGTGAGGTCGGCATTCGGCCTGTTGTGCGTCAGGCACCTGGTGGGATAGAGAGTGATGTTGTCGAAGTACATGGTGCTGAATCCTGTGCCGGCCGGTCCCGGTGCACCGTCATCCGTGAAGCCAATCGCAATATACTCGATGTTGCTGAGGTCCACGTCGCCCAGGGCGGTGAGGTCTATTCTCCAGGGCTGCCACGTCTGGCGGGTGATGTCGAGGGCGCTGCCGTCGTAGGGGATTACAGCGTTGGCGTCTTGATTACCCAGGGCGAAGAACATCCGGGTGTTGGGGTCGTTGTACGGTTCGCCGCGGAAGAACAAATCGATGGCCTTGCCGCCGACCGCACTCCAATCCTGGCCGGTGGGGAATGTGCGGACCGCCTGCGAGTAGAAGGGTGGGGCGTGCTGGTAGGTCAATGCCATCGAGTAGTCGCCTTTGTAAACGCCCTCCGCGTTTGTGGACAAATACATATATATGAACCCGTCACCAGAAGCCTTCCAGTTGTCATTGAAGCTGTCGTAGGACTCGAAATCATCCAGAACCAGGTGGTCGGCTGCGGTAAAGCTCCAGATGCTGCCCGGCCAGGGACTATTTGTATCGGCGGAGTTGACCTCGTCGATTCTCCAATAGTAGGTCTCGCCGAGTTTGAGCGACGGGGGGTCGAAGCTGTTTTGGAGCTGCGGCTGCGGCGGGTCGGCGACGGGGACCGCGTTTGCATCGACGGCGTCGAGGCTGGCGCCGAAATAGACGATGTGTTTTTCTGCGGAGCTTCCGGGCAGCCAGGTTAGGACGGCATCGAGTGCGACGTTCTTGGCGCCGTCAACGGGGTAGGGATTGCAGGCGCACGGCCCGCAACTGTTGCGGACCCTTGCGCGAACGTTGGCGAGGTCGAATCCCGGCGCATCTCCGCCATTGTCTATTGCGAGGATGCGGACGGCTCGAGGTTCAAACGGCAGAGAGGCGCGGGAGATGTCGATGTCGATGTTGGTTGGGAACTGGCCGCCGGCGTCGCTCGCGGTGGCTACGTCGAGCAGGTACTCTCGCCCGGCTCCGTCTGTGAGGAAGATGCGTGCTTGTTCGCCGCGTCTGCCCAGCTCGATGAGGTGTATGTCGGGTCCGGGGCCATCTACGATGGGGCCTCGGAACTGCAGTTCGACCCAGTGGTCCGGGGGCATCGTGACGGCTGAGACATTTGATGGCGGCGGGCCGATGAGCCACTCTTGGGGATCAACGGAAACCTGCCAGTGGCCGTCTATAGCCATACCGTGCCAGCCGTCGTTTTCCGGGTCATACGCATCGACCAGATAACAGGGGTAGTCAAACTGCGCTTGTTCAGCGAGGGCGGTCCCCGACAGGGCCGCAAGCAAAGCTATAAAGGCTGAGGCGATCAGGCAGAGCTGTTGCATTCTTACCCTCCGGGCCAACTATATGCCCAATTGCAAAACACCAATGGGCGTACAACTCAAAATACCTTACTACACTATATCATTTATGTGCGGCCAATGCAAGCAAAAATCGCCCGGACAGGTGGACAGCTGGACCGGGTGTGGCCGGATTCTCTGGCAAGTGATTGCTGCGCTCCTCAATACTCGTTCACAAGGCGCAACAGAGCCGGTATCGTCATTGCGAGGCCCCCTTGGGGCCGTGGCAATCTCCCGCTTTGGAGTGGT
>CAYWOD010000328.1:0-2597 GCA_964459805.1 uncultured Pirellulales bacterium
TGACCAGGCTGGATTGTCCAGCTTGCTCACATCAGCTTCGCTTGGCGCACTCATACTTGCCTTCTACTCAAAAAACCCCGCCCTGTCAACCGAATAATGAGGCCCCGCGGCGTTCCTGCGATGACAGAGAGACTATCGAACGTGCACCCAAAACGGCCTCGGCCAGACCTGCGCAGAAATCCAAAAGGCACAAGGCCGCCGGAGCAGGAATTGTCAAGCTTGAGGAGCCGCAGTTTGCGACCGTCCCCCATTTCTTCAAAACACTTTTACAACATAAAAAAGGGCTTCCTGGAAATGACTTTACGGCTGTGGGACCTGCTATTTGAGTTCCCACATTAGAGTGGTCATTTCTTCAGTCTGCACCCAACTGGAGCGTCCGTCAACGAACATGGCATTGCAGCCGTCTCTGTGGCGCTCCTTGGCCACTCGTCGCTGTCCATCACGCCCGCTGGACAGGTGCTCGGGCTTCCAGACATCGAGGATGCCTCTGTCGCTGCGAAAGTCACTCACGCTTCTGACGATTGGGCGCCAAGATCCATCCTCGTTGTCCGTCAGGAGTATCTTCAAGGCCGGCTGACGCCATTCGGTTAATTTGGTCCATCCTATGAATTCGTCGCGACCATGTTTCCAGGAACTGATCACATAATCAATCGTTTGTTCTTTGTCCGGATACCTGGGACACTGGTAAACGGGAACTTCCCTGTAGTCTGAGGCGTTGCGCCTTGCCTTGGTGCCGAGATAGGGCATGAAGTTTAAGACCCACCAGCCGCCGTTGCGCGGGACGTAGCTGTCATTGTCCTCGGCGTACAACAGCGCCGCCAGGCCTATTTGGCGCAGATTATTGCGACAGACGACATCCTTGCCGTGCTCCTTGGCCCTCTTGAGAGCAGGCATAAGGATGGCCATCAACAGGGTAATAATGGCGATTACGACCAGTAATTCAACCAGCGTGAATGCTCTTTCATTTCGCATATCTCAAGCTTCTTATCACAGTAACCCGATCTCAGAGGCGTAATCTGCTCTTGTCGCAGGAGACGGCAAAGGAAAGATATGGTCTTCCAGGGGCCTCAAAACGCGACTATTTAGTTTATCAGGTTTTTTCACGCCCTGCAAGACAAAGAATCGGGCCAGGTGCAAAGAATTGTCCCCCTGTAGCTGAGCGGTTACCGGCCCGGGCGATGGGGGGCGGATTTGTTTGTGCGGGCATTTAATTGTTGGAAGAAGTTCTTGACAGCCGCTGGGCTTAGAAATAAAGTAGCTGACTCGTTCACGGTGAAACTGAACTTTTGCAAAATTGCAGGTTAGGCCTATATTGTTGAAGAATTGCTTCTTTATGATTTTCTTCAATAATTACCTAAGTGCTTATGCCATAATAAATTGCCGTTGAAAAGAAAAAATCAAGAAACGATTTTTTCTTTTCTAAGTAGGCCTAACCTGCAATTTTGCAAAACTCTTGATGAAACAATAAAAATGGTAAGAAAACCGCATTTACAGTACTAAAAAAGGAGATTTAGAAATGTCAACAAAGGTGGCAATTAACGGATTCGGGCGAATCGGAAGGGCCGTGGCAAGAATCATCATGCAAAGACAGGGCGAGCTGGAGCTGGTCGCCGTCAACGACCTGGCCGACGCCAAGAGCCTTGCGCATCTATTCAAATACGACTCGGTGATGGGCAAATGGGACGGGACGGTCGAGGCCGGCGACGGCGAGCTGGTCATCAACGGCAAGCCCATCAAGGTCCTCGCCGTTAGGAACCCGGGCGAGCTGCCCTGGAAGGAGATGGGCGCGAAGATCGTTCTGGAATCGACGGGTATCTTTCGCAAGGCCGAGTCGCCCAAGGGCGGCTACGCGGACCATATCAAGGCCGGCGCTGAAAAGGTGATGCTGAGCGTTCCCGCCAAGGACGACATCGATGCGACAATCGTCCTGGGCGTCAACGATGAAAAACTCACCAGCGCCGTCAAGTGCGTCTCGAACGCGAGCTGCACGACCAACTGCCTGGCACCCGTGGCCAAAGTCCTCAACGACACGTTCGGTATCGAGCAGGGCGTTATGACGACCATTCACGCTTACACAAACGACCAGCGTGTGGCCGATATGATACATAGCGATTTACGTCGTGCCCGTGCCGCCGGCGTGAATATTATTCCGACGACCACCGGCGCGGCCAAGGCCATCGGCAAGGTCATCCCCGATCTCGCCGGCAAGCTCGACGGAATGGCCATTCGCGTGCCTATTCCCGTGGGCAGTATCGTTGACCTTGTGGTCAACGTCAAGAAGGACGTCACCGTTGATGCTGTGAACGCGGCGGTCAAAGCCGCAGCCCAGGGACCGATGAAGGGCATTCTGGTCTATTGCGACGAGCCGATTGTCAGCAGTGACATTGTCAACGACCCGGCCTCGAGCATCTTCGATTCGTTGTGCACAATGGTCCTCGGCAGGACCGTTAAGATCATAAGCTGGTACGACAATGAGTGGGGCTACTCGAACCGCAGCGTCGATATTATGGAGAAAATGGCAAAGATGTAACCGTAAAAATCGGTTATCGTCCCAAGATTTGTGGGGAAAATAGTATCGGGTAAAAAAGCGTTTATCG
>CAYWOD010000329.1:0-2587 GCA_964459805.1 uncultured Pirellulales bacterium
TTAAGCGGTCTTTTGCGAAGAGGTATTTATCTTCGCCGAGTCGGCTGACGATTTCTTCTCTTTCCGGATAGACCCTCTGGAACTGGCGGCGATAGCTATCTTCGATATCGACTGCCTTTTGATACTGTTCGACTGCAATTTCGACTTTGTCGAGCAGCTCTGCGATTCTTGCCAACTCGATTCGCAGTCGCGCGCAGCCGCCGTAGCGCTCGATGGCCTGCGAAGCGGTTTCAAAGGCCTTGTTCAACCAGGTGGTTCTGTCCTGTGGCGGCGCGGTTTCGGCAAGCAGCATATAGACCTCAGTTAGCCGCTCGAAGTTTTTGAAGGCGGCGCTGTTGCGGTCGATTGCGGCCCGGAGGCAATTCTCCGACTTGCCGAGCAGGTCTCGATTTTCGTTCCGCGTCAGCTCAAAATGTCGCAGATACAGTCGGCCGTTCAGGGACAACGCGGCCGGGCTCAATGGGTCGTCAGCGGCGGCGGAATTGAGGAGCTCGTGGGCGTGATCGAATTGGTCGTAAGCTACGGCCCGGTGGGCCCGTTGGGCCTTGGCGGTGCTCGCGGCTACCGGGACAAGAGCATAATTGAGATAACCAAAGAACACTATCAGTGCCGCTGCGGCCAATAGCAGACGGATAATCGGCGCCGGTTTTAGCACCGAGGCCGGTCGTGAGCTGTGGTTGTAGTGCGTCGCAATAAGGCAGGCTATTATCGCCCAGAACGTTGTGAATACGCCCGGCTCGAAAATGGCAAAGTCTATCAGGTTGTGAATCAACAGGCCAATAACGGCACTGAAAAGAGCCGCGCCGATAACGCTTGTGCGGGGCTTTCCGGGTTCCCTTTGACCTACTGCTACAACCAGCAAGCCCACGAGAAATACAAATACAGGCATCAGGTACAATATGATTATGCCGGCCTGCCTTTCCTCGGGCGAAGCGGTGGACGGCAGTGGAGAAACGATTGGCCTGACGATTAACATGGCAGCCGATACGATAATCGCGAAGACAATCGCCAATTTGTTGAAAGCGGGCCCGGAGCCATGAGCCTTCGATGCGGAGCTTACGGAAGCGGGAGATAACACTGTCCAGATTGGTATGAGAATCATAGCTAAGAATCCGATAAGGCCGAGCGGGCCGTATTGGGTCAGAATGCTCAGCGGGAAATTGTGCGGGTCCGCGACGGATTCCAATGCGGCGTCGGGCTTGTAATGCGTATAGAAACTCGCGAAGTTGCCCGGGCCGACGCCTGTGAAGCGATGGTCGGCATACATCTTTGCCGCGGCGTGCCAATACTGCCATCTGACGAGCATTGAACTACCGCCCGGCAGCCGCCCGTGACTCAATCCATACGAAGCAACGGCCGAGGCGGCCGCAATGCCCAACAGCAGACCACCAATGAACAGGGCTTTTCTATGAGCTTTCAGCCAGTTGCCGAAGCGAAGATATATTATTAACAGCAGCCCTCCGAAGAAAAAGAGAGCCTTTCTGTGAGCTATTAGCCAGTTATCGAAGGTGAGTATGAATAGGAACCCTCCGAAGAATAGGCCGATAAATGCGCCTTTGCTCCGGGTGAGGGCGAGGCCGAAAAGGATAACGGACGCAGCCATCCCGCAGGCCAGGATATACAAGCCGCTGGAGCCGGCTTTGCGGTTCCTGAGTTTGTCGATGAACAGGGCCACCACTGCGAAAGATGCCATCAATAGAAATGAGCCGGCGGAATTGCGCGTGGTGAAAAACCCGCGGACACCTCTCGAATAGATTCTGTGCTCGAACATAAAGGCTCCGAAGGTGTCGGGTTCGATGCCGAGCGGCTCGAGGAGGCTTTGCGGGTCCTGCTCGTATTGCTCGATGGCCATCTGGTTGCTGTGGAAGAACTGGTCGGCGGCTTGATGGACCGTGACAATTCCCAAGGCGGCGATGACGACCAGGACGAGCTTAACCTTTGCCTGGGAGTCGAGTATCTGGACGAGCAGAAGAGCCATAAGAGGCGGTGCCAGAAGGACTGCGAGATCGGTAATTGCGAGGCGCTTGTCTGCGGCGGCAAAGCCGGCGATAACGGCGGCTGCGCAGAAAACGCCCAGGCCGATTTCGATTCCGGTGCGGCGGTATAAGAATCTGCCGCTGCAGAAGCTCCATACAAGCCATAGGACAAAGGAAAATATCAGCACAGCCGATACCGACAGGCCATAGACGGCATCGCTGAGATTGCCCGGCCCAGTAGGAGACTGGGCAGTAGGGCTTTCAGTCAAAGTGACGCGAAGCGCGATCACGCAAAGACACAGGGCGAGCAGGAAGTATTCAAGGATGACAAGAGCTTTGCTCTTGGGCTCATTGGATTTACTCGGCCTTTTTGTCATTATTTGCTCAAAAAATTCGCCACTAAGGCACAAAGACAGTGAGAAGTGTAAAGTGCCCAAAATTTGAAGTGCCTAAAGTGACAGCAAAGCTGTCATTCTGAGCGAGCATCCAGCGAGCGAAGAATCTCACAATTGAAGGCCAGATGCTTCGCTTCGCTCAGCATGACATGGATAGTTTTTTCACTTTAGTCACTTTAGCTCACTTTAGTCACTTTAGCTCACTTTAGTCACTTT
>CAYWOD010000330.1:0-2564 GCA_964459805.1 uncultured Pirellulales bacterium
AATTGGTTGTTCGCCAAAGTGAACGACCGGATTGCCCCCAACCTTTGGGACGATAGCAAAATTCTGCATCCGCCCGGGGTGGCTGCATCGTGCGAATCTGGCTTTGCTGATTTGCCGGATAAATGTCTATGATTCGCTCAATCGTCTGGGAGAACGGCCCACTTAATCAGTTTTGGCTCGAATGTCGGGCACAAATCTATCTGGCTTAAGGATTCGGCGCCACCACGCGCAAAGCGGGTCTGATAGGCTCTTCGGCGCTCGGTTCGCCGGGGATTCTGTGTTTTTTCGCCTTTTCCGGCCCAGTATGGGCGTTTTAAGGCGGGTGAGAAAATTTTATTTTTTCCCCGCCAATCCCGTAGTTACCACGATAGAAATTATTTTCTGTACTTCTTACGATAAGGCTTTAGAGGTTGGTGAATCTCCAAATTAGCGCGCGTGGCGATAGCACCGCCGAAGGTGGTGCTGTCGCCTCTTTTTATTGCGCACAGTGGATGACCGGCGAACAAAAGGGTTGAAACCGACCATCTGATTTGGGTATGATGATTACGAATGAGAACGATATTACCAGCCACTTCGGGAACGTGATGCTGCGTGACAAGAACAATCCGTATCACAACCGGATATTCGAGGCTGAGGTAAAGGCGTTCGCCGCCGGACACGGCCTGGAGTTCGGTCAGACAACTCGCACGTGGGAGCCCGGGCCCAGTAAGCTGTTTCTTGCGGATTGGAAGTACAAGCGGAACCAGCCGAGCGAGGAACGCATTGGTTCCTATTAACGGGAAGGAGTGTTGCCAAATGGAACGTGAAATAACGAAGAAATCAAGTGAGCGTAAGGATAATTTGGATCGTCGCGGGTTTATTGTAGGTATGGCGGCGACGGCGGCTTTCAGTATTGTCAAGCCGTCGCAGGTTCTGGGGACCGAGGCGAACTCGAAAGTAGAGGTCGGCTGCGTCGGGTTAGGCGGCCGGGGAAGATTGATTGCGGGGATGGTCAATAAGCACGCCGGCTATGAAATCACCGCGGTCGCGGACTATTTTGACCATGTCGCAAAGTCGGCGGGGGAACGGTATGGGGTGGCGGAAGAGCGTCGCTTTTCCGGGCTGCTCGGTTATACGAGGCTGATTGCAAGCAAGGTGGATGCGGTATTTCTTGAGACGCCGCCTTGCTTCTTCCCGGCGCATGCGGCTGCTGCGGTGGATGCGGGCTGCCACGTCTATGTTGCCAAGCCGGTGGCGGTTGATGTGCCGGGCTGCCGGTCGATTGCAGAGTCGGGCCAAAAGGCCACGAAGAACAAACGCGTATTTTTGGTTGATTTCCAGGTGCCGACGCATCCGTTCAATATCGAGACGGTCAAGAAATGCCATGAGGGCCTCATCGGCAAGATAGGACTGATCGGCTCGATCTACTGCGACGAGGCGTTTGCCGACCCGCCTAAGACCAAGACCATCGAGAGCAGACTGCAACGGCTGATCTGGGTCAACGATATCGATCTTGGCGGTGGTATGCTCGTCAATTCGGGGATTCACGCGGTTGACGCTGCGTTATGGCTGGCCGGGGCCCGCCCGATAAGCGCAACCGGCAGCGCCGGCAAGATCAAAGCCGACGCCCACGGTGATACGAACGACGTCTATTCGATTATCTATCAGTTCGAGAACGGCCTGATTGTAAACCACCTCGGCGAGCACGTCAGGAATACGCATGGATTTCCCGGCAGTTGCACGGCTTACGGCCAGTTCGGCTATGCCGATATCACATACGAGGGCCACGCCGGCATCCGCGGAAACAAGGGCGGTTACAAGGGCGGAGAGGTTAAGAACCTTTACCGCGAGGGGATTTCGAGGAACCTTGACACGTTTGCCAAGAATATCAATGAGGGTAATTACGACAATCCGACGGTCGAGGCCGGCGTCAACAGTACGCTTGCAACTATTTTGGGCCGTGAGGCGGGCAGAAAGAACGGGATGGTGATGTGGGATGACTTGATCGCTGCGAATGAAGAGATTGAGCCGGACCTGACGGGGCTGAAGCAGTGATTCTCAATTATGAGGGAAAAACGAGCGGCGAAACATCCAACATTCTCAAAACACCACGATCACGGGTTTGCGAGTGGCTCAAGAACTACGAGCATTACGGTTATGAAGGACTGCTTGAGGGATATCGGGTAGGGTACATTTATTCATCCGAGCCAGCAGTGCTCCGAATTAAGCCTTGCCAAATCACGCATTTCCACGAAGTAAATATGCCGTGAAAGGGTAGTCAGTTGTCGTTACCGCTTGCTCTGACTTGCGCGTACGAGTTTCTGTACCCTACGCCATCTGCGATCGCCGACCTTCGAGGGCTTAATTTGAGGGGAGCGCTGAACCAGGGCCACTCCCGGAACCCCCGCCAGGGAGCCAAGCTCCCCTCTTTAATTCTACTATCGATGGTTCCTGCTGAGATAGAGTACGACTCCGTGGTCGTATGTTCGAAAGCCTCCCCCGCTATTAGGGATTCTGATTTCCCATCATCGCTCTACATCGTGAGAAAATCCGGCTTGGAGAGTTGCATTTTTGACGGAGCTTTG
>CAYWOD010000331.1:0-2561 GCA_964459805.1 uncultured Pirellulales bacterium
AACATGAAAACCGAGACGAGTCCGTAAACTACGCAGCTTTTTTAAGCCGATACCCAGTGATCCGTGTTTCCTGGAATCGATGATGTTCGATATTACTCGGAACCATTTTTGCGTTACGTTTCGGCTTCTCCGGCTTTTTGTCGTAATAGACATCATCAGGTCGAAATCCATCCAAGGTCATGTGAGGACGCCAGCTGTTATACCAACATTCAAATTCTTCACACAGCATGGTAAGGTGATCAAACCCTTTAATGATCGGGACTCGTTTTAGCCATTCGTATTTCAATGTTTTGATTACTCTCTCTGTGACAGAAATTGATCCATGTTTGCCTACTGCTCCAAGACGCGGCTTTATGTTCCAGCTGTCCAGCAGTTCGGCAAAGACGTCTCCGGTGAAAACACTGGCCTGATCCGAAATAATGTGTTTTGGTGTACTGTGTTCTTTCATGGCGCTTTCCAATGCGTTATTGATCCATCCGGCATTAGGACCTTCCAGGGGAACAACAGCCATCACTTTACGCGAGAAATGGTCAATGACCACACAGATATGAATGGGCCACAATCCCCAGCAAAACATCGTTGTGGTATCGATGGACCAAACATGATTCGGATACCAGGCAGGGATGGAACGAGTTTTCTTATCTTTCATTTTCTTCGGTTTAGCTGATGATTCAGGACCTGTTTTGGGTCGATTGAGGATATTACGCACCGTAGAGGCAGACAGGAAGATGTTTAAGAGGCTTAGCTGATTGGCTATTCGAACTCTCCACCAGCTGACATTAGCTTTTGTTATTTTCCATACCAGAGAGGCTATTTCCATTGGTGTTTTATTGGGCGGAATGCTTGATTGATTTTGGTCTTCAATCTTATGCAGCCATCGGTAGAGCGTTGATTTGGCGATGCCCAGATATTCTGTTACTCTGCGTCTTGGTATCTGAAATGTTTCCATATAGCAAAGAATGAAGAGCCTTTCTCGGAGTGTATATCGTTTGTTTGTCTGTTTCTTTTGAAGTCCTTTTTGAAGAATGGATACCTGCATTTGCAGTTGATTGACCTTGTCACGAAGAAAGATGATTTCTTTATCTTTGGTGCCAGCATCCATTCTGGCCAGCCTTTTCAGGCCTCGTTTGCGGGCTCTTCCAGAGAATCGGGCTGCGAGTATGGCTGCTTTAATAATTAGTGTGACTGCTGCGTTGACAATCTCGATATTGTTTGTCATAGTCTATCCTTGGAGCTTAATAAAACGATGAAAATTAAAAACCGACCGCGAAATTATAGCATTTTTGTGCAGAAAATACCAGTTGCTATGGTTAAATCATAAGTGCTTATTTTTCAATGGGATGAATGCGCGTTCAAGGTGGTCCTACGAGCGCTTGACAAGCGCATTCGAGCTCTGTATGAATAAATGTACCCTACGGGATTAATCAGGCCTATCCTGCTGATTGATTCAGCCGGTTCAGCAATGCCTTTGTTTTCCCCTTCCAGCCGAAGTGGATTCTCGCCGGCATGTATTTTCTCTATCTCAACTGTAAATTCCCTTGTCTTTAGCACAGTATTTCCTCACATTTTGATGTTAGCCGCGATTAGTTTGCGCCACTTTCTCCATACGCAACAATAAATTGAAAACCATGATGGTGATTGACCGTGAAGGTCAGTAAACCTGCTTACTAAATTTGCCCATAAAACCTGCCAGCTCGCATTAAATGAATCTTCCGGCCAAATTGCCGCCATGATCATGTGCAGAACAGTTACGATTGGCGTTATCTTACGTTCTCTGTAGTTATAATCTACCGCTTTACATGCCCGTATAATTGCGTTGTCCGGCAAAACTTTTCTGACGGAGTTGAAACTTATTTGTTCAAGTTTGTCAGAGATTTTTTCATGATTTTTAGTTGAACTGTCGATATTGTTTTTAGACATTTTGTGGTCTCCTTTGCGATAAAAGTTATTGATAATCTTTTTATCGGCTGCGGGAGACCTTTTTTCTTAATCTGCTTAAGGAACCGCCATTCGGGGCAGCACCATTTTGTGGATTAATTCCTCGTGACAGACATTGTGCCGTTAATACAGCATCAACCGAATTAATAATTTTCTCGATTAGTGCTGCTTCTGGTCGGCTTTGTTGATTTCCAACCGTGGCAAAATTGTTTTCATTTGCACGCGATACGCTATTGTCCGCTCTGTGCCTGTGTGCCTTTGCTCCTCTGTGCCTTACAAAGCGAAATCAGCGAACTACGAATTATTTCGTACGAAATTATCAGAGAATTATGCAAAACAAACCCGATGTCAAGAACGCTAAAATGAACATAAACCCTTTTATGAAAAGTATATATGTAAAATTGGACACTTGGTTAAGTTGGAAAAACAAACCCAATTTCAAATGCCATGCAGGCATCGTGCGAGGAAGGTACATCTTAATCGTCAAGAAAGAACTGAACATCGCACTGAGTTTGAGCGAAATCCTGCAAATCCTCAGCATTGTACTTTTCGAGAAAGTTCCTATTAAGATGCCTGCGTCAAAAGTAGTCGTCGTCAAAGAAGTGCTATAAGTTGTTGTATTT
>CAYWOD010000332.1:0-2541 GCA_964459805.1 uncultured Pirellulales bacterium
TTTAGCTTTTTCTGGGAATTTGCCTCGTGTCCTATGATAATTGAACGACCGGATAGCTCAGCCATTCGCTCAAAGACCAAATATGATCGGTTCGACCTGCGACCATCGCGGGTGTTCTTGATAGCCCCGTTGGACGATTGTTTCGCGATAGCGACACCTTACCAGGGGGAAAGTCACTATTCCCTGTATTTGTCACTCTTTGTTTGTGATGTGAAGGCCGGAGAGACGGCAAGGGCTCGCTCGCGGTGCGTCGTTACTACCGCCATCTCGGACCGAGAAATCCTGGATTTGTATCAGAAGTACATGAAGGATCTTGCAGACTGCACCATTCCAAAAGGCGTCCCCAAGGCAAATCGCGCGGGCAAATATGGGCCTTGCCTCCGATGAACGACAACTTGGAATGTGTTATGAATGAACGGATAGGTTGAAAGCTGGGTATTTTAATGTTGGGTTCGTTACCCAGCATGCTCAAAGTACCCGTGAACGGTTACGACAAATTAAACCTGAATGAAAGGATCTAATTATGTCTACTAGACAGAATAAATCTATCAACAAATCCAATTTCAACCGTCGGCAGTTTCTGAAAACCTCGACCGTGGCCGCTTCGGCTGCCGTCTCGGGCGCACTTGGCATCAGTCGCAGTGTTTTTGCCGCAGGCAGCGATATCATCCGTGTGGGTATGATTGGCTGCGGCGGACGTAACACCGGCGCTGCCGCTCAGGCGCTCACCGCCGATCCCGGTGCGCGGCTGGTTGCGATGTGTGATATCTTTATGGACCGTGTCAAAGCCAAGCGTGAGCTGCTGAAAAAGCAGAAACCGGAACAGGTCATTGTAGATGACGACCACTGCTTTGCCGGCTTCGACGGCTACAAGCACGTGATAGATTCCTCGGACGTAGTGCTGATTGCAAACGCAGCCAAGTTCCATCCGCTCCACGCTATGACCGCAATTAAGGCTTCAAAGCATGTGTTCGTGGAGAAACCTCACGGCATCGATCCGGCTGGGGTAAAGCTAATGCAACAGGCCTCTGAACTGGCAAAGCAGAAAGGCTTGTGCCTGGTTTCCGGTCTGCACAGCCGCTATCACACCGGCTATGTCGAAACGGTACAACGTATCCACGACGGTGCCATCGGCGATGTGGTCTCTATTGAGGAAAACTTCCTCCGCGGCCCGTATGTTATCATCCCGCGCAAACCGGGACTTTCGGAACTCGAATGGCAGTGCAGCACACAATACCATTTCCGTTGGCTGTCGGGAGATGATGTCGTCCAGTCGCTGGTGCACAATATGGACCGTGCCAGTTGGGTGTTGGGAAACAAAGCCCCCGTAAAATGTCACGGTTTGGGCGGACGCTCTTCGATGGTAGAACCAATCTATGGTGATGTGTTCGACCACCATTCGGTCGTTTATGAACTTGAGAATGGCATGCCCATCTACGCTTTCTGCCGTACTACGACCGGATGCTACAATAATTCTTCCAGCATCGTGTATGGCAGCAAAGGCAGGGCTTCTATTACGCGGTGCCAAATCTGGGGCGAAACAAACTGGCGATGGCAGGGCAGGTGCGATGCTCATCAGAGAGAACACGATGTGCTCTTTGCGGCGATTCGCTCCGGCAAGCCTGTCAACAACGGCGACTATATGAATCGCAGCACAATGATAACCGTTATGGGGCAAATCTCCTGCTACACCGGTAAGGAGGTTACCTGGAAGCGTATCAATCAGTCCGATTTCTATTACCCGCCTAGGCCGGAACAATGTTACGATGGTATGGAACCGCCGACCACGCCTAAGGCCGACGGCAGTTATCCTGTGCCCAAACCGGGTTTTACAGTTATGATTTGAGAGACCTTTTGAGGAGATAATAGAAGATGAGTATGAGTCGCATATTGATGTACCTTGCTGCGGTGGTGATTTGTCTGGGTGTTGTGATGACTGCTGATTCACCAGCCTCGCAAGATAAGTTACTGAAGAAATATACCGAGACCATTAAGCCCTTTTTTATGTATGCGAATAGCCTTAACGAATAGGCACATACGAATATTTTATTTGACAAACTTCTTGGCTGTGATAATTTAAAGTAGTTTGAAACCAATCCTTTGGAGGAAGGGATTTGCTTCTTTTCTAAGGAGAATTGGTTTTTATTTTTAAATTTTGATAGTTCGTTGAAAATTGCCTCGTGTCCTGCCACGATTGAACGGCTGGAAGGATTAACCATTCAATCAGAGAGCACGAAGGCGTGTTTTGCCGAACCAGCCGCACACGGTTGGATTTTTTGCGCCACGTTTGCCGTGATCAGGACATTTTTTATTCTGACAACAGAATTTAAGACGAGCTTGCATTGTCTTACCTCTGGGTTGATAACTGTTTATGTGACAAGCACTTATCCCTTATTGCGGATGTCGACAAAATCACATAAACTTCTTCAATTATCATAGGACACGAGGGAAAATTGAATACGGATAGATAATTTAAGAAAGGAGGTGTTTATGAGTGCGCCAAGCGAAGCTGATGTGAGCAAGCTGGACAATCCAGCCTGG